>NZ_CP095732.1:2564285-2884642 GCF_020447305.1 Abyssibius alkaniclasticus | reverse complement strand
CCGGTGGGCATTCTCGCGGCCGCGCGCCGTGGCGGCTGGGCCGACAAATCCATCATGGGGGCCACGCAGCTTGGCATTGCCGTGCCGAATTTCTGGTTTGCGGTGATCATGGTGCAGATTTTCGCCATCAAATACGGCTGGTTCCGCGCGGGCGGCTTTCCGGGATGGGATGAACCGCTGCAAGCCATACGCGCGCTCACGCTGCCCGCCATTGTGCTGGCCCTGCCGCAGGCGGCCATTTTGGCGCGCATCATGCGCTCGGGCCTGATCGACACGATTGAGGCCGATTTCATGCGCACCGCGCGCGCCAAGGGGCGCACGGCGGGCGGGGCGCTGTTTCACCACGCGCTGCGCAATGCCATGATTCCCGTGCTGACCATCCTTGGCCTGCAATTCTCGTTCTTGCTGGCCGGGGCGATCATCATCGAAGAGGTGTTCTTCCTGCCCGGCCTTGGACGGCTGATCTTCCAGGCCATTTCCCAGCGCGACCTGATCGTCGTTGAAAGCGTGGTCATGCTGCTGGTCTTCGCGGTCATCCTGCTCACCTTCCTTGTCGACCTCGCCTATGCCTGGGTCGACCCGCGCTTGCGCAGGCGCGCGGCATGAGGCGCGCACCGCTCATCATTGGCGCGGCCCTTGTGGGGCTGTTCATCATGCTGGCGCTGGTCTCATTGGTCTGGACGCCCTATAATGTCGAAACCCTTGAAATTGCAAACAAACTCAAGCCGCCCAGTGCCGCCAACTGGCTTGGCACCGACCATTTTGGCCGCGATATCTTCAGCATGATCATGGTTGGCGGGCAGGTTTCCATTGCCGTGGCGGTGGTTGCCGTCGGCCTTGGCATGGGGCTTGGCGTGCCGCTCGGCCTGGCGGCTGCGGCGCGCCGCGGCGGGCTGATGGATGAGATCATCATGCGCAGCAATGACCTTGTTTTCGCCTTTCCGGCCCTGCTCATCGCCATCCTCATCACCGCCATTTTCGGCCCTTCGGCCATCAACGCGATCATCGCCATCGGCATTTTCAACATTCCGGTCTTTGCGCGCATGTCGCGCGGCGCGGCGCTGGAGCTTTGGACGCGCGACTTCATCCTTGCCGCGCGCGTGGCCGGCAAGGGGGCAATGCGCATATCGGCCGAACATATTCTACCCAACATCGCCAACCTGCTGATCGTGCAGGGCACCATCCAGTTCTCGCTCGCCATTCTGGCCGAGGCGGCTTTGTCTTATGTCGGGCTTGGCGCGCAACCCCCCACGCCAAGCTGGGGGCGGATGCTGTCCGACAGCCAGACGCTGGCATCGCTTGCCCCGCATCTTGTGCTGGCCCCCGGCCTGTCGATTGTCGCAATGGTCATGGGGCTGAACATGCTGGGCGATGCCTTGCGCGACGCGCTCGACCCGCGCCTGAACAGGGCCGCAAAATGAGCCTGCTGCGCGTTGAAAACCTGAGCCTGTCCATCGGCCCCGTGCCGATTCTGCACAAGGTCAGCTTTGCCGCCAAAGCGGGGCGCATCACGGGGCTGATTGGCGAAAGCGGTTCCGGCAAGTCGATGACCGCCTATGCCATAACCCGCCTTCTGCCCAAAGAGGCCACGGCAAGCGGGCGCATCCTGCTCGACGGCGCCAACCTGCTCGACAAATCCGAACGCGCGATGTGTGCGTTGCGCGGCGATGATATCGGGCTGGTGTTCCAGGAACCGATGACCGCGCTCAACCCCGTTAAAACCATTGGCGCGCAGGTGGCTGAAACCGTGCGCCTGCACCGTGGCGCCAGCCGCACCGAGGCTGCCGCCATTGCCCGCGACACGCTGAACCGTGTCGGCCTTGCGGCGGCGCAATTCCCGCTTTCACGCTACCCGCACGAGCTTTCGGGCGGCCAGCGCCAGCGGGTTGTCATTGCGATGGCCATTGCGCTGCGCCCCCGCCTGCTGATCGCCGACGAGCCGACCACCGCGCTGGATGTCACCACACAGGCGGGCATTTTGCGCCTGCTCAAGAAACTGGTGGCCGAAGATGGCATGGGCCTTATCCTCATCAGCCATGATCTTGGCGTCGTGGCCGATATGGCCGATGATCTGGTGATCATGCGCAAGGGCGAGGTGGTGGAATCCGGCCCCACCGCGCGGGTGTTCGCAACCCAGGCCCACCCCTATACCCGCGCGCTGATCCGCGCCTCGGCCCATCAGCCCCAGCGCGATGTGCATTCAGGCGAGGTGCCGCTGCTCGACGTGCAGAACCTTGTGCGCGACTATGCCCTGCCGCGCGCCAGCCTGTTCGCCGCACCGGGGCGGTTCCGCGCGGTGGATGATGTCTCCTTCACCTTGAAGAAGGGCGAAAACCTTGGCCTCGTGGGGGAATCCGGCTGCGGCAAATCCACCCTTACCCGCGCCATTCTGGGGCTGGAGGCGGCGCAGGGCGGCACCATCGCCATCAACGGCCAGCCAGTGCGTGCAGGCCAGAAAATGCCCGCCACCTTGCGCCGCCATTTGCAGGTGGTGTTTCAAGACCCCTATGCCAGCTTCAACCCGCGCCACCGCGTCGCCCGCCTTGTAAGCGAGCCGTTTCACCTTATGGACGATGCCCCGCGCGGCGCGGCGCGCGCGCAGGCTGTGGCTGAAGCACTAGAAAGCGTGGGCCTTACCGCCGCCGATGCCACGCGCTACATCCACGAATTTTCCGGCGGCCAGCGCCAGCGCATCGCCATTGCCCGCGCGCTGATCACCAGGCCCGAACTCATCATCCTCGATGAGGCGGTCTCGGCGCTCGATGTTTCGATCCGCGCGCAAATCCTCGACCTTCTGGCCGATCTTTCGGCGCGCTTCGGCCTGTCCTACCTGTTCATCAGCCACGATCTGCATGTCGTGCGCAAAATCACCGACCGTGTTATGGTCATGCAGGCGGGCAGGATTGTGGAATCCGGCGCAACCGAGGCCGTGTTCGCCGCCCCCCAGCACCCCTATACCGCAGCCCTGCTTGCTGCGGCCCCGCATCTGGAGATTGAGGCCCATGACGACGCTCTGGTTTGATACCGATAAATGCCTGATCAAAGGCCAATGGCAGGCGCCGCTTGGCGGGCAAAGCCTGGCGCTGATCAACCCGTCCACCGGGCAGGAACTGGCGCAAATCGCCCGTGGCCAGCAGGCGGATATCGACGCCGCCGTGGCCGCTGCGCAAGGCGCGCTGGCCGGTGACTGGGGCGCGCTAACCGCCGCCGAACGGGGGCGGATGCTGGCCGATCTTGGCCGCCTCGTCGCCGCCCGCGCCGATGATCTGGCCGCGCTTGAAGCCGCCGATGTCGGCAAACCGCTGAAACAGGCCCGCGCCGATGCGCTGGCCCTGGCGCGCTATCTGGAATTTTACGGCGGCGCGGCCGACAAGGTGATGGGGCAAACCATCCCCTATCTTTCGGGCTATACCGTTTATACGCTGCGCGAACCGCATGGCGTGACCGGCCATATCGTGCCGTGGAACTACCCGATGCAGATCATCGGCCGCTCGGTCGGGGCCGCCCTTGCTATGGGCAATGCCGCCGTGCTGAAACCGGCGGAAGAGGCCTGCCTGACCGCGCTCGCCTTCGGCGATCTGGCGCTGGAAGCCGGCCTGCCGGCGGGCGCGCTCAACATCGTGCCTGGATTGGGGCCCGAGGCGGGGGCGGCGCTGGCGGGCCATTCCGGCGTGCAGCACATTTCCTTCACCGGCTCGGTTGCCACCGGCGTCGCCGTGCAGGCTGCCGCCGCGCAGAACCTCGTGCCGGTCACGCTGGAGCTTGGCGGCAAATCCCCGCAGCTGGTGTTTGACGATGCGGATCTGGACGCCGCCTTGCCCTTTCTGGTCAATGCAGGCGTGCAGAATGCGGGGCAAACCTGCTCGGCGGCCAGCCGCATCCTCGTGCAGCGCGGCGTGTATGATCGCGTGGCCGAGGCGATGGCTGCGCGCTACCGCGCCTTGCGCGTTGGCCCCGCCGCGCATGACCTCGATATCGGCCCGCTGATCTCGGCCCGCCAGCGCGATATCGTGCAGGGTTTTCTGGGCCAAACCGCCCCCGAACACGAGCTTGCCCGCGCCGCTATGGCGGCTGATCTGCCGCCCGGCGGCTTCTACTTCGCGCCGCGCCTGCTGGCGGGGCTGGCCCCCGACAGCCCGCTCGCCCAGCAGGAAATTTTCGGCCCCGTGCAGGTGCTGATCCCGTTTGAGGATGAGGCCGAAGCCATCGCACTGGCCAATGGCACCGAATACGGGCTGGTGGCTGGCATCTGGACGCGCGACGGCGCCCGCCAGATGCGGCTGGCCAAAAAACTGCGGGCCGGGCAGGTGTTCATCAACAATTACGGCGCAGGCGGCGGCGTGGAACTGCCCTTCGGCGGCACCGGCAAATCCGGCCACGGCCGCGAAAAAGGCTTCGAGGCGCTCTACGGGTTCTCAACCCTGAAAACCGTAGCGGCATTGCACGGTTGACCCAACCCAACCCTCTGCGCCGTCCCGGGCTTGACCCGGGACCTCGACCATTTGCTCAAGGCCCCGGGTCAAGCCCGGGGCGGCGCGGTGCTAAACCTTCACACCGGTCATCACATGCACGGCGTCAGGGTAAACCAGCGCATCGCCGACCACATAGTCTTGCAGCGCATCGGCAACATCACCCGCCAAAGCCGCCTTGGCCGCGTCATCCAGGCCATGAAACGCGGCTGCGATGGGCATGGAGCCTAGGTGCAGGGGCACAAATGTCGCCGCCAACGGCACCTCAATCTGCAAGTCCTGCCGCAGGATATTCACATCACCAAACCCCGCTGCTTCAAGCTGCGCGGCCAGTTCCTCCGGCGACGGTGCCGCGCGCTGGCTGTGTTGCTTTTGGGCGATTTCGGGCGAAATATAGCGCGCAAGCGCATCGCAAAGCGCCGCTGTATAGGGCGAATGCCCCGCCCAGATTGACAGCGCCACCCGCCCGCCGGGTTTTAGCAGCCGCAAAAACTCGGCCAAAGCGGCGGGTTTGTCGGGAAAGTAATGATAGCCGTGTTGTGCGATGATCGCATCAAATGAGCCTGCCGCCAGCCCGGTTCGGGCGGCATCGGCCAAAAGCCAGTCTATCGCACTATCTGGCGCAAGGCTGCGCGCGGTGGCGAGCATCCCTTCATTGACATCAAGCCCAGCAACCCGCCCCGTGCCACCAACCGCCTGAGCAGCCAGCCGCGTGGTCACGCCCGTGCCGCAGGCAATATCCAGAACAGCCTCGCCCGGTTTCAGCGCGACAAGGTCCGACAATTCGCGCGCCCAGCGGCCAAACCACAGGGGCACCAATGTATTCTCGTAAATCTCGGCCGCATTGCCGGAAAGCTGGAAAGACATGTGGCAAGCCTAGCATGTTTTGCATCGCTTGGCGCGATTCAATGGCACAACCGCCACACGGTCGAGGCCCCGGGTCAGGCCCGGGGCGGCGTGGTTCCGGTGGGCCGGGTCACTCAAACACGCTCATGATCTCCCCCAGCGGCTTTTTCAGCTTGGCGACGGCGGGCACGGTTGCATCTTCTGCCGGATGTCCCACGGCGATGATCATCACCGGTTTTTCGCTGTCGGGGCGGCCCAGTGCCTCGGTCAGGAATTTCATCGGGTTGGGGGTGTGGGTGAGGGTGACAAGCCCTGCCGTGTGCAGCGCGGTCAGCAGAAAGCCGGTGGCGATGCCCACGCTTTCGGGCACGTAATAGTTCTTGAACCGCGCGCCATCGTCAAACTGGCCCCAGCGTTGGGCGAAAACCACGATCAGCCAGGGGGCGATGTCCAGATGCGGTTTGTTGGCATCGGTGCCGATGGGTTCCAGCGCCTTCAGCCATTCATCGCCCGCGCCGCCATCGTAAAATGTCTGCTCCTCGGCCTCGGCCTGCAGGCGGATGCGGTGCTTCATCTCAGCCCCGGAAATTGCCGCGAAATGCCAGGGCTGGTGGTTGGCGCCGCTCGGGGCCGTGCCTGCCGCCAGCACGCAATTTTCAATCACTTCGCGCGGCACGGGGCGGTTGCAGAAATCGCGCACCGAATGGCGCTTCTTGATATGCGCATAAAAGGCGGCAGAGGCGGCAAGCATTTCCGCATCGGACATATTTGCGCGGTCGGGCAGGGGCAGGGGCGTGTGGTTTATCTTCTCGCGGGCAAACATGGTGCATCCTTTGGCTGGTTTGGCGCAGATTAGCCAAGCCCGCCGCCCCTCACAAGCCACTTGCGCCTGCCGTTCAGTCTGGCAGTCTGAGGCGCAGAAAATGGGGGTCATATGCAGCTTAAGAACAAACGCGCGCTCATCACCGGCGGTGGCTCGGGCTTTGGGGCGGGGATTGTGGCGAAATTCGCCACCGAGGGCGCACAGGTGCTGGTGGTGGATATCAATGCCGAGGCCGCGCAGGCCGTTGCGGCGGCGCATGGCGCAAGATCTGCCCGCGCCGATGTGTCCAAAGCCGCCGACTGGGCGGCGCTGGCCGCGCACATGCAGGCCGAATTCGGCGGCTGTGATATTCTGGTGAACAATGCCGGCATTACCCATTTGCCCCAGCCGATGGGCGATGTGGAGGAAGACGAGTTCGACCGGATCATCGCGGTCAACGCCAAATCGGTTTACCATTCCGCCCGCCATATCGTGCCGCTGATGCTGGCGGGCGGGGGCGGTGCACTGGTCAATATCGCCTCGACGGCCGGTATTTCGCCGCGCCCGAACCTGACTTGGTATAACGCCTCCAAAGGCTGGATGATGACGGCGACGCAATCAATGGCGGTCGAGCTTGCACCCAGGGGCGTGCGGGTGAACGCCGTCTGTCCCGTGGCCGGTGAAACGCCGCTTTTGCAAAGCTTCATGGGGCAGGATACGCCGGAAGTGCGCGCGAAATTCCTTGCCACAATCCCTATAGGCCGCTTTTCCACCCCCGCCGATATTGCCGAGGCGACGGCCTTTCTGGCAAGCGATGCCGCCGGAATGATTACCGGCATCTGCCTGCCGGTTGACGGGGGGCGCTGCATATGAGGGTGGGCGCGCGCAATCTCATCACCGATGTGGCCGGGCTTTATGTGGGCAATGCGCAGGATGCGGGCCTGAAATCGGGCAGCACGGTGCTGGTGGGCGATGCGCCGTTTTGCGCGGCGGTCAGTGTTATGGGCGGTGCGCCCGGCACGCGTGAAACCGACCTGCTCGCGCCCGATAAAATGGTGCAGGCGGTGGATGCGCTGGTGTTGTCCGGCGGCTCGGCCTTCGGGCTGGATGCCGCAAGCGGTGTGGTCGATGCGCTGGCCGCCGCCGGGCGCGGCTTTGCTGTTGGCCCTGTGACAGTGCCAATCGTGCCCGCCGCGATTCTGTTCGACCTGCTCAATGGCGGCAACAAGGATTGGGGGCAAAACCCCTATCGCGCGTTGGGGGCAGCGGCCTTCGCGGCGGCGGGGCAGGAATTTGCGCTGGGCTCGGCGGGGGCCGGCACGGGGGCGACCACGGGGAACTACAAGGGCGGGCTCGGCTCGGCCTCGTTGGTGCTGGAAAGCGGCATGACCGTCGGCGCGCTGGTTGCCGCCAACCCGTTCGGCACGGTTGCAGGGCCGCAAGGCCATTTCCATGCGGCCAGCCACGAGATTGCGGGCGAGTTCGGCGGGCTGGGCGTTGATGCGGCATTCAACCCGCTGGCCGGCCCGCATAGCGCGAAGATGGACGGGTTCAACCCGCGCGGCAACACCACCATTGCCATTGTCGCAACCGATGCCGCCCTTACCAAGGCCCAGGCGTTGCGCATGGCAACGGCGGCGCAAGATGGGCTGGCCCGCGCCATCTGGCCCGCACATACGCCGGTTGATGGCGACCTTGTTTTCGCCGCCGCGACGGGCGCAAGGGCGCTTCAGGATGAAACCGCCGACCTGCTGCGCCTTGGCCATGCGGCGGCCATTTGCCTTGCGCGGGCCGTGGCGCGCGGCATCTACCACGCGACGGCTGCGAAGGGCGATGTCCTGCCCTGCTGGATAAACCGCTAGGGCAGAATTTCGGCCATCAGCCGCGCGGCCTCATCGGCGGGGCTGGCCAGCTTGCCGCGATCTTCGCCGGGGTAAAACCGTGCGCGCGTGGCCGTGGCCATCGGTTTGGGCGACAGGTGCAGCACGCGCGGCCCGATCTCGGCTGATTCGGCGATCTGCGTTTCCACCAGAGCGGCCTGTGCGGCCTTGCTCATCCCATAGGTCGACTGGAACTTGTGCCCGCCCATATCATCGCGGAAATACACCATCGTGCCGCTGGCCGCCCGCACCAGCGATTCCGCCATGCCCATCAGCCGCTGGGTGGCGCGGATATTCACGGCGATCGAGCGATCGAGGTCTTTTTCCCCCACATGCGACACGGGCGAAAGCGGGGCGGCATGAACCGCGCAATGCACCAGCAAATCAAGCTTGCCCCAGCGTTCATGGATGGCCAGACACATGCGCTGCACGCCCATATCATCGCTCAGGTCCAGCGGCACCAGCGTGCTGGGTGCGCCAATCGCATCCAGCGCATCGGCCAGCTCTTCCAGCCCGCCCTGGCTGCGGGCCAGCGCCATGATGTGGTAGCCGCGCTTGCCAAGCTCCAGCGCCATCGCATAGCCAAGCCCGCGCGAAGCGCCGGTAACAAGCGCCAGTTTTGTCTGTTCTTTCATTGCGCATATCCTTTTGCTGGCAACTGAATAGACATTCAGAACGCGCGCGTAAAGCCACGCAGCGCAAAGGCGCGCTGCCATGCCGCGCCCCCTGCCGCGCCCCCTGCCGCGCCCCCTGCCAGCAATGCTTGAATTTGCCCAGACATAGGTTAAAAGGAGTGGCAACGGGCCTATCACCCCTTTCAAAAAAGGACGCGCTAACATGAAGAATGAAATGGTATTGTCGCAGGCAGTCTGGTCGGGCAACTCGGTGCTGCGCGGGGCTGCGCTGGTGCTTGGCGGCTCGGCGCTGATTGCGGTGGCCGCGCAGGTCTCCATCCCGATGTTCCCCGTGCCGATGACCCTGCAAACCCTTGCCATTCTGGCCGTTGGCCTGACCCTTGGCGCGCGGCTCGGGGCAATGGCGCTGCTGGCCTATCTGGCCGAAGGTGCGGCCGGCCTGCCGGTTTTCGCCAATGGCGGTGCGGGCGTGGCCTATATGATGGGGCCAACCGCGGGCTTTCTGGTCGGCTTTGTGATGATGGCCTTTGTGGCTGGCTATGCCTCGGACAAGGGGCTGACACGCAGCTTCATCGGGGCGGGTATCGTTTCGCTCATCGCCTCGGCCCTGCTTTATGTGCCCGGCCTTGCCTACCCGGCAGCGGCGATGGGCAAAACCTTCCCCGAGCTGTTCAGCGGCTGGATGCTGCCCTTTGTCATTGGCGATGCTGTCAAGGCCGTGCTGGCCGCGCTGATCGTCACCGGCGGCTGGGCTGCCCTGTCGCGCCGCAAAGCCTAGGCGGACCACTACAAAATGCAGGGGCCGTAGCGCAGGCTGCGGCCCTTATTTTGTGGCAATTTCGGCGCGGCGCGCGGCAATCATCCGCCTGAGCAGATCTTCGGGGATGGGCCTGTCGGCCGTAAAATGCACGGCACTTTTCGTAAAGCCAAGCCCAAGCGCCGCAAGCTCGCCCTCGAACTGCGGCACGACATTGCCGGAATGCGGGTAAAAACTGCAATGCTTCACCCAGCCCGCATAGCCCGCAACCACTTTGCCGCCCTGCCTGAAGCCCGGCATGGCGTAGGAAATCACCTCATCAGCTTCGGGCAGTAAAGCCGCAAGCCGCGCGCGAAAGGCCGTGAGCAGCGCGGCGTGTGCGGGGCTTTGGCCAGCCAGATAGGCATCATGGCTGGCGGGGGCGGGCATTATACCGCCTCGCGTGTCTTGAACCCCGCGCTGAGCTTGTCGCTGGGCGCGATGGGGTAGTCGCCGGAGAAACAGGCGTCGCAATATTGCGGGGCGGCATTGTCGCGGCCCTTGTCCTGCCCGGCGGCGCGGTAAAGCCCGTCAAGCGTGACAAAGCGCAAACTGTCCACACCCAGATGCACGCGCATCTGCTCCTCGCTCATTGTCGCTGCCAGCAGGTTTTCCTTGTCCGGCGTGTCGACCCCGTAAAAACAGGGCCAGCTTGTTGGCGGGCTGGCAATGCGGAAATGCACCTCGGCCGCGCCCGCATCCAGGATCATTTCCTTGATCTTCAGGCTGGTCGTGCCGCGCACCACGGAATCATCGACCAGAATCACCCGCTTGCCCTTGATCAGCGCGCGGTTCACGTTCAGCTTCAGCCGCACGCCCATATTGCGGATTTCGGCGGTCGGCTCGATAAACGTGCGCCCCATATAAGAGTTGCGGATAATCCCCATCGCATAGGGAATGCCCGATTCCTGTGAATAGCCAATCGCGGCTGGCGTGCCGCTATCGGGCACGGGGCAGACCAAGTCAGCCTCCACCGGGGCTTCCCTGGCCAGTTCCACACCAATGCGGCGGCGGGTTTCATACACCGAATGCCCGCCGATCACCGAATCGGGGCGCGAAAAATACACATGCTCAAAAATGCAGAACCGGCTGGGGCGTTTTTCAAACGGGGTAAAACTTTCAAGCCCCTCATTGGTAATCACCACCATTTCGCCCGGCGCAATCTCGCGCAGAAACTCGGCGCCGATGATATCGAGCGCGCAGGTTTCCGAGGCCAGCACATAGGCATCGCCGAATTTGCCAAGCATCAGTGGGCGCACGCCCATCGGGTCACGCACGCCAATCAGCTTGGTGCGGGTCATGGCGACAATGGAAAACGCGCCCTCGATGCGGCGCAGCGCATCCTTCAGCCGTTCGGGAATGTTCTTCTGAATCGAGCGCGCCATAAGGTGAATAATGCATTCGGTATCCGACGAGCTTTGGAAGATCGAGCCGCGCTCGATCAGCTCGCGGCGCAGGGCGGTGGCGTTGGTCAGGTTGCCGTTATGGGCAATCGCGCAGCCGCCCATTGCAAATTCGGCAAAAAGCGGCTGCACATCGCGAATTGCCGTCTGGCCCTTGGCACCCGACGTGGAATAGCGCACATGCCCGATGGAAATTTTGCCGGGCAGGGTTTCCATCACGCTGGCCTTGGTGAAATTGTCGCGCACATAGCCAAAGCGGCGGGCCTGGTTGAAGCCGGTTTCAGGGTCGTAGGTGACTATCCCGCCGGCTTCCTGGCCGCGATGTTGCAGCGCGTGCAGGCCAAGGGCGACGTAATTCGCCGCATCCTTGGGGCCGAGAATGCCGAATATCCCGCATTCCTCGTGCAGCTTGTCATCGTCAAACGGCAGCGATGGAAGGGTTGGGAAACTGTCGGTCATGGAAGGCTCGCCTGACTGTCAAAGTTGGCGCCTTATACGCGGCGCTAACTTCAATGTCACGAGATCATCACATAGTTTTTTGGGCCCGCTTGCACAGGCCCAAAACTTAGTTTGCAACCGGCGCGGCAGGTTCAGCCGGGGCGGCTTCGGTGGCGGGCAGGGCGGCCGGTGTTGTGTCGGTGCGGCCGGTGCAATTGGCGGTCATCTCGTCAAAACGATCGGCGAACCATGTCGGCAGGCTGGAGCTTTGCACCTCGGTTGCAAAGCTGGCCTGTGTCGGGCCAAGAATTTCATAGGTTTTGGAGGTGGTGACAATTTCAATGCCATCACCAACCGCAAAGAATTCTTCATAGACAAACAGCGCCACCACGACCAGCAGCACACCGCGCGCCAGACCGAACAGAAAGCCAAGCCCCTTGTCGACCGTGCCAATCGCGCGCCCGCGCACAACCGATGCCAGCAGCGGTGCGAAAAGCGACAGCACGATCAGCGCAATCACGAAAACAATGGCGAAAGCGGCCATCATGGCAAGGTTGCAGCTTTGGTCAATCAACCCGTTGAGCAGCGGAATCTCATACATGAGTGATTCGGCCCGCGGGGCCAGGAAGTAAGCGACAACCGCAGCGCCAACCCAGCCTGCGATTGATGTCAGCTCGCGCATGAAGCCGCGCGCAAAGGCCAAAATGCCCGAAATCAATACAATGGCGATAACCGCGCCATCAATTATGGTAAGATCTTCCATCCCTGATCCCTCTTATTTAAGTTTCGATCACACCAAAGACCTGGTCAATAAATCCAGCGAGGTCGTCGAACTTCTGCACTGTTATGCCCGATTCGGCAGCAAGCTTCACCCGTGAAGGTGTAATTGCCGTCATAAAACCCAACTTTTCTGCCTCTTTAAGCCGCGAATCGGGCTGGCTCACCGGGCGCAGCGCGCCCGAAAGCGAAATTTCTCCAAAAATCACCGTATCCGGCGCAATCGCGTGGTCTTGCCGCGCCGAGATGAGCGCCGCCGCCACGGCAAGGTCGGCGGCGGGTTCCGATATCCGCAAACCGCCCGCCACGTTCAGATAAACATCCATGCCGCCAAAGCCGATGCCGCAGCGCGCATCCAGCACGGCAAGGATCATCGCCAGCCGCCCCGCATCCCAGCCGACAACCGAGCGGCGCGGTGTGGCCAGCGGCGAAGCTGCGACCAGCGCCTGCATTTCGCACAATAGCGGGCGCGAGCCTTCGATGCCGGCAAACACCACCGCCCCCGTGGCCTGGGCATCGCGCGCGCTCAAAAACAGCGCCGAGGGGTTGGCGACTTCGGCCAGCCCCGCGCCCGTCATCTCGAACACGCCAATTTCATCGGCGGGGCCGAAGCGGTTTTTCACGGCGCGCAGAATGCGGAACTGATGGTCGCGCTCGCCCTCAAAATACAGCACGGTATCAACCATATGTTCAACCACGCGCGGCCCGGCGATCTGCCCGTCCTTGGTGACATGGCCGACCAGCACCACCGAAGCGCCCGAGCGTTTGGCATAGGCGACAAGCTCGTGGCAGGCGGCGCGCACCTGGCTGACGGAACCGGGGGCGCTATCCACATTGTCGGCCCACATGGTCTGGATGGAATCGATGATCACCAGGTTTGGCTTTTCAGCGTCAAGCGTGGTCAGGATATTGCGCAGGTTGCTGTCGGCGGCCAGTTGCATGGGCGCGTCAGCAAGGCCCAGCCGCGCGGCCCGCATCCGGATTTGCGCCGTGGCCTCTTCGCCCGAAATGTAAATGCATTTCTGCCCGGCCTTGGCAAAGGCGGCGGCGGCTTGCAGCAGCAGGGTCGATTTGCCGATGCCGGGGTCGCCGCCCAGCAGAATGGCGCTGGCGCGCACCAGCCCGCCGCCCAGAACGCGGTCCAGCTCGCCATTGCCCGATTGCACGCGCGGCGGGGTCGGCTCGCTGCCCGCCAGATCGGTCAGCCGCACGCTTGCGCCGCGCCTGGCCCCCAGCGCCACCTTGGCGGGGCCGGTGGACAGCGGCACATCTTCGGTTATGGAATTCCACGCGCCACAGGCATCGCATTTGCCGGCCCATTTGGCATAGCTTGCGCCGCATTCGTTGCACGAAAAGCTGGTGGATATCTTAGCCAATGACCGTGGTCCAGCCGTTGAAGGGCAGGCGCATGACGAGCGCAATGCCAAAGGCGATATGGATCAGCGGAAAGAGCTTGTTCAGCCATTTCTCCCAAAGCAGCGCCATTGCCGCCGCCGCAACCAGCAGCCCGCCGATAATTTGCGAGGCCAGCACCTGTTCCTGGCTGAGCATCAGCATGGCCAGCAGCGCCAGCACCAGTGCCGCGATCTGCGCGCGCCGCAGCCGCCCGCCATAGCGATAGGCCGAGGTTGCCGACCACCAGCTTGCAACAAGCACCCAGAACGCGATCAGGATTGCATACAGAATTTCATTGTCCATAAGTCTTCCTTTTGGTCAATTCGGTCACAAGCAACGACACCAGCACGCAGGCACTGAACAAATACAGGCCCCAGCCGGTTTCAATATAGCCAACGCCCACGCCCTTGGCGGCGACGATCAGCAGCGCGATCAGAAAAATATCGGCCATTGCCAGCTTACCCAATATTGCCAGCGCGCCAAGCATATTCGCACCCAGCCATTCCAATTGAATCATTAATAAAAGCAATGTCTTGGCCATAGGGGCCAGCAGGGCGAAAAACACCACGACAATCGCCAGAAAGACATCGCTTTCCCACAGGGTTTCAATGGTGGTCAGCACGGTCAGCACATCATCGTTGAACCAGCTCAGCAACCCGGTATGGGCGAGCGGCACGAACCAGCTTATCGGAAAGGCGATCAGCAGAAGCAGGTTCAGGATGATCGGAATGCGCATGTCGGCCTAGCGCACGGATTCAATCGGCCCGGTGGCGCGGCCATGAATGAACTGGTCCAGATATTCATCGCCCGAGGCATCGATATCGGCGACCTTGCCGTGCCAGCGCAGCTTGCCACCGTGGATCATCGCCACCGTATCGGCAATGGCGCGCACCGAGGACATATCATGCGTAATGGTCACCGCCGTCACCCCAAGCTCGACCACGATTTCGCGGATCAGCGTGTTGATCACCCCCGACATGATCGGGTCGAGCCCGGTTGTCGGCTCGTCAAAGAACATGATCTCTGGGGTGGCCGCAATGGCGCGGGCCAGCCCCACGCGCTTTTGCATCCCGCCCGAAAGCTCGGCGGGGAACAGGTTGGCCACGTCGCCCCCCAGCCCCACGCGGGCGAGTTTTTCCACCGCCAATGCGCGCGCCGCCTCGCGCGGCATCCGGCGTTTGCCCTGCAACAGCCGGAAGGCCACGTTCTGCCAGACCGGCAGGCTGTCAAACAGCGCACCGCCCTGAAAGAGCATCCCGATCTTGTCCATGATCAGCGCATCATGGCCCTTCACCTTGCGCCCTGCCACCGAAATGCTGCCGCGCTCCGGCTTGATCAGCCCCAGAATGGATTTGAGCAGCACCGATTTGCCGGTGCCCGAGCCGCCAATCACCACAAGGCTTTCGCCCTTGGCAATATCAAGCGTAATGCCATCCAGCACGACCTTCGGGCCGAAGCGTTTGGCCACATCCCTGATTTCGATCATCGCGCTCATGCCGGAAACAGAAGTTCGGTCAGCAAATAGTTGCTGGCCAGAATCAGGATAGAGGCGGAGACAACCGCGTTGGTTGTGGCCTGCCCAACCCCCAGCGCGCCGCGCCCGGAATTATAGCCATGATAGCAGCCCATCAGTGCCACGATAAAGCCGAACACCGCCGCCTTGATCAGCCCCGAAGTGACATCGCCCACTTCCAGAAAATCAATCGTATTGGTCACATAGGCGCCGGGGTTGAAGCCCAGCCGATACACCGCCACCAGAAACCCCCCCAGAATGCCGATGATATCGCCGATCAGCACCAGCACCGGCATGACCAGCGTGGCTGCCAGCAGGCGCGGGGTGACAAGGTATTTCATCGGGTCGGCGGACAGGGTTGTCAGCGCGTCAATCTGCTCGGTCACGCGCATCGTGCCCATTTCTGCGGCAATCGCGGCGGCCACGCGGCCCGCCACCATCAGCCCGCCCAGAACGGGGCCAAGCTCGCGCACCATGCCGATGGCGACAATGCTCGGCACCACGCTTTCGGCATTCAACCGCCCGCCGCCTGCATAAATCTGCAAGGCGAGTGCGGCACCGGTGAACAGGGCCGTCAGCCCCACGACGGGCAGGCTGAAATAGCCGATGCGCAGCAATTGCTGGCCGAATTCGCGCATATAAAAGGGCGGGCGCGGCAGGGCGGCCAGCGCCTGGCCGGCAAATATGACCAGGTGGCCGATGCTGGCAAACAGCGCCAGCACCGAACGGCCGATCGAGGCCAGAAAGCCGTGAAAGAGGGTGATTGCCTGCATTGCGCTATCCTTTTGCCCCTCTATAAACGCGATTGTAGCGCGCGCCTAGGGCCGTAAGCACTTCGTATGAAATCGTGCCGGCAAGGGCGGCAATATCGCCGGGGCTTTGCTGCGGGCCGATCAGGGTCAGGCTGTCGGGTATTTCACCGAGATCGGTGATATCCACGCCGATCAGGTCCATCGAGATGCGGCCCACAACCGGGCAGGGCGTGCGGCCGCAATACAGGTTCAGCCCTTTGAGGCTGCGAAAAACCCCGTCGGCATAGCCGCCCGCCAGCGTGGCAATGCGGCTGGGGCGGCTGGCGGCCCATATGGCCCCATAGCCAACCGGCTGGCCGGGTAAAAGCTGGCGCGTCTGGATAATCGGCAATTCTGCCTGCACAGGCAGGGTGCCGCCCGCAAAATCGCCGGTATATAGCGCAATGCCGGGGCGCAGCACATCAAAATGAAAGGCCGCACCAAGCGCGATACCGGCGCTGGCGGCCAGCGATTTTGGCACCATCGGCATGGCGGCGGTGAGCAGCGAGAAACTCGCAAGCTGCGTGGCATTCATGGCATGGCCGGGCGTATCGGCGCAGGCCAGATGGCTGGTCAGCAAAGCCGGGCGCAGCGGCGGGCTGGCAAAGGCAAGGCTGGCCAGTGCCGCAGGCTCGAACCCCAGCCGCGCCATGCCGCTGTCAATATCCAGCCCATAGGGCGCATCGGGGAAGTCTTTGCGAAAGGCGGCCAGTTGCGCGGGGCTGTTCAGCAGGGGCCGCGCGCCGCTGGCCTTGAAATCGGCCGCATCGCCCGGCATATAGCCGGAAAACACCCAAATTTCGGCATTTTCCGGCAGATGCGGGCGCAGCGCGGCCGCCTCGCTGGCCAGCACCACGAAAAACTTGCGCGCGCCTTCGGTGGCCAGCGCGCGGGCCACCTGTGCGGCCCCCAGCCCATAGGCATTGGCCTTGACCACGGCGCCGCATTCGGCGCGGCTGGCCTGGTCAAGGCTACGCCAATTGGCGCAGATCGCGTTCAGATCAATGGTCAGAACCGGGTTCATGGTGCAGGCTTAACGCGCCCTTGCGCGATTGTCACCAATCGCCGGAAACCTGATGCGGCTTGGCAAGGTTGCCGAATTTGGTGAACTGGCCTTCAAACGACAATTCAACCGTGCCAATCGGCCCGTGGCGCTGCTTGCCGATGATCACCTCGGCCTTGCCATGCAGGCGGCTCATGTCATCCTGCCATTTCATCATGGCCTCGACATTGTCATCGCCGGGCTTTTCGCGCTCGCGGTAATATTCCTCGCGAAACACGAACATCACCGAATCGGCGTCTTGCTCGATCGAGCCGGATTCGCGCAAATCCGAAAGCTGCGGGCGCTTGTCCTCGCGGTTTTCCACCTGGCGCGAAAGCTGGGAAAGCGCGATGACCGGAATATCAAGTTCCTTGGCAATCGCCTTCAGCCCCTGGGTAATTTCAGACACCTCGTTCACGCGGCTGTCCTTGGCCGAAGCGGGGCGCAAAAGCTGCAAATAGTCGACGATCAGCAAATCCAGCCCGTGCTGGCGCTTGAGCCGCCGCGCGCGGGCATGAACGGCGTTGATCGGCAAGGCCGGCGTGTCGTCAATATACAGCGGGCAACGCTCCAGCTCCTTGGCGGCTTCCACGAAGCGGCGGAATTCTTCTTCCGTCAGGTTGCCCCGGCGCAGGTTTTCGCTGGGCACGCGGCTGGCTTCCGAAAGGATGCGCGTGGCCAGCTGGTCGGACGACATCTCAAGGCTGAAAAACCCGACAACGCCCCCATCGATTGTGCCTTCGCTGCCATCGGTCTTTATGCCGCGCTTATGGGCCTTGGCCACGTTGAAGGCGATATTGGTGACAAGCGCGGTTTTGCCCATCGAGGGGCGACCGGCAAGAATGAGCAGATCGGACGGGTGCAAACCGCCCAGCCGGTTGTCCAGATCCTTCAGCCCGGTGGAAATGCCCGACAGCCCGCCGCCATGCTGATAGGCCTGGTTGGCAATGGCCACCGCATCGGAGACCGAGCGCAGGAAAGACTGAAAGCCACGTTCCGCCTGGCCCTTTTCGCCAAGCTGGTAAAGCGCCTGTTCAGCCTCGACAATCTGCGCGGCGGGCTCGCTATCCACCTCGACCGAGGCCGCCTTGGCCGAAATTTCGCGCCCGATTTCAATGAGTTGGCGGCGAATGGCCAGATCGTAAATCAGCTGCGCATAATCGCGCGCGGCAAAAAGCGAAATGGCCGAACCGGCAAGCCGGGCAAGGTAGGCGGGGCCGCCAAGCTCTTTCAGCCCCTCGTCATTTTCCAGAAATGCCTTGAGCGTGACAGGCGAGGCCAGCGTGTTTTTCTGGATTTTCTGCGCGGCAATATCATAGATGCGGCCATGCACCGGGTCGTAGAAATGCGAATCGGAGATGATGGCCGAGACGCGGTCATAAACCTCGTTATTGACCAGAAGCGCGCCCAGAAGCGCCTGTTCTGCCTCGATATTATGCGGCTGGATATAGTCATCCGCATTCAGGTTTGCCGTGCCGTCCGCCATGTATTCGCCCGTTTTCTGGTTTTGCGCCTTATAGCGGATTCCGCGCGGCAGGTCATTGTGGATATGTCTTCAACGCGGGGATAGCGGGGATAAGTTTGCGCCCAGTCGCAGAATATGGACGCCGGGCACAAAAAAGGGGCCGGAAAACCCGGCCCCCGTTGTTCGGTGCGAAACCGGCTTATGCGTCGCGGTCATCCGCGATGGGGGCGCCGTCTTCGTCCTTGGCGGCTGCGCCCACATCGTCGAACAATTCGGCGATGTCATAATCGGCGGCGGCATCGGCTTCGGCGCGCAGATCCTGGATCGACTTGCCCGAGGCCTGCAATTCGGCTTCCTCGGCCGAACGTGCTACGTTGATGTTGATCTCAACGGTCACTTCGGGGTGCAGAACAACCGACATTGTGTGCATCCCAAGCTCTTTCACCGGACGGTGCAGAACGATCTGGCCGCGGTTGATGGAAAACCCTTCGGCCGTCGCCACTTCGGCGGCGTCACGCGCGGTGACAGAACCGTAAAGCGACCCCGCATCGGAGGCCGAGCGGATGACCACAAACACCTGACCGTCGAGCTTTTCGCCAACGGCTTCGGCCTCTTTGCGGGCTTCAAGGTTGCGGGCCTCAAGCTGGGCGCGCTGGGTTTCGAACTGTTTCAGATTCGCATCATTGGCGCGCAGGGCCTTGCCCTGGGGCAGCAGATAGTTGCGTGCATAGCCCTGTTTGACGTTCACAACGTCGCCCATCTGGCCAAGTTTCGCAACGCGTTCAAGAAGAACAACTTGCATTTTATTCTCCTTATTTCACGGCATAGGGCAGCAGGGCGAGGAAGCGGGCGCGCTTGATCGCGCGGGCCAGCTCACGCTGCTTTTTCGCCGACACGGCGGTAATGCGGGCGGGGACGATCTTGCCGCGCTCGGAAATGTAGCGCTGCAGCAGTTTCACGTCTTTATAGTCGATCTTCGGCGCATCGGCGCTGGAGAACGGGCAAGATTTCCGGCGGCGGAAAAACGGTTTGTTAGCCATGTTCCAAGCCCTCCTTAAAATTCACGGCGCGGGCGGCGCGGCCCACGGTCGTCACGGGAATTCTTTGCCTGAACAACGGCCGAGGGGCCGTCTTCATGGGCATCGACCTTGATCGTCATGATCCGCATCACATCATCATGCAGGCGCATCAGACGTTCCATTTCCTGAACGGCGGCGCTGGGCGCGTCCGATTTCATGAAAACGTAATGGCCCTTGCGGTTCTTGTTGATCTTGTAGGCCATTGTCTTGAGGCCCCAATATTCGTTTTCCAGAACATTGCCGCCATTGTCTTTCAGGATGGCGGTGAAATGCTCAACCAGGCCTTCCGCCTGGGCGCTCGACAGATCCTGCCGAGAAATAAATACGTGCTCATAGAGAGCCATGCGCATATCCTAACATTTGCAAGCGCGCTTCACTAGCAGACCAATGCCCGGCGGTCTGGGAACGAGAGGCGACGCGGTGAGGTTTTACCGGGCAATGGCGCGTTATACCCATGCGCGGGGCAATTGCAAGCAAGTGCTGGTGCGAATTCGCGCAAAATCCCGTGAAAATCATGGATAGGGCTTGGATTCGGGGATTTCGCTGTTATTTTGCCCGCCCAGCAGGGTTGGCACATTCTGGCCCCCAAACCGCCCGACCGCCGGGCACTGATAGAGGTTAAGTGATGAATATTGCGCGTGGGTTGATTTTCTTGCCGATGCTACTGGCCGGATGTCTGGCCGCCACCGACCCGGTGGCAGATGTTTCGACACCGCTGGAGCCGCAGGTCGATGTGCAGCCCATCCCCGATGAAGAGCGGCGCTTTACCGTGAAAATTACCGGGATTGCCGGGCAAAGCTTCGCCAATCTTGTGCCGATCTGGGACAGGACGCTGGATGAAACCTGCAGCAATACCACCTATAACCCGTTCAACCTGAACGAAATTCTGGAGCGTGACGCGCTTGGCCGCACCATTCCCACGCTGCAAGGCACGGTAAGCTGCCGCCCGGCAGACTGAACGCCCAACATTTGAGGTAGATCATGCGCGCATTCGTATTTCCGGGGCAGGGGGCGCAGGCGATTGGCATGGGCAAGGCCCTGGCCGAGGCCTTTCCCGCCGCCAAGGCCGTGTTCGACGAGGTCGATGCCGCTTTGGGCCAGGATCTTTCGGGGCTGATCTGGGGCGGCGATATTGCCGACCTCACGCTGACCGAAAACGCCCAGCCCGCGCTGATGGCCACCTCGATTGCCGCGATGCGCGCGCTTCAGGCCGAAGGTTTTGGCATTGATGATGCAAGCTATGTGGCCGGGCATTCGCTGGGCGAATATTCGGCCCTGTGCGCGGCTGGCGCGCTGTCTCTGGCCGATACCGCAAGGCTGTTGCGCATTCGTGGCCGCGCCATGCAAGAGGCCGTGCCGGTGGGCGTGGGGGCGATGGCCGCCCTTCTGGGGCTGGATTTTGCCGCCGCAGCCGAGGTGGCCGCCGAGGCCGCGCAGGGGCAGGTGTGCCAGGCCGCCAATGACAACGACCCCGGGCAGGTGGTGGTTTCCGGCCATCGCGAGGCCGTGGAGCGTGCCGTAGAGATTGCCCGCGAAAAAGGCGCCAAGCGCGCGCTGCTGCTGCCGGTATCCGCCCCTTTCCATTGCGCGCTGATGGGTCCGGCGGCCACGGCGATGCAGGCGGCTTTGGCAGATGTCACCGTGAATGCCCCTGCCGTGCCGCTGGTGGCCAATGTGCGCGCCGAGCCCGTGCGCGACCCCGACAGCATTCGTGCATTGCTGGTCGCGCAGGTCACAGGTTCGGTGCGCTGGCGCGAATCCGTCATGATGATGCTTGGCGCGGGCGTGGGTGAATTTTGGGAAATCGGCGCCGGTAAGGCGCTGTCGGGCATGATCCGGCGCATTGAAAAAGAGGCCACCTGCCGCGCCATTGGCACGCCCGAGGATATTGCCGCGCTGAAGGGCTAAAGCTCCACACCCTCCTTGATGCCGTGATTGGTGACATCGTCATATTTCTTCTGCGCCTTGCTGTGGTCGGCCAGAAAGGTCTTCCACTCGGCCTTGGCGTCTTTGGCCGATAATGTTTCCATCCCGTCCAGGCGGGCAACGAAAATCGCCACCTGTTCCAGCAGGTGGTAATAATGGTTGTTCTCGTGCTTTGCCAAAGCCTTATACATTTTGTCGAACCGGGTTTTGGCGTCTTTGTCGGCCTTTGAATACTCTGTCCATTTGGGCATGAAGATCACCGGTTTGGCGGAGATGGTGACCTTTTCAACCGGGTCCTTATTGCCCCAGTTGACCGCCTCGTTGGCCACGAAACGGCCCCAGAAGGCGCGGGCCTCAAGATTGGCGAACAGCGTATCGAGGTCTTTGCCCTTGATGTTGTAATGCTTGGTTGTCGGCTTTTTGATCGAGGTCGAAATCTTCATGCTTCACCTCAGAACTGTGGGAACGGGCCGGAATTTACCACAAATGGGGCAAAAAGTCATGGTGGCGGTGCTGTTCGCCCGGCTTTCATATGGCAGGGCGGGCCAAGGGCTGTTATGCAGGGGGAAAGCAGGATTTTGAGGTGCGATATGTTTGATCTGAGTGGGAAGTCGGCGCTGGTGACCGGGGCTTCGGGCGGGATTGGCGGGGCGATTGCGCGCCAGTTGCACGCATCGGGTGCCAAGGTGGCCCTGTCGGGCACGCGGCGCGACCCGCTGGAGGCGCTGGCCGCCGAGCTTGGCGAGGGTGCGCATGTAATCACCTGCAACCTTGGCGATTCGGCCGAGGTGGAGGCCCTGCCCAAAGCCGCCGCCGAGGCGATGGGCGGCTTGGACATTCTGGTGAACAATGCCGGTGTGACGCGCGACAATATCTTCATGCGCATGTCGGATGAGGAATGGGACCAGGTGATCAACGTGAACCTGACCTCGACCATGCGGCTGTGCCGGGGCGTTTTGCGCGGCATGATGAAGGCGCGCTGGGGGCGGATTGTGAATATTTCCTCCATTGTGGGTGTCACCGGCAACCCCGGTCAGGTGAATTACGCCGCGTCCAAAGCGGGCGTGATCGGCATGAGCAAATCGCTTGCGCAAGAGGTGGCGAGCCGTGGCATTACCGTGAATTGCGTGGCGCCGGGCTTCATTACCACCGCCATGACCGACAAGCTGAATGACGAGCAAAAAGCCAAGCTGATGGCCGGCATTCCCGCCGGGCGCATGGGCACGGCCGAAGAAATTGCCGCCGCCACGCTTTACCTTGCATCCCCCGAAGCGGGTTATGTTACAGGGCAAACCTTGCATGTGAACGGCGGCATGGCCATGTTCTAGGCGCACGCGATGCTTGACAAAGCATTTGCCAAAAGGGTTCCTTGTGCTATAGGCGCTGCGGACAACCGGGTTTGGCCACGGATCGGCGAACTGACCGTGACACTGGCTGAACTTAAACACATGGGCGCTGCCCAAAGATAATGAGGAATTAACATGAGCGACATTGCAGATCGCATTAAAAAGATCGTCATCGAGCATCTGAGCGTTGACGCCGACAAGGTGACTGAGAATGCGTCGTTCATCGACGATCTGGGCGCTGACAGCCTTGACACCGTTGAACTGGTGATGGCGTTCGAAGAAGAATTCGGTATCGAAATTCCCGACGAAGCCGCCGAGACCATCCAGTCTTTCGGCGATGCCGTCAAATACGTGACCGAAAACTCCTGAACCCGTTTCAGCCGTGTTTTGAAAAGGCGGTGCCCGCACGGGCGCTGCCTTTTTTTGTGCCGAACGGCACCAGGCCCTGAACCGGCTGGCGCAGAATCTGGCGCACCTGCGCGCGGCTCAGCGATTTTTCAAAGTCGATGGCGGCGAAATGCTCGTTTGCCCATATAACCTTGCCGCTGATGGAAAGCGCATCGAAGCGCAGCGTGACGGGCGTGTGTTTGACCAGCTCGGGCAGCACAACCAGCCGCGCCCCGACCTGGCTGATATCGACAATGGTTGTCAGGCTTTCATTGTCGTCGATTTTGACGGTCACATGGGTTTGGCAATAGTGGCGCCGCGCGCGCCGGCGGTTGCGCCTTTCGCGCCTGCCATAGACGAAAATCAGCATCGCAAAGGACAGGATGAGCAGGCCAAGAACCCAGGTGATGTTGAGCGTCAGCACGGCTTTGGGGGCGGGGGCGACGTAATTCTGCACCGGTGTGACCGTGGCCGCTTGCGCAAAACCCCAGCCGCGCAGCCCCGTTTCCGCGCCAATGTCTGCGCCCGCGTTTCCCCCCGTGCAGGGCGATTGCTGTTCGCAAGGTGAGGATTGCGCCCAGGCGCCGAAGGGCAGGCAGACCAACCAGAACACGGCAAACACATGTCGCCAAACCATTTAACCAACCCTTCCCACAGCCTAAAATATGCCGCCAAAGCTAGCAGCCAATTTCTAAACAAGTGTTAAACGCGGCAGGCGGTTGCCTGCGCGCCCCGCCCCCCACTTATTGCACGCGCCCCGCGCAGCGTGTATCTAAAGAAAAAAGTGTGAATGACGGGGGATTTATGCGTCGTGTGGTGGTAACCGGAATGGGGATGCTTTCCCCCTTGGCCTGCGGGCTGGAAGAAACCTGGACCCGGCTTTTGGCGGGCGAATCCGGTGCGGGCACCATTCAAAAATTCGATGCAAGCCATCTTGGCACCGGTTACGCCTGCGAGATTCCGCGCGGCGATGGCAGCAATGGCAGTTTCAACCCCGATGACTGGATGGAGCCGAAAGAACAGCGCAAGGTGGACCCGTTCATTCTGTATGCCATGTGCGCCGCCGATCAGGCGATTGCGCATTCCGGCTATGAGGCGACGACCGAAGAGCAGAAATGCCGCACGGGCGTGATGATCGGCTCGGGCATTGGCGGGCTGAACTCGATTGCCGAAACCGCTGTCACGCTGAAGGAACGCGGGCCACGGCGCGTGTCGCCCTTCTTCATTCCCGGTGCGCTGATCAACCTTTGCTCGGGGCAGGTTTCCATCCGCTACGGCTATAAAGGGCCGAATCACGCGGTGGTCACGGCCTGCTCGACCGGCGCCCATGCCATTGGCGATGCGGCGCGGCTGATCATGCTGGATGATGCCGATGTGATGATTGCCGGTGGTGCCGAAAGCCCGATCTGCGAGATCGGCATTGCCGGGTTCAACGCCTGCAAGGCGCTGTCGACCGCACGCGCCGATGACCCGAAAAAAGCCTCGCGCCCCTATGACCGTGACCGCGACGGTTTCGTGATGGGCGAAGGGGCCGGCGTGGTCGTGCTGGAGGAATATGAACATGCGCGCGCACGCGGGGCAACGATTTATGCCGAGGTTGTGGGCTATGGCCTGTCGGGTGACGCCTATCACATTACCGCGCCTGCCGCCGATGGCGATGGCGGCTTTCGCTCGATGACCGCCGCGCTGAAACGCGCGGGGGTTGCGCCCGGCGATATTGATTATGTGAATGCGCATGGCACCTCGACAATGGCCGACACGATCGAGCTTGGCGCGGTAGAGCGGCTGTTGGGGCCAGACAGCAGGGCGACGATGAGTTCAACAAAATCCTCTATCGGGCATTTGCTGGGGGCGGCGGGGGCTGTCGAGGCGATCTTCTCGATTCTTGCGCTGCGCGACCAGATTGCGCCGCCCACCATCAACCTTGACAATCTGGATGTCGAAACCCGGCTGGACCTTGCGCCCAATGCCGCAGTGAAGCGGAAAATCGACCTGGCCCTGTCCAATTCCTTCGGGTTTGGCGGCACGAATGCCAGCCTTGTCTTGAAACGGATCTAGGGTATGGGACGCTCGCTGGCCGCCAATGCGCTGCTGATCATCATTGTGGCGCTGGTGGCGCTTGGCCTGACAATCAACTGGGGCAAGGATGCGTTCTATGCCGAGGGGCCGCTGGCCGAGGATGTGGAATTCATCATCGAATCCGGTGAGAGCATCGCCTCGGTCGGGGACAGGTTGCAGGCCGAGGGGATCATCTCCAGCGCGATCGTGTTTCGGATTGGCGCGCGCTATACCGACCGGCGCAGCACCCATAAATTCGGGGCGCATATCATTCCGGCCCGTGCCAGCATGGATGCGGTGCTGGATGTCATCGCATCACCCGCACAGAGCTTTTCCGACTATCGCGTGACCCTTGTGCTGAACGAGGACATGGATGCCCGTGTTGAGCAGCGCCTGGATGGCACCTATGCGCTGGTTGAGGATGAGGTGCAGGCGGCGGGCATTCTGGCGGGGGCGGAAAGCAGCGTGAGCTACCGGCTGTCCCTGCCCGAAGGCGTGACCAGTTTCGAGGCGGTTGAGCGGATGGCGCAGGTGCCCTTCCTGAGCGGGCGCCGCCCGGAATTGCCGCCCGAGGGCAGCCTTGCCCCCGATACCTATGACGTGGCCAAAGGCGCGGACCGCGCCGCACTGGTGGCCGATATGATGGCCGCACAGGCGGCGATTCTGGCGGCGGCCTGGGAGGGGCGCGACCCCGATCTGCCGATTGAGACCCCGGAAGATTTGCTGATTCTGGCCAGTATCGTGGAAAAGGAAACCGGCGTGGCCAGCGAGCGCGGGCAGGTGGCCAGCGTGTTTGTGAACCGTCTGCGCCAGGGAATGCGCCTGCAAACCGACCCGACGGTGATTTATGGCATTACCCTGGGGCGCGAGACCCTGGGCCGTGGGCTGCGGCGCAGCGAGCTGGACCGCGCCACACCCTATAACACCTATGTCATCGATGGACTGCCGCCAACACCCATTGCCAACCCCGGCCGCGCGGCGATTGCCGCCGCCGCCAACCCCGATGAAACGCCCTATATCTTTTTTGTCGCCGATGGCACGGGGGGCCATGCCTTTGCCACGACGCTGGCCGAGCATAACGCCAATGTGGCGCGCTGGCGGGCGATCGAGGCGGGTAACTGATTCGCGGCAGGCGCCGGTTTTTCAGCGCGGCGCGGGCGTGAGGCTGCATCATGAGCTGCCCAGGCCGCGCCGCCTCCGGCAAGCGGTGGGGCCGGTCTTTGACCGGCGCAAACCGCGCGGCAGGGCTTGTTTTTATGGGCGTTCGGCTGTGGTTGCAGGGGTGGGAGCCTCCGGCGGGGATATTTAAGAGCAAAAGATGCGGGCAGAAAGTGATGCAACCTGAAGAATAGTTGTTGACTTTGCGAACGCTCTTAGGTATAGGTTTGGGCAAGCTGGAAGAAATGGGCAGGCGGCATCGTGAAAACGGGGCCGCTTTTTCCGTTTCTGCTCGTGCGGAGCAGACGAAAGCTTATCAATGACAGAAAAACCAAAACGTCGACCTGCCAAGGGGATGCGACGCTTGCGCGATGCGCAGCGTATGTATGAGCGCTGGTCGAAAACATTGACAGCATATCTTGATGCGCTTGACGCAAAAGACCCCGGCGAACTTGGGAATGCCAGAGGCCATCTTACGGCGCTGACAAACCATTACAAGACGCTGGAAAAGCTGTTGGATTTGGAGCGTGATCTTGACGGGCGGATCGAACCAGAACAGGCCAAAGGCGGCGGGGTCACACTTGACCTTGCCGCAGCGCGCGCCGAAATCCTTGAGCGACTTGCTCGTTGGGATGACGGTGGAAGCGCGGATGCGGTTTCTTGACGGATTGAGCCCGAATGCGCTGCTCGCCCTGCCGTGGCTGTTCGAGTTCTGGGCCGTGGCAGGGCACCAGCTGCCCCCGCAGGGGAAATGGAGCAGTTGGGTGATACTGGGCGGGCGCGGCGCGGGGAAAACCCGCGCAGGTGCCGAATGGGTGCGCGCGCAGGTCGAGGGTGCAACCCCGACCGCGCGCGGCACATGCCGGCGCATCGCGCTGGTGGCGGAGACTTTGGAACAGGCGCGTGAGGTGATGGTGTTCGGCGAGAGCGGGCTTTTGGCCTGCTGCCCGCCCGACCGCCGCCCGCAATGGATTGCATCGCGCCAGATACTGCAATGGCCGAATGGGGCCGAAGCGCAGATCTATTCCGCCAATTCACCCGAACGGCTGCGTGGCCCGCAATTCGATGCGGCCTGGTGTGACGAGTTGGCCAAGTGGAAGAAGGGCGTCGAGGCCTGGGATATGCTGAAGCTGGCGCTGCGGCTGGGCGATTATCCGCGCGCCGTGGTGACGACAACGCCGCGCAATCGCCCGGTGCTGACCCAGCTTCTGGCCGCCCCAAGCACGGTGGTGAGCCGGGCGCCGACCTCGGCCAACCGGATGAACCTGGCCAAGGTGTTTTTGGAGGAGGTCAGCGCGCGCTATGCCAATACGCGGCTGGCGCGGCAGGAACTGGAGGGCGAGTTGCTGGTCGATGAGCCGGGCGCCTTGTGGCGGCATGGCGATATTGAAGCCGCCCATGCGGCCCCCGCCTTCAAGCCCGACCGGATTGTCGTGGCGGTTGACCCGCCGGTAACCGGCCATGCGGGCAGTGACGAATGCGGGATTATCGTGGCCGGTGTGCAGATGGACGGGCCACCGCAAACCTGGCGCGGGATTGTGCTGGAGGATGCCAGCATTGAAGGGGCCAGCCCGCAGGCCTGGGCCAAGGCGGCGGTGGAGGCTTTCCATCGTCACAAGGCCGACCGCCTGATTGCCGAAGTGAACCAGGGCGGGGATTTGGTGGAGCAGATGCTGCGCCAGATTGACCCGAGCCTGCCTTACCGCGCGGTGCGCGCCAGCCGGGGCAAGGTGGCCCGGGCCGAGCCTGTGGCCGCGCTGTATGAGCAGGGGCGCATGGTGCATCGGGGGCTGCTTTCCAGGCTCGAAGGGCAGATGGTGCAGATGTGCCAGCAGGGCTTTACCGGGCAGGGCAGCCCGGACCGCGTGGATGCGCTGGTTTGGGCGATCAATGAACTGATCCTTGCGCCAAGCGACAGTTTCCGCTGCGCCCGCGTGCGCAGCCTCTAACGCCGAAATTTCAGAATTAACAGGAGCTTACCCTATGGTATTGCAACTCTTTCGAGGGGCCAAAACCGCTGTGCCGGACGCGCAGAAAGCCTCGGCCGCCGCGCCGCTGATCGCCTTTCAGGGCGGCGGGCGGGTGGCCTGGTCGCCGCGTGATTCCGCCAGCCTGACGCGCAACGGATTCGCCGGGAACCCGGTGGGGTTTCGCTGTGTGAAGCTGATCGCCGAGGCCGCCGCCGCTGTGCCCATCATCGTGCAGGATGCCGAGCGGCGCTATGAGATGCACCCGCTGATGGCGCTGATGCAGCGGCCCAATCCGGGGCAGGGGCTGGCCGAGCTTCTGGAGAATCTTTACGGGCAGCTTTTGCTGACCGGCGATGGCTATCTTGAAGCGGCGATGGATGAAAGCGACGGCACGCCTGCCGAGCTTTATGTGCTGCGTTCCGACCGGATGCAGGTGGTGCCGGGGCCGGATGGCTGGCCGGTCGCCTATGAGTATGCGGTGGGCGCCAAGAAGCACCGGTTTGATTTGCGCGCCGGCTTTGCGCCGGTTCTGCATGTGAAATCCTTCCATCCGCAAAACGACCATTACGGGCTGTCGCCCATGCAGGCGGCGGCAAGCGCGCTGGATGTGCATACGGCGGCGAGCCGCTGGTCGAAGGCATTGCTGGACAATGCGGCGCGGCCCTCGGGGGCGATTGTTTACAAGGGTGCCGACGGGATGGGCGCG
This sequence comes from Abyssibius alkaniclasticus, assembly GCF_020447305.1. NCBI lineage: Bacteria > Pseudomonadati > Pseudomonadota > Alphaproteobacteria > Rhodobacterales > Paracoccaceae > Abyssibius > Abyssibius alkaniclasticus. The sequence continues at coordinate 2,855,760 of NZ_CP095732.1, read as the reverse complement.
CTGGGCAATGAGCAGTATCAGCGGCTGGTGGACGAGCTTGAAACCCACCATCAGGGCGCGCGCAATGCCGGCCGCCCGATGCTGCTGGAAGGCGGGCTGGACTGGAAGCCGATGGGGTTCAGCCCTTCGGATATGGAATTCCAGAAAACCAAGGATTCTGCGGCGCGCGAAATCGCGCTGGCCTTTGGCGTGCCGCCCATGCTGCTGGGCCTGCCCGGTGACAATACCTATGCCAATTACGCCGAAGCCAACCGCGCCTTTTACCGCCTGTCGGTGCTGCCGCTGGTGGGCAAGACGATGGCCGCGCTGAGCGCCTGGCTGGGTGAGGCATTTGGCGACGGGCTGAGCCTGCGCCCCGATCTGGACAATGTGCCCGCCTTGGCCGTGGAGCGCGAAGCGCAATGGCGGCGCGTGGCGGGGGCCGATTTTCTGAGCGCCGCCGAAAAACGCGCCATGCTGGGCCTGCCGCGCGTGGCGGAGGATGAATGAGCGTGGGGCGCAGCCGCAATGGCGGTGGCGGATCCCGCTATTTGTATGAACCGTTTGACGCCGCCACCGCCCGGATCGAGGCCAATGAGCGTGTCATAGAAGAACGCTGGGCGGGGCTGGAGCGGCGGCTGAATGCCATCGAGCTGATGCTGGAACGGCTGGAGCGTCGCCTTTGGTTGGCCGTTTATGGCGTGGCGGCCACGGTCGTTGCCCAGCTTGCCTATGCAATGCTGAACAAACCCCCACTGTAAGGAGTGTTGGATGCCCTATTATGACGGGTTTGACCCCGATTATGAAACCAAGTTCTGCCAGTTCGAAGCGGAAGTATTGGATGAGGAAAGCACGGTAATTACCGGATATGCCTCGGTTTTTGGCCAAAAGGATAATGGCGGAGATGTGGTGCAGACCGGCGCCTTTGCCGCCAGCCTGAAACGGCTTGCCGCCTGTGGCGGCAAGGTCAAGATGCTCTGGCAGCATGACCCGACCCGCCCGATTGGCGTGTGGGATGTGGTGGCCGAGGATGGCCACGGGCTGAAGGTTTCGGGCCGCGTTCTGCCCGATGTGCAGGCCGGGCGCGAGGCGCTGGCGCTACTCAAGGCCGGCGCGGTCGATGGGCTTTCCATTGGCTATCGGACCATCCGCAGCGAAAAAGCCGGTAAAAACAGCCGTTTGCTGCACGAGATTGAGTTGTGGGAAGTGTCGCTTGTGACCTTCCCCATGCTGGCACAGGCCCGCGTGCGTGCCACCGATGGCGGTGGTGCGGATGAGGACGCGGCGCTGGCCGAAACCCTTGCAAGCACCTTTCGTGCCGCACGGGACATGCTGGCGTGAGCCGACGCGCCGAGACCCTGAACCCCCAACAAAACAGGACAATGTGATGCAAAAGCAAAGCCCCACATCGCGCGCCAAGGCTGTGGCCAAAGCGGGCGAAACCAAATCTGCCTTGGGCGGATTTCTGAACGAATTCAATGCGTTTCAGGATGAACTTAAAACACGTCTCAAAGAACAGGAAAACCGTTTGAACATGATTGACCGTAAAAGCCAGATGACCGCGACCCGCCCCGTTCTGTCAAGCCGCACAGAGACCGACCTGCCGCATAAAAAGGCCTTCTCCGCCTATCTGCGCCACGGTGATGACGATGCGTTGCGCGGGCTGATCGCCGAAGAAAAAGCCATGTCGACCGCCGTTTCCGGCGATGGCGGCTATCTGGTCGACCCGCAGACGGCTGAACGTGTCGCCTCGGTTCTGCTGGGGGCGGGTTCGCTGCGCAGTGTCGCCAATGTGGTGAATGTGGAAGCCACCGCCTATGATGTGCTGGTTGACCATTCCGACCTGGGTGCCGGTTGGGCCGATGAAACCACCACCAGCACCGAAACCGGCACGCCGCAGTTCGAACGTGTGAGCATTCCGCTGCACGAGCTTTCGGCCCTGCCCAAGGCCAGCCAGCGCCTGCTTGATGATTCTGCCTTTGATGTTGAAGGCTGGCTTGCGGGCCGGATTGCCGACAAGTTTGCCCGCGCCGAGGGTGCGGCCTTTATTACCGGCGACGGTGTGGACAAGCCCAGGGGCTTTCTGACCCACACGATGACCGAGAATGACAGCTGGATCTGGGGCCGTATCGGCTATGTCGCCACGGGTGCGATTGGCGATTTCGATGCGAGCAACCCGGCGGATGCGATTGTCGATCTGGTTTATGCGCTGGGCGCACGTTACCGCGCCAATGCGAATTTCGTGATGAATTCCAAGACCGCGGGCGCTGTGCGCAAGATGAAGGATGCCGATGGCCGCTTCTTGTGGAGCGATGGTCTGGCGGCGGGCGAGCCTGCCCGGCTGATGGGCTACCCGGTGCTGATTGCCGAGGATATGCCCGACATCATGCCAAATGCCGCCGCCATTGCCTTTGGCGATTTCACCGCCGGTTACACGGTTGCCGAACGCCCCGATCTGCGCATTCTGCGTGACCCGTTCAGCGCCAAACCCAATGTGCTGTTCTATGCCACCAAACGCGTGGGCGGCGATGTTTCGGATTTCGCGGCCATCAAGGTGCTGCGCTTCGGAACCGCCTGATCTGGCACGGCCAGGTCAGGTGCAGTGCCGCGCCTGACAGGCGCGGCACGCCACCCCCGCGCATCCGGCGGTTTTGCATTGCCTCCGCGCGAGCCCCGCGCGGGGGTGGTTTTTGGGATTTTAGCGATTGGACCACAGCAGGCATGAATGCGATTGCGCAGAAATCCCCCGAATCTGAGTTGGATATTGTGATTGACTGGCGGCAGGCCCGGCTTGTGAAGGGCGAGGAACCGGCCGGCGAAATAGGCTGGTATCTTGCCGCGCAACGCGAAGGCGACACGGCGCTGGACCTTGTCGCGCACGGGCTTTCGGGCTGGATTTCGCGCGCCACGCTAACGGGCGGCGCGCCGGGGGCCAGCTACCTTGTCAGCGCGGCGATTGCCACAAGCGAAGGCCGCGTCGCCATGCGGGTTTTACTGGTGCAGATGCGCGCCCGATAGGCGGAACATTCAGGAGAGAGATATGAGTTTGACGGAAATTGCCCCGCCCGATGCGGCGCGGCTGCCGATTGCGGATTTGCGCGATTTTTTGCGCCTTGGCCGCGGTTTTGGCGATGACGAGGCCCAGGACCCTCTGCTGGACACCTGCCTGCGGGGGGCGATGGCGGCGATCGAAGCGCGGCTTTCGCTTGGCCTGCTGAGCCGCGATTACCTGTGGGTGTTGCACTATTGGCGCAGCCAGGAGCCGCTTGTGCTGCCACGCGCGCCCTTGCGCGCGGTTGCAGCCTTCCGGCTGGTGGCGGTAAGTGGCGCGGTCAGCCTGGTGGAGGCCGGGCGCTACCGCTGGGGCACCGATGAGCGCGGCGCGTTTCTGGCCATGAATTCGGGCACAATGCCGCATCTGGCAACAGGAGCGCATGGCGAGCTGGAATTTACAGCGGGCTTTGGCGACTGGGCGGATATTCCGGCCGATCTGCAACAGGCCTGGCTGCGGCTGGCGGCGCAGTTTTACGAGCATCGGCACGGGGGCGAAAAACCGGGCCTGCCCTTGGCGGTGCTGGCGCTGATCGAGCCCTATCTGCCCCGCCGCATGGGGGCGCGCCGATGAGCCGGGATTATTTGCTGAACCGCCCGATGGTGCTGCAGGACCGCGTGCAAACCCCCGATGGGATGGGCGGGCAGCGGCTGGACTGGCAGGTGCTTGGCACGCATTGGTGCGAGCTGCGCAGCCGCGCGGTGAGCCTGCGGCTGCTGGGCGGCTATGCGCAAAGCAAGGGTGCGGCGCGGATATTTCTGCGGGCTGTGGCGGTGGATGCGCCCTCACGCCCCAAAGCCGGGCAGCGCTTTGTGAATGCGGGCCGGGTTTTTGGCATTGTCGCGGTGAGCGAAGCCGATGCCGAGGGCCGCTATCTGGAATGCCAGGTCGAGGAGGTGCAGGGATGAGCTATTTTTCCGCAGCCCCGTTGCAAGAGGCGGTGTTTGGCGCGCTTCAGGGCGATGCCGGGCTGGCCGCGCTGATCGGCGGGCGGGTTTATGATGCCCCGCCCGAAGCACTGGAGGCCAGCGCCACGCCCTATGTGCTGATCGGCGATGAGCAGGTGCGCGACCGGTCGTCATCGACCCATTCCGCCGCCCGGCACGATCTGGTGGTAAGCATCTATTCCGACGCTGCGGGCTTTGCCGATGCCAAGGCCGTGGCGGGCGCGGTTTGCGCGGCGCTGGATGGTGCCGACCTTGCGCTTGCCGCCGGGCATTTGGTGCAGTTGCAGTTTTTCCGGGCCCGGACCGGGCGCAAACCCGCGCCGGGCGGGCGCAGCATAGATTTGACTTTCCGCGCGCTTGTGCAAAGCGCCTGACCCTAACGCAGAAGGATTTCCGATATGACAGCCCAAAAAGGCAAGGATCTGCTGATCAAGATCGACATGACCGGCACTGGTGACTACACGACATTGGGCGGGCTGCGCGCGCAGCGCATCGCCTTCAATGCGCAAACGGTCGATGTGAGCAATATCGAAAGCAGCGGCGGCTGGCGCGAGCTTTTGGGCGGGGCGGGGATGCGGCAGGCCACGCTTTCCGGCTCGGGCGTGTTTCTGGACAGCGACGCCGATGCCCGCGCGCGGCAGGTGTTTTTTGACGGCGAAGTGCCGGATTTCCAGATCATCATTCCGGATTTCGGCACGATCACCGGGCCGTTCCAGATAACCTCGCTTGAATATGCAGGCCAGCATGATGCGGAAGCCACCTATGAGATGGCGCTGGCCTCGGCGGGTGCGCTGGCCTGGGTGGCGGCATGAGCGTGAACCGGTTTCGTGGCGAAGTGGCGCTGAAGCTGGACGGCGTGGCGCGCGTGATGCGGCTGAACCTGGCGGCTTTGGCCGGGCTGGAGGCCGATTTGGGGGCCGACAGCCTTGTGGCGCTGGTCGAGCGCTTCGAGGGCGGGCGCTTCAAGGCCGCCGATGTGATTGCGCTGCTGCTGGCCGGGCTTGAGGGCGGCGGTGCGCCGATGACGCGTGAGGCGCTGATGGCGGCCAGCATCGAGGGCGGGCCGCTGGGCGCTGCGCGCGCTGCGGCCGAGTTGCTGCGCGTGACATTTTCGACCGAGGCTGCATGAGCAAAATCGACTGGCCCGCGCTGATGCGCCTGGGGCTTGTCGGGCTGCGGCTGACACCCGATGCCTTTTGGGCGCTGACCCCGGCCGAGCTGAGCCTGATGGCCGAAGCCCTTGGCCCGGCCGAGCGTGGGTTGAGCCGCGCCGGGCTGCGCGCGCTGATGCAGGCCCATCCGGATGCGGTGAAACCAGATTAGTTTAAGGATAAACCATGCCAGAAATCGAAACGGATCTGGAGCAGCTGGATGCGCTGCTTGGCGATCTGCAAACCAGCATCGGCGGCACGCAATCGGCCACGCTGGCCTTTCAGCGCGAAATGGCGGGGATGAATGCCAGCCTTGAGGCGGCGGTGCAAACCACGGCGGGGCTGTCGCGTTCCATCTCCAACCAGCTTGGCACGGCTTTTGATGCGCTGATCTTTGACGGCGCGAAACTGTCGGATGTGCTGCTGAACGTGGCGCGGGGCGTGTCCAACACCGCCTATAGCCAGGCGATGAAGCCGCTGACCGACGGGCTGGGCAGCCTGCTTGGCAACGGAATTACCAACCTTATCAGCGGGATAATGCCGTTCGCGCAGGGCGGTGTGATGACCAGCGGACGGGTGAGCGCCTTTGCCAGTGGCGGCATTGTGGAGGGGGCGACGACCTTTCCGATGCGCGGCGGCACCGGGCTGATGGGCGAGGCCGGGCCCGAGGCGATTATGCCGCTGGCGCGCGGCGCTGACGGGCGGCTTGGCGTGCGCGGCGGCGGCGGCAGCCAGGTGAATGTGACCATGAACATCACCACGCCGGACGCGCCGAGTTTTGCCCGCTCGCGCAGCCAGATCGCCGCGCAAATGAGCCGCGCGCTGCAACGCGGCGCACGCAATCTGTAAAGGGGGATGGCATGAATTTTCACGATATTCGCTTTCCGGCCAGCCTGTCTTTCGGGGCGCTGGGCGGGCCGGAGCGCCGCACCGAAATTGTGACGCTGGCCAACGGGTTTGAAGAGCGCAACAGCCCCTGGGCGCAATCGCGGCGGCGCTATGATGCCGGGCTCGGGATGCGCTCGCTCGACGATCTGGCCGAGGCTGTGGCGTTTTTCGAGGCGCGACAGGGCCAGCTTTACGGGTTTCGCTGGAAAGACTGGACGGATTACAAAAGCTGCGCCCCTTCCGAACGCCCCGGCCCGTATGACCAGTTGATCGCCACGGGCGATGACGTGCGCACGGTTTTTGAACTGGTTAAGCTCTATACCTCTGGCGGGCATAGCCATAGGCGGCGGATATCCAAGCCGATTGCGCCCAGTGTTTCCATAGCCCTGGATGGTGATGAACTGGTCGAGGGCGAGGGATTCAGCGTGGATTATGCCACGGGTCTGGTCAGCTTTCCGGATGCACCGCCCTTGGGGGCGCCGATTACCGCAGGCTTTGAATTTGACGTGCCCGTGCGCTTTGACACCGACCGGATAGCGGTGAGCTATGCCGGGTTCGAAGCGGGCGAAATTCCGGCGATTCCGGTGGTGGAGGTGCGGGTTTAATGCGCGAATTTTCACAAGAACTGGCGGCGGAACTGGCCAGCGGGGCCAGCCATTTCTGCCGTTGCTGGCTGGTGGTGCGCGCCGATGGGCAACGCATGGGCTTTACCGACCATGACCGCGATCTGCGTTTTGATGGCGATACCTATCTGGCCGAAACCGGGCTGACGGGCAGCGCCGTTGAAACCGCAACCGGGCTTGCCGTGGATAATGCGCAGGCCTTTGGCGCGCTTTCGGCGGCGGGCTTGCGCGAGGAAGACATTCTGGCGGGCCGCTATGATCGGGCCGAGGTAAGGCTGTATCTGGTCGACTGGCAGGTGCCGGAAAACCGGATTTTGCAGTTTCGTGGCCGGCTTGGCGAGATCGAGCGCGGGGCCGTGGCCTTTGAGGCGGAGCTGCGCGGGCTGGCCGATGATCTGAACCAGAAAATGGGCCGCGCCTATGTGCCGAATTGCGATGCCAGCCTTGGCGATACGCGCTGCGGAGTGGCGCTGGAAGCACCCTATGTGCTGGCGCGTGCGCTAATCCGCCAGGACGGGGCGCGCCGGCTGATTGTGGCGGCAACGGGCCTTGAGCCGGGCTGGTTTTCGCGCGGCTATGCAGAATGGCAGAGCGGAAAACTTGCCGGGCTGCGCAGCCTGATCCGCGATGACAGCCCGCATGAGGATGGCCATGTGCTGGAGCTGTGGGACGATGCCACGCTGACGCCTGCACCGGGCGATGCGCTGCGGCTGATTGCCGGCTGCGACAAACGGGCCGAGACCTGCCGAACAAAATTCGCCAACCTGCTGAATTTCAGGGGGTTTCCGCATATTCCGGGCGAAGACTGGGTGACAGCCGTGCCGGATGACAAAACCGTGCATGACGGCGGAAAGCTGCTGAATGGGCGCTGAAACCGGCCGCGCGGCGGCAGAGATTGCGCGGGGCTGGCTGGGCACCCCCTATCAGCACCAGGCCAGTTGCAAGGGCGCGGGGGCCGATTGTTTGGGCCTGTTGCGCGGCGTGTGGCGTGCGCTTTACGGGGGCGAACCGATGGCGCTGCCCGCCTATACCCCCGATTGGGGCGAATGCGATGGGCGCGAGGCGTTGCTGGACGGAGCGCGCAAGTTGCTGTTGCCCGCCGGGCCGGAATTGCAAACCGGCGATGTGCTGGTGCTGCGGATGCGCAGCAACGGGCCGGCCAAGCATTTGGCGATTCTTGGCCAAAGCGCCCCGTGCAGCCTGATCCACGCCTATAGCGGGCGGGGGGTTGTTGAATCATCACTCACGCCGGCCTGGGCGCGGCGCATTGCCGGGCATTTCCGGTTTCCCGACAGGAGCGAATAATGGCGACGATATTACTTTCGGCGGTTGGCGCCTCGGTTGGGGCAAGCCTTGGCGGCTCGGTTCTTGGCATTTCGGCGGCGGTGATTGGCCGTGCGGCGGGCGGTGTGGCGGGCAAGCTGATCGACAACCGCCTGCTGGGCACGGGCGCAAAAGCCGTGGAAAGCGGGCGTGTCGAGCAGCTGCGCATCATGGGCTCGGGCGAGGGGCAGAGCATGGCGCGCATTTTCGGGCGCGTGCGTGTTGCCGGCCATGTGATCTGGTCGAGCCGGTTTTACGAGCATGTCGCGACAAGCGGCAGCGGCAAGGGCATGGCGGTTGGCCCGACGCGGCGCGATTACAGCTATTCGATCAGCCTTGCCGTGGCCTTGTGCGAGGGCGAGGTTTCGCGCATTGGCCGCATTTGGGCCGATGGCAACTTGCTGGATACAAGTGGCATGTCGTGGCGCCTGCACAAGGGCGGCGAAAGCCAGATGCCGGACCCGGCGATCGAGGCGGTGGAAGGTGCGGGGCTGGCGCCTGCCTACCGTGGCACCGCCTATGTTGTGTTTGAAGATCTGGACCTGACACAGTTTGGCAACCGGATTCCGCAGTTCAATTTTGAAGTGATGCGCGCGACAAAATCCGATACCCCGGCGCCGCGCGACCTGATCGAGGCGGTCGCGCTGATCCCCGGCACGGGGGAATATGCGCTGGCCACCGAGCCGGTGTATTTTGAGGAAAGCCGTGGCACGAGCCGCAGCGCCAACAGCAATGGCGACACGGGCGATGTGGATTTTACCGCCTCGCTGGAGCAGATGGCGGGGGAGCTGCCCAATGTGGGCGCAACCTCGCTTGTCGTGAGCTGGTTCGGCAATGATCTGCGCTGCGATACATGCGAGATTTACCCGGCGGTTGAGCAAAACGCGGTGGATGGCACACCGATGCCCTGGCGGGTGAACGGGATGGACCGTGCCGCTGCGCGGCTGATCAGCCAGACTGACGGGCGGCCGAATTATGGCGGCACGCCGAGTGATACTTCGGTGCTGCAGGCGATTGCCGCGCTGAAAGATGCGGGCAAGGCGGTAACATTTTACCCCTTCGTGCTGATGGACATTGCCCCCGGCAACACGCTGACCGACCCTTATAGCGGCACGGCGGGCCAGCCGGTATTTCCGTGGCGCGGGCGGATCACGACCTCGCTGGCCGCGGGGCAGGCAGGCAGCCCGCAGATGAACGCGCAGGCCGCCGATGAGGTTGCGGCGTTTTTCGGCACCGCGCAGGCGGGTGATTTTACGGTGAGCAACGGGCAGGTAAGCTATTCCGGCCCGGCGGAATTTTCCTATCGGCGCTTCATTCTGCACTATGCGCATCTATGCGCGGCGGCGGGCGGTGTGGATGCGTTCTTGATTGGCAGCGAATTGCGCGGGCTGACGCGGATTCGCGCCGGGCAGAACGACTTTCCGGCTGTTGATGCGCTGCGCGTGCTGGCGGCCGATGTGCGCGCCATTCTGGGGGCGGGGGTGAAAATTTCCTATGCCGCCGACTGGTCGGAATATGGCGCCTATGCGGCGGGCGATGGCGATGTGCTGTTTCATCTGGACCCGCTTTGGGCGGATGACACGATCGACTTCATCGGCATCGACAATTACCTGCCGCTTTCGGACTGGCGCGACGCGGATGGCCATGCAGATGCGCAGGCGGGTTCGATTTATGCGCTGGATTATTTGCAGGGCAATATCGAGGGCGGCGAGTATTTCGACTGGTATTACGCCAATGACGAGGCGCGCAAACTGCAACGGCGCCGCCCGATTGAAGACGGCGCCTATGGTGAGCCGTGGATTTACCGCGCCAAGGATATTCGCAGCTGGTGGCGCCTGCCGCATTCCAACCGCCTGAACGGCGTGCGCCAAAGCGGCTATACCGACTGGGTGCCGCAATCCAAGCCGATCTGGTTTACGGAGCTTGGCTGCGCGGCGATTGACAAGGGCACCAACCAGCCGAATGTGTTTTATGATGCGAAATCGTCGGAATCGGCGGTGCCGTATTTTTCATCCGGCGCCCCGGATGACGCGATTCAGGCGGCCTATATTCAGGCGATGCTGGGCTATTGGGGCGATGCGGCGAACAACCCGCAAAGCCCGCATTATGAGGGCCGGATGCTGGACATGGGCCGCGCGCATTTATGGGCCTGGGACACGCGGCCCTGGCCGGCCTTTCCGGCGCGGCAAAGCCTGTGGTCGGATGCCGAAAACCATGCGCGCGGGCATTGGCTAAACGGGCGTGTCGGGCAGGTATCGCTGGCCGGTGTCGTGGCCGAGATCTGCGCCTATGCCGGGCTGTCGGCGGTGGATATATCGGCGCTTCATGGCGCGGTGCAGGGGTATATTTTGCAGGGCGATGAAAGCGCGCGGCAGGCCTTGCAGCCGCTGATGCTGGCCTATGGCTTTGATGCGATTGAACGCGCGGGCGGCTTTGCCTTTGCCACCCGCGACGGGCGCGCCTTGCTGACGCTGGAAGCCGAAGGCATGGCACTGGGCGAGGATACCCCGAGCCCGGTGCAGTTTCAGCGTGGCGAGGATGCGCCGGCACGTGTGCGGATCAGCTTTTTCGAGGGGGATAATGCCTATCAATCGGGCGCGGCCGAGGCGGCGCGCCCCGATGCGCAGAGCCCGGAGGTAAGCCATTCGGGGCTGGGGCTTGTGCTGGGCATGGGCCAGGCGCAAGCCATTGCCGAACGCTGGCTGAACGAGGCACGCGTGGCGCGCGATGCGGTGCAGTTTGCGCTGCCGCCATCGCAATTGGCGCTGGATGCGGGCGATGTGGTGCGGTTGCGCCATAGCGGCGAAACGGCCGCCTATCGCATTGATCGCATTGAAGATATGGGCGAACGGCGGATGAGCGCGGTGCGGGTTGAGCCCGGTGTTTACAAGGCTGCGCCTATGACGCTGCGCCGACATGAGCGGGGCGGGATCAGCACGGCGGGGCCGGTTTACGGGATGCTGCTGGACCTGCCGCTTCTGGCCGAAAGCGATGTGCCGCACGCGCCCTATATGGGGGTTGCCGCCGCGCCCTGGCCGGGCGCTGTTTCGGTGCTGAGTGCGGCAGCCAGCAGCGGGTTTGAACTGGTCGGCACGCTGACACGCAGCATGGTGCTGGGTAAAACGCAACAGGACTTGCCCGCCGCCATGCCGGGGCGCTGGCAGCGTGGCGCGGGGCTGGAGGTGAAGCTCGACCTGGGCCAGTTGCAAAGCCGCGCGCCGCTTGATGTGCTGGGCGGGGCAAATGCGGCGGCGTTGCGGCTGGGGGATGCGTGGGAGATCATCCAGTTTGAAACGGCTGAATTGATTGCCCCGCTGACCTATAGGCTGGATGGGCTGCTGCGCGGCCAGCGCGGGACCGATGCGCTGATGCCGGAGATAGTGCCGGCAGGGGCCGATTTTGTGCTGCTGGATGGCGCGCAAGCGCAGCCTGACTTCAGCCTCGGCCAGATTGGCGCTGCGCGGCAGTATCGCATTGGCCCGGCCAACCGCCCCTATGACGATATGCGCTACCATGCATTTGAGGCCACGCATGAAGGTGCCGGCTTGCGCCCCTATGCGCCGGTGCATTTGCGCGCCAGCAAGCAGGGAAGCGATTTGGTGCTGAGCTGGATCCGGCGGGGCCGGCTTGACAATGACAGCTGGCTTGCGGGCGATATTCCGCTGGGCGAGGAGGCGGAGGCCTATCGTCTGCGGATTTTCGTGGGCGGTGAACTGCGGCGCGACGTGGCGCTGAGCAGCCCCGCCTTTACCTATAGTGCGGCGGCGATGGCCGCCGATGGCGCAACCCCAAGCTTTGAATTTGAAATTGCCCAACTTTCCGCCAGCATCGGCGCGGGCCTTGTTGCAAGGAAAACTGTGTATGTCTGAAAGCTATAACCTGAACCTGCCGCTGATCGTGCCGGGGCAGGCGCAAAAGCATGTGACCGTGAACGAGGCTTTGGCGCGGCTGGATGCACTGGCGCAGTTGCGGCTGGTGGCGCTTGGGGTGAACACACCGCCCGCCAGCGCCGTTGACGGGGCGGCATATGGGCTGGGGGCCGCGCCAAGCGGCGCCTGGGCCGGGCAGGCGGGGCAGATCGCCATTGCCAGCAATGGCGGCTGGAGCTTCGTTGCCCCGCGCCTTGGCTGGGTGGCCTGGGATGAGGCCAGCAAAGGCCGCGCGGTGTTCGATGGGGCAGCCTGGGTTGCCGATGCGCAGAGCCTGCAAGCAAGCGGGGCGGCGACGCTGGGGCAGATTGCCGAGGTGAGCCATGTGATCGGCGCCGGTGCGACCAGCACGACAGCAGCAATCATCCCGCAGAACGCGGTGGTGATTGGCGTGACCGGGCGGGTGACTTCGGCCATTACGGGCGCCGGGCTGACCGGCTGGCGGCTGGGTGTTGCGGGCGCCGATAACCGCTATGGTGCCGGGCTTGGCCTGGGGTTGAACGCCTATGCTTTGGGGGTAACCGGCCAGCCACAAGCCTATTATGCGCCCACGCCGCTGGTGCTGAGCGGCGAGGGTGGCAGCCTTGCGGGCGGCGAGGTTTTGCTGGCGGTGCATTACATGGCGCTGCAGGTGCCGCGTGCGGTGTAACGAACTGTTTGCCAACAGGTGGTTGACGCGGGGCAGATTTGCTATGATTTAGGGTGAAACGCCGAAAGCGGAGCCTGAAATGAACAAGACCAACCCGAAAATTGCCCGAGTCGACCCTGTCTGGAGCCAGATTCAGGACGAGGCGCAAGCAATTGTTGCCGATGAAGCCGCGCTGGGCGGAATGATTTTTGCCGGTGTCATCCACCACAAATCGCTTGAGGCGGCCTTGGCGCATCGCATTGCACAAAAGCTGGCCTCGGGAGAGATGACCGAAGCGGTGTTGCGCGAGGTATGCCTTGAAGCCTATGAGAACGATAGCTGGCTGGGGCAGGCGGCGCGGGCCGATATTGTGGCGATTTTCGATCGCGACCCGGCCTGCCATCGGTTTATCCAGCCGCTTTTGTATTTCAAGGGGTTTCAGGCCGTGCAGGCGCATCGTGTGGCCAACTGGCTGTGGCGGCAGGGGCGCAAGGATATGGCCTATTTCATCCAGATGCGCGCCAGCGAAGTGTTCGGCGTCGACATCCACCCGGCGGCCAAAATCGGCCAGGGGCTGATGATTGACCATGCCCATTCCATTGTGATTGGTGAAACCGCCGTAGTGGGCGACAATGTGTCGATGCTGCATTCGGTGACATTGGGCGGCACGGGCAAGCAGGATAGCGACCGGCACCCGAAAATCGCCGATGGTGTGCTGATCGGGGCCGGAGCCAAGATTCTGGGCAATATCAAGGTGGGCCATTGCAGCCGGATTGCGGCAGGCTCGGTCGTGCTGGAAGAAGTGCCACCCTGCAAAACCGTGGCCGGTGTGCCCGCGCGGATTGTGGGCGAGGCGGGTTGCGCCAACCCGTCCAAGACGATGGACCAGCTGCTTTCATAATGCAAAGCCCCCGAATTCGGGGGCTTTTTGGCAGGTCGAGGCCCCGGATCAAGTCCGGGGCGGCACCGTGCTTGTGACCTAGGCCAGCATCGACATCGGGTTTTCGAGATAGCCCTTGATGGCGGCCAGAAATGTTGCGCCAAGTGCGCCGTCGATCACGCGGTGGTCGACCGATAGGGTGACGGACATGACGGTTGCCACGGAAATCTCACCCTCGGCATTGACGACCGGCTTTTTGACGCCCGCCCCCACCGCCAGAATCGAGGCATGGGGCGGGTTGATGACCGCGTCGAAATTCTCGATCCCCATCATCCCGAGATTGGACACCGCAAAGCTGCCACCCTGATATTCATGCGGGGCGAGTTTGCGGGTTTTCGCCCGCGCGGCGAGGTCTTTCATTTCGACCGACAGGGCAGAGAGCGATTTTTGGTGGCTGTCGCGCAGCACGGGCGTGAACAGCCCGCCCTCGATGGCCACAGCGACAGCAACATCGGATGGCTTGAGCTTCAGCACACGGTCACCCGCCCAGACGGCGTTGCAATCGGGCACATCTTGCAGGGCCAGCGCGCAGGCCTTGATGATGAAGTCATTCACCGAAAGCTTGATGCCGCGCGCCTCGACCGTTTTGTTGAGCTTGGCGCGCAGCGCCATGAGCGCATCCAGCTCGATATCGCGGCGCAGATAGAAATGCGGGATGGTCGATTTCGCCTCGGTCAGGCGGGCGGCGATGGTTTTGCGCATCCCGTCGAGCGTGACCTCTTCGAATTCGCGATCGGCGTAGATTTTCTTGACCTGATCGGCGCTGGCGCTGCTGGCGGCTGCTGCGACCGGGGCCGGGGCGGCGCTTGCGGTAGCGGCAGGTTTGGCACCGGCTTTGGCGCCGTCCAGATCGGCTTTCACAATGCGGCCATGCGGGCCGGACCCTTTGATGGCGGCCAGATCGACACCCTTGTCGGCCGCGATACGGCGCGCCAGCGGGCTTGCGAAAATGCGGTTGCCATCGGCTGCGGCGGGGGCGGCTGGTGCGGCTGGTGCGGCTGGTGCGGCTTTTGGCGCGGCTTCGGCTGGTTTTGCCGCAGGCGCGGCCTCGGCTTTCGCGGCGGGGGCGGCCTCGGCCTTGGTGTCGATATCACCGGCGCTTTCGCCCTCTTCCAGCAGCACGGCGATCAGGCTGTTGACCTTCACACCCTCGGTGCCTTCAGCAACCACAATCTTGCCGATTGTGCCTTCATCGACCGCTTCGAATTCCATCGTCGCCTTGTCGGTTTCGATCTCGGCAATCACGTCGCCAGAGGCCACGCTATCGCCTTCCTTGACCAGCCATTTGGCCAGAGTGCCTTCCTCCATCGTGGGGGAAAGTGCGGGCATCAGAATGTTGATTGGCATCTTTCGCTCCTAACGGTAGGTGACGGCCTTGACGGCCTCGATCACTTCGGCGGTGGTGACCAGCGCCAGTTTTTCAAGGTTGGCGGCATAGGGCATGGGCACGTCCTTGCCAGCGCAGTTGATTACCGGCGCGTCCAGATAATCAAACGCCTGCTGCATGATGACAGCCGACAGATGGTTGCCGATGGAGCCAACGGGATACCCCTCTTCCACAGTCACGCAACGGTTTGTTTTCTTTACAGAATTCAGCACCGTATCATAGTCGATTGGCCGCAGCGAGCGCAGGTCGATCACCTCGGCGGAGATGCCCGTTTCGGCCAACGCGTCGGCGGCGGCAAGCGCGTATTGCATTCCGATGCCAAAGCTGACGATGGTGACATCTTTTCCCTCGCGCCAGATGCGGGCCTTGCCGATGGGCACGGTGTAATCGTCGATCTCTGGCACTTCGAAGCTGCGACCATAGAGGATTTCATTTTCCAGAAAGATGATCGGGTTCGGGTCGCGGATGGCCGATTTCAGCAGGCCTTTGGCATCGGCCGCGGAATAGGGCATGACGACCTTGAGGCCGGGGATTTGCGCATACCAAGCGGCATAATCCTGGCTGTGCTGCGCGCCCACGCGGGCGGCGGCGCCATTGGCCCCGCGAAACACGATGGGGCAGCCCATTTGCCCGCCCGACATGTAAAGCGTTTTGGCCGCCGAGTTCAGGATCTGGTCAATCGCCTGCATGGCGAAGTTGAAGGTCATGAACTCGACAATCGGGTTGAGGCCGGCGAATGCGGCCCCAACGGCAAGGCCGGTGAAGCCATGTTCGGTAATGGGTGTGTCGATCACCCGGCGTTCGCCAAATTCGGCCAGCATCCCCTGTGAAATTTTATAGGCGCCCTGATATTCGGCCACCTCTTCGCCCATCAGGAACACATTCTCGTTGGCGCGCATTTCTTCAGACATCGCATCGCGCAAGGCTTCGCGCACGGTTTGGGTCTTGAAGGTGGTGCCTTCGGGCAGGTCAAGCTCGACAGGTGTGGAGGCGACGGGTTTGGCCGTGGCGGGCGTGCTTGGCGCGGCTTCGGCTTTTGGCGCTTCAGCCTCGGCTTTCGGGGCGGCGTCGGGCGTGGCATCGGCGCTTTCGCCTTCTTCCAGCAGCACGGCGATCACTTCGTTCACCTTCACGTTTTCGGTGCCCTCGGGCACGGTGATCTTGCCGATGATCCCGTCATCGACCGCTTCAAATTCCATCGTGGCCTTGTCGGTTTCAATTTCGGCCAGAATGTCGCCGGATGACACGGTGTCACCTTCTTTGACGAGCCATTTGGCCAGCGTGCCTTCTTCCATCGTGGGGGAAAGGGCGGGCATGAGGATATTTGTTGCCATGTTGTCTTTCTCCCTTATGCGTAAATGTCGGTCCAAAGCTCGGCTTCGGCCGGCTCCGGGCTTTCAACGGCAAAATCGGCCGAGGCGCTGACGATGGATTTGATTTCCTTGTCGATGGCTTTCAGATCGTCCTCGGATGCGTGTTTGCCGCCAAGCAGCATATCGCGGATATGGTCGATCGGGTCACGCTCGTCGCGCATTTTCTGCACCTCTTCGCGGGTGCGGTATTTGGCCGGGTCCGACATGGAATGCCCGCGATAGCGATAGGTGTTCATTTCCAGAATATAGGGGCCCTTGCCCGCACGGCAGTAGGCCACGGCCTTTTCGGCAGCAGCCCTGACGGCCAGCACATCCATGCCGTCAACCGCTTCACCGGGAATGCCGAAGGCCTCGCCGCGCGTGTAAAGCGCGGGCGTGGATGAGCCGCGCTTCATGCTGGTGCCCATTGCATACTGGTTGTTCTCGATCACGAAAATGCAGGGCAGTTTCCAGAGGCTGGCCATGTTGAAGGTTTCATAGATCTGGCCCTGATTGGCGGCGCCATCGCCGAAATAGGCGAAGGCCACATTGTCATTGCCGCGGTATTTATTGGCGAATGCCAGCCCCGCGCCAATGGGCACTTGTGCGCCGACAATGCCGTGGCCGCCATAAAAGTTCTTCTCTTTGGAGAACATATGCATGGAGCCGCCCTTGCCTTTGGAATAGCCCCCTTCGCGCCCCGTCAGTTCGGCCATCACGCCTTTCGGGTCCATCCCGCAGGCCAGCATATGGCCGTGGTCGCGGTAGGATGTGACGCGCTGGTCGCCTTCCTTGGCTGCGGCCTCAAGGCCCACGACAACCGCTTCCTGCCCGATATACAAATGGCAGAAGCCACCGATCTTGCCCATGCCGTAAAGCTGGCCGGCCTTTTCCTCAAACCGGCGGATGAGCAGCATTTCGCGGTAATAGCCCAGCAACTCCTCGGCTGCGACATTCGATTGCTTTGCTGGCTGTTTGGCCTTCTTGGCTGTCGCCATCCCGACATCCTCCGATTATAGTTTAGCGTTAAACCATAGTATACAGAACCAAAACGCGCGCGACACGTGTTTTTTTGACCTAAGGGTATGCAATGGTTGCAAAGCCGGGGTGAGGCCTAGTTGAAGATGATCTCGTCACCGCGCGCCATGCCCAGAACACGGCGGGCCTGCTCGTCGAGCAGGTCAAGGTCAAGATATTGATCTGAAAGCCGTTTTGTAAGATTCGCGGCGGCTTCACGCTCGGCTTTCAGGCTGGAAAGTTCGGCTTCCAGAAAATCGCGCTGGTCTTGCACCTGGAATAATTTCAAGAGCCCGTTTTCGCCCTGAATGGCCGTAAAGGCGAAATATCCCATAGCCACAACCACGAGAAATGCGAGAATTACATCGCCGATCCGACTTTTTTGCGTCGTAGAGTCCATGCCTGTATGCTTTTCGCCGTGTTTTTATGGGTGCTGCGAATCATGACAGATGTGATTCGACTTGTGAATCCCCTAATTGAAAAAATAACCGGGTCGATGCCGCAAACTGCGCCGCCCCGGGCCTGACCCGGGGCCTCTGCTGCAAGGTCGAGGTCCCGGGTCAGGCCCGGGACGCCGCAGGATGGTATCAGGCTTTGCCCTTGTAGATATCGACCAGCTTGCCAAGCATCTCAAGCGCATCGGCGCGCGGGCGCTGGAAGGTGTTGCGCCCGATGATCGAGCCGTTACCGCCGCCATCGCGGATGGCGCGGGCATCGTCATACACGCTATCGGCACCTTTTTTGGCCCCTCCGGAAAACACGACAATGCGGCGACCGTTGAAGGCCGAGCGCATGATATCGCGCACGCGGGCGGTTTGATCGGCGATGTCGATCTTCTCGGCCTCATACACCGCCTTGGCTTCTTTCAGCGACAGATGGTCGGTGGGCAGTTTGACCTTGATGATATGCGCCCCCAGCAATGCTGCGATTTGCGCGGCATAGGCCGAAATATCGGCGGCGGTTTCGCCGTTCTTGTCCAGCGCCTCGCCGCGTGGATAGGACCAGATGACCGTGGGAATGCCAACCGCCGCGGCCTCGGCGCGCATTTCGGAAATTTCCTCGAACATTTCCAGCCCCATTGTCGAGCCGGGATAGATGGTGAAGCCGATGGCGGCACAGCCAAGGCGCAAGGCATCGTCAACGCTGGCGGTGATGGCCTGATCTTTGAACGCCGCGTCCGGAATGAGCGAATTGGCGGAATTGGCCTTGAGAATGGTGGGGATGGCGCCTGCATAGGTGTCGGCCCCGGCTTCCAGCATACCAAGCGGGGCGGCATAGGCGCTCATCCCGGCATCGATGGCAAGCTGATAGTGGTAATGCGGGTCATAGGCGGCCGGGTTGGGTGCAAAGCTGCGCGCCGGGCCATGTTCAAACCCCTGATCGACGGGCAGGATGATGAGCTTGCCGGTGCCGCCAAGCTTTCCTTCCATCAGAATACGCGCAAGGTTGCCCTTCACGCCGGGATTGTCGCTTTCGTAATTGCGCAGGATCGCCTGCACGGCTTTGGTCACTTTCATCGCAATTGGGCCTTTCGTGCGGTGGTTGTGGTTATCGGGACAGCGCCGCCACGCCGGGCAGGGTTTTGCCTTCCATCCATTCCAGGAAAGCCCCGCCCGCCGAGGAGACATAGGTGAAGTCATCCGCCACCCCGGCGGCGTTCAGCGCAGCCACGGTATCGCCCCCGCCAGCAACCGAAAGCAGCTTGCCCGCACGGGTAAGTTCTGCGGCGGCGCGGGCGGCGGCATTGGTGGCCATGTTGAACGGTTCCAGTTCGAACGCCCCAAGCGGTCCGTTCCAGACAAGGGTTTTGGCGCGGGCAAAGGCGCCTTCGATACGGGCCACGGCCATCGGGCCTGCATCCAGGATCATCGCATCGGGCGGGCAGGCGGTGGCGGCCACGGTCATATTGGGGGCATGGGCGGCAAATTCGCGTGCCACAACCACATCTGTTGGCAGGATCAGGTCGCAATCGGCTTCGGCCGCGCGCTCCATGATGGCGCGGGCAGTATCGGCAAGGTCGCGCTCATAAAGCGATTTTCCAACCGGAATGCCCTGGGCCGCCAGAAATGTGTTGGCCATGCCGCCGCCGATGACGATCATATCGACCTTGTCGATCAGATTGCCAAGCAGGTCGAGCTTGGTGGAAACCTTCGCCCCGCCAACCACGGCAACAACCGGGCGTTCCGGCCTGGCCAGCGCGGCTTCGAGTGCCGAAAGCTCGGCCTGCATGAGGCGGCCTGCACAGGCGGGCAAATGGTGGGCGACACCTTCGGTGCTGGCATGGGCGCGGTGGGCGGCAGAGAAGGCATCGTTGCAATAGACATCGCCCAAGGCGGCCAAAGCGCGGGCGAATTCGGGGTCGTTCGCCTCTTCTCCGGGGTAAAAGCGGGTGTTTTCCAGCAAAAGCGTGCTGCCCGCGGGCAGGGCGGCAATGGCGGCTTTGGCGTCCTCGCCCACGGTTTCGCCACAAAAGGCGACCGGGCTGCCAAGCGCGGCTTCAAGCGGGGCGCGCAGCGGCGCAAGGCTCATGCCTGGCACGGGCTTGCCTTTGGGGCGGTCGAAATGCGCCAGCAGAACCGGGCGGCCACCCTTGGCGAGAATGTCGCGCAGGGTGGGAATGATGCGCATGATGCGGGTGGCATCGGTGACGCGCCCATTTTCCATTGGCACGTTGATATCGACACGGGTGAGAACGGTCTTGCCGTTCAGATCAACCTCATCCAGCGTTTTCCAAGCCATCGGATTTTCCCCCGTTTAGCGCCAGAAGGCCAGCCAGCGAATGGCGGCGGTGGTCGCGTCCAGAAATATCTGCATCAGGTTCCACTCGAAATAGAAATAGTCTGCCGCAATGACGGTAATGATGATGGCCATCAACCAGAATGCGACATAGTTGGTCATGGAAACCTCGCAGGCAAAAAAACTGCGCCCGAAGGCGCAGTTCAGATCTTAGAGCAGGGCTTCGGCCGCCGCGGCGGTGGCTTCAGCCGTTATGCCGAAATGCGCGTAAAGCGCGGGCGCGGGGGCCGAGGCGCCAAACCCGTCCATGCCGATGAAGCCGGCCTTTTTGGCGGCGCCACGCTCGGCACAAAGCCATTTATCCCAGCCAAGGCGCACGCCGGCTTCCACCGCAACGCGCACCGGGCCGGCGGGCAGAACCTTGCGGCGATAGGCTTCGTCCTGAGCTTCAAACAGCTCCCAGCAGGGCATGGAGACAACGCGGGTGCCGATACCTTTGGCTTGCAGAATGTCGCGCGCGGCCATTGCAATTTCAACTTCCGAACCCGTGGCCATGAGGATCACGCGGCGCTTGCCCTCTGCTTCGGCCAGCACATAGGCGCCCTGGGCGGACAGGTTCCTGGTGCTGTGTTTGGTGCGCAGGGTTGGCAGGTTCTGGCGGGTCAGCACCAGAACGGAGGGGGTGCGGGCGGTGGTTGCGGCCAACTCCCAGGCCTCGGCGGTTTCAACCGTGTCGGCGGGGCGGAACACATGGGTGTTGGGTGTGGCGCGCAGCATGGCAAGATGCTCAACCGGCTGGTGGGTCGGGCCGTCTTCACCCAGACCAATGCTGTCATGCGTCATCACATAGGTGGTGCGAATGCCCATGAGTGCCGACAGGCGCATCGCGCCGCGCGCATAATCGGTGAAGCACAGGAAGGTGCCGCCATAGGGCATGACACCGCCATGCAGGGCCATGCCGTTCATGGCCGCCGCCATACCGTGTTCGCGGATACCGTAGTAAACGTAACGCCCGGCGCGGTTTTCAGCATCAAACGTGCCAAGCCCCTTGGTGAGCGTGTTGTTCGAACCCGTCAGATCGGCCGAGCCGCCAATGGTTTCGGGCATCACGCTGTTCAGCACCTCCAGCACCATTTCGCTGGATTTGCGGGTGGCGATTTTGGGTGCGGAGTCGGAGATGGTTTTCTTGAAGGCGCGGATTGCTGCGGCAAGCTTTTTGGGCGCTTCGCCAGCGATAACGCGGTCAAACTCGGCGGCTTTGGTGGTGGACAGGCTCGCCTTGCGGGCTTCCCATGCGGCACGGGCTTCGCTGCCGCGCGCGCCGATCGCCTCCCAGGCCGATTTGATATCGGCGGGAATGACGAAAGCCGGATGCGACCAGCCATAGATTTCGCGAACCTTGGCGATTTCTTCGGCCCCGAGCGGTGCGCCATGCGCGCCCGATGTATCCTGTTTCGCAGGCGAGCCAAAGCCGATATGGGTGGCGCAATCTATCATCGCCGGGCGCGGGCTGGCCTTGGCGGCGGTCAGCGCGCGGTCGATATCGGCCGGATCATGGCCATTGCAGGCGAACACATCCCAACCACAGGCGGCAAAGCGGGTCTGCTGGTCGGTAATGTCGGACAGGGCGACCTTACCGTCGATGGAAATGCCGTTATTGTCCCACATCACGATCAGCTTGTTCAGCTTCTGCTTGCCGGCCAGCGCAATCGCCTCATGGCTGATGCCTTCCATCAGACAGCCATCGCCGGCAATGACATAGGTGTAATGGTCGACGATCTTTTTGCCAAAGCGCGCGGCAAGGCTGGCCTCGGCCATCGCAAAACCAACCGCATTGGCCAGCCCCTGGCCCAGCGGGCCGGTGGTGGTTTCAATGCCGGATGCGTGCCCATATTCGGGGTGGCCGGCGGTGATCGCGCCCATCTGGCGGAAATTCCTGATCTGCGCGATGGTCATATCGGCGTAACCCGTCAGGTGCAGCAGCCCGTAGAGCAGCATCGAGCCGTGGCCCGCCGACAGGATAAACCGGTCACGGTCGGCCCAGTTGGGGGCGGAGGCATCAAATTTCAGGTGGTTCTCAAACAGCACGGTGGCCACATCGGCCATGCCCATCGGCATACCGGGATGGCCGGAATTTGCGGCCTGAACGGCGTCCATTGCCAAAACGCGCAAGGCGGCGGCTTTGTTCCAATGATCGGGGTGCTGGGCTTTGAGTGTGTCGATATCCACGAAAATCTCTCGCTTTTGGGCCGAAAAGGCAGGTTTCGCCGGGTTTCAGGGTTGGCGCCTTGTTAGCAGTATCCCGCCAAGCGTCAAGCCGGGTTGGGCATAATCCAGCCGACATGGCGCGAAAAACTGATTAAACTTGCGTCGCGCACCTGCAAATGCGATTCGTGCAACAACAGACGGGTGAAGGACAGGCGATGAGTGACTTGAAAAAACTGGAAAGCCGGATCAATGCGGCGCTGTCGCGGCTTGAGGCCGCCGAGGCCGGACATTTGGAGCTGACCAAGGAAAATGCCAGGCTGCGGGCCGATCTGGAAGAGCAGAAAAACCAGCGCCAGAGCGACCTGGAAGAGCTGGAGCGGCTGCTGGACCAGCTCAAACCGCTGATCGAGGAGGGTGAAAATGCCTGACATTAACATCGAGATTGGCGGGCGCAGCTTTGCAATTGCCTGCGAGCCGGGCGAAGAACCACAGGCACGCGCTGCTGCCGAATTGCTGAACGCCCAGGCGAAAACGCTGCAAGCCGCGCTGGGCCGCCTGCCCGAATCGCGCATGTTGCTGATGGCCGGGCTGATGCTGGCCGATCTGCAAAAAGAGCTGGAATGGAAGGCCAAGGATGCGTCTGAACGCGTGGCCGATATGGAAACACGCCTGCGCAAGGCTGAAAGCAAGGCGGCGGCCTTGGCGGCAGATCTGGAGCTTCAGGCCAGGAAGGCACCGTCAGCCGAGCCGAGTGCCGCGCCCGCCAGCCTGTTTGATTCGGTTGAATTGCCCGAAGCGATGAAGCTGCTGGAAAGCACCGCCAAGCGGCTGGAGAAGCTTGTGGCCGATTGAGCCTGATCTCGGCCTGCCGCGCAAGAAAGCCCCGAAAATTCGGGGCTTTTTGCTTGGCGGTGGCGGCGCGGCACGGGCGCGCTATTGGCAGCCTGGCGCCCGCGCCGCCTTGCACCGTCAGGCGCGGTTATGCGGTTGCATCCAGTCGATTGCCGGAGCCAAAGGCACGATCCGGTGCGGATTGATGCTTTCATGGCTGTAATGGTAGTGCCGCCTGATATGGTCGAACTTCACGGTATCGGCCACGCCGGGCTGCTGGAACAGATCGCGCGCATAGGCCCAGAGATTGGGAAAATCGACCAGGCGGTTACGGCTGCATTTGAAATGGCCGTGATAGACGGCATCAAAGCGGAACAGCGTGGGCGCTAGGCGCCAGTCGGCCTCGGTGATGCTGTCGCCCACAAGGTAGCGGCTTTTGGCAAGGCGCGCCTCCAGCCAGTCCATCGTGTCAAACAGCTCGCCCACGGCGGTATCATAGGCCCGTTGCGAGGTGGCAAAGCCGCAGCGATAGACACCATTGTTGAGCGTGTTGTAAACACGGGTGTTGACGGCGTCGATCTCGTCTTCCAGCCCGGCGGGGCGGAAGGTTGCGGTATTGCCGGTCAGCCCGTTGAAGGCCGTGTCGAACATGCGGATGATCTCGGCGCTTTCGTTGGAGACGATGCTGTTGGTCTGCTTGTCCCACAGGATCGGCACGGTGACGCGGGCCGACACGCCGGAATCGGCGCGCTGGTAGATTTCGTAAAGCTGTTTGGCACCGAACAAATGGTCGGGGGTTGCGCCATTATAGCTTTCGTCAAACTTCCAGCCCTTGTTCAGCATATCGGGGTGGACGACGCTGACGGTGATATGGTCGGCCAGCCCCCGCAACGCGCGGTAGATCAGCGTGCGATGCGCCCAGGGGCAGGCATAGCTGACATAGAGATGATAGCGCCCGCTTTCGGGCAGATAGCCGCCCGCACCGCTTGGCCCCGGCGCGCCATCGGGCGTGACCCAGTTGCGGAAACTGGCATCGGGGCGGCGAAACGCCCCGTCGGATGACGTTGGGAAGTTCGGGTTCTCGTCCCATTCTCCGTTGATAAGCTGGCCCATAGTTTTTCCTTTCGTTTCATCCGATATAGATGCGGCGGTTTGGTGTATAAACCCCGCAGAGATACCAAGACTGTATCGAAAACGGAAACGGCGCCCGCAAGGACGCCGTTCATCGCACATGGGCTGTGCTTCAGTCTTCCTTGTTGGCTTCGCGGATTTTCGCGGCAGCCTCGGCGTCAAAGGCGATGCCGTTCTGGGTGAACAGCCCGTCAAGCTCGCCCGACAAGGTCATCTCGGTGATGATGTCGCAGCCGCCCACAAACTCGCCCTTCACATAAAGCTGGGGAATGGTTGGCCAGTCGGAAAAATCCTTGATGCCCTGGCGGATTTCATCATCGGCCAGCACGTTCACGTCTTTATAGGCCACGCCCATATAGTTGAGAACGCCCGCCACGCGGGATGAAAACCCGCATTGCGGCATTTGCGATGTGCCCTTCATGAACAGGACAACATCGTTGCTGGAAACGGTTTCGCGAATGGTATCTTCTGCCGACATGGGCTTACTCCGGTGCTTTGGTGGTGAGGGCCAGCGCGTGCAATTCACCCGCCGGGCCGTCCATTTTTCCCTTTAGGGCTGCGTAAACCAGTTGGTGCTGCTTTACCCGGTTCAGCCCGCGAAATTCTTCGGCAATCACGGTTGCCGCATAGTGGTTGCCATCGCCGGCAAGGTCGTCGATCTCGACCTTGGCGGTGGGGAAGGCGGCGCGGATCAGCGCCTCGATCTGGTGTGCTTGCATGGCCATTGTTACATTCCTTTAGCGCAAATCTATGCCTGCGGCGATACGGTTACAAGGCCTAGCCAAAAGCCTGCGGCAGCGCGCCGCGATGGGCGGCGGTAACGATGTTCAGCGGCAGGGTCGCGGTGCCAAGCGTGATGTTCTCGCCGCCAAAGGCGCCGATTTCGGCCAAAGGCACGCCGGTTTCGGCGGCCAATGCGGCCAGTTCGGGCAGGTTATCGGCCGGCAAAGCCAGCAGATAGCGGCCCTGATCCTCGCCAAACAGATAGCCGGTGCCGGTTTGCGCAATGCTGACCCCGCATTTGCCTGCAATGGCCATTTCGGCGGCAGCAAGCGCAAGCCCGCCATCGGCAAGGTCGTGCGCGGCGGTAATCAGGCCGCGGGCGGCGCGCACGAATTCGCCATTGCGCCGCTCGGCCCCAAGGTCGACATGCGGCGCGTCGCCATCTTCGCGGCCAAACAGCTCGGCAAGCAGGGCGGATTGGCCCAAATGGCCCTGTGTCTCCCCCACCAGCACCAGAATATCGGCGCTATCCGGAACGGCGCGGATGATATCCTCAACCGAATCAAGCAGCCCGACCGCGCCGATTGTGGGCGTGGGCAGAATGCCGCGCCCGTCGGTTTCGTTATAAAGGCTCACATTGCCCGAAACGATGGGCATATCCAGCACCAGACAGGCGGCGCCGATGCCTTCGATACAGCCCACGAATTGCCCCATGATTTCGGGCTTTTGCGGGTTGCCGAAGTTGAGATTGTCGGTTGTGGCCAAGGGGCGCGCGCCAGAAGCACACAGGTTGCGGAAGGCTTCGGCCACCGCCTGCTTGCCACCCTCGACCGGATTGGCGCGGCAATAGCGCGGGGTGACATCCGAGGTGAAGGCGATGGCCTTGTTGGTGCCATGCACGCGCACGATGCCCGCATCTGACCCCGGGCGCACCAGCGTGTCGGCCATGACGGTATGGTCATATTGCTCCCACACCCAGGCACGGCTGGCATAATTGGGGCTGGAGATGAGGGAAAGCAGCGCGGCGGCGGCGTCGATCTGCGGCAATTCGGCCATATCGGCAGCGGCGGCCGTGGGCAGCCAGGGGCGGTCATATTCCGGTGCATCGCCCGACAGGGCCTTCAGCGGCAGATCGGCCTTCACCTCGCCATTCATGCAGACAAGGAACCGGTCTTCGGCGATGGTTTCACCGACGATGGCAAAGTCGAGGTCCCATTTATCGAATACAGCCTTGGCCACGGCCTCTTTTTCCGGGCGCAGCACCATGAGCATCCGCTCCTGGGATTCAGACAGCATCATTTCATAGGCGGTCATGCCGGTCTCGCGGCAGGGCACTTTCTCAAGGTCGAGCCGCACGCCAAGACCGCCCTTGTCGCCCATTTCAACGGCAGAACAGGTCAGGCCAGCGGCCCCCATATCCTGGATGGAGATGACAGCGCCGGTGCGCATCAGTTCCTGGCAGGCTTCCATGAGGCGCTTTTCGGTGAACGGGTCACCGACCTGCACGGTGGGGCGCTTGTCTTCAATGCTGTCATCAAACTCGGCGCTGGCCATTGTCGCCCCGCCGACACCATCGCGCCCGGTCTTGGCGCCCAGATATACAACCGGCATCCCGACACCGCTGGCGGCCGAGTAGAAAATCTTGTCGGCATCGGCCAGCCCGGCGGCAAAGGCGTTCACAAGGCAGTTGCCGTTATAGGATTTGTGAAAGCGCAGCTCGCCGCCGATATTCGGCACGCCAAAGCAGTTGCCATAGGCGCCGATGCCCTCGACCACACCATTGACCAGCGATCTGGTTTTCGGGTGGGAAACTTCGCCAAAGGAAAGCGCGTTCATCGTGGCGATCGGGCGCGCGCCCATTGTGAAGACATCGCGCAGAATGCCGCCAATGCCGGTGGCCGCCCCCTGATGCGGCTCGATATAGCTGGGGTGGTTGTGGCTTTCCATCTTGAAGACCAGCGCCTGACCATCGCCAATATCGACCACGCCGGCATTCTCGCCGGGGCCGCAAATTACCTGCGGGCCGGTGGTGGGCAGGGTGCGCAGCCATTTTTTGGACGATTTATACGAGCAATGCTCGTTCCACATGGCCGAAAAAATCCCAAGCTCGGTATAGGTCGGCGCCCGGTTCAGGCGGCGAATGATCCGGTCATATTCATCGGCGCTCAGCCCGTGGGCCTCGATCAACGCTGGGGTGATTTCGGGCTCAATCGTCATGGCAGACCTCGCAACGGCTTGGGGGTTTGGCGGCCTTTTAGCGCCAAGCCCGTAAAGTTGAAAGGGGGATATCGTGATCGGCGCAAATGCGCGCACCCTTGCCGCACAGACGACGGCGCCCCGGACCTGATCCGGGGCCTCGAGCGGTAAAGGCAGGAGGCCCCGGATCAGGTCCGGGGCGGCGCTGGATGCGGCATCGGGATTGGTTTGTAGCGGCTCAGCCCTTGACCCGCGCTTGCGCGCGCTGGCGGGCAAAGGCGGATTCCTGGTCTGACAGGCCCAAAAGGCTGCAGATCAGGCGCAGAAAGCCGTTTTCCTCGTTATCGCGCCGCCCGTCGGCCAGGGCGAGCAGCCAGAGGTCTTCCATGACCTCGGCGCGGCGGTCATACTCCACCAGATCCTTGATCTGCTTGGTGAAATGCACATGGTCATGCGGTTCGGCCTCGGCGCGCTCGGCCTGCTCGACCAGCAATTCGGCGGCCACGTCATCAAGCTTGAAGCGTTCTTTCAGAATGTCGATGATCTGGGCGCGCTCTTCCAGCACATATTCGTAATCGGTGCGCGCAAGCCGCACGAGCAGCACGGCCAGCGGCACACGCTCATCCGAGGGGCCGGATTGCGCCGACGATGTCTGGCCTCCGAACAGCGATTTGAAGAAATGACCTAACATCTAAACCAGCCTTGATTGTTCGACCGCCGCGCGCACGAAATCGGCGAAGAGCGGGTGGGGTGCGAAGGGTTTGGACTTCAGCTCCGGATGGAACTGCACGCCGATATACCACGGATGGCCCTTGAATTCGACAATTTCCGGCAGGCGCCCGTCGGGGGAAACGCCGGAAAACCTCAGCCCATGCGCCTCGAGTTGGTCGCGATAGGCCATGTCCACCTCGTAGCGGTGGCGGTGGCGTTCGGAAATTGCGGTGCTGCCATAGATTTCGGCCACCTGCGAGCCCGCTGCAAGCGTGGCATCATAGGCGCCAAGCCGCATGGTGCCGCCCTTGTCATCATCCGCCTTGCGCTGGATGGTGCGGTTGCCCTCCAGCCATTCCTTGAGATGATAGACAACCGGCTCGAACCGGCGCTGGCCGGCGGATTCGTGGTCGAATTCTTCCGAGCCGGCATTGGAAATGCCCGCCAGATTGCGCGCGGCCTCGATGACCGCCATCTGCATTCCCAGACATATCCCCAAATAGGGGATCTGGTGTTCGCGGGCATAGGCTGCGGCCTTGATCTTGCCCTCGGTGCCACGCTCGCCAAAACCGCCGGGCACCAGAATGGCGTGGTAGCCCTGCAGCCGGTCGGCGGCGTCTTCGCGGTCGAAAATTTCGCTGTCAATCCACTCGGCCTGCACTTTCACGCGGTTATGCATTCCGCCGTGGGTCAGCGCCTCGGCGATGGATTTATAGGCATCCTCAAGCTGGGTGTATTTGCCCACCACCGCCACGCGCACCTGCCCTTCGGGGTGGTAGACACGATCGGCCACATCTTCCCATTTGGACAGATCAGGGGCCGGGGCGTCGGTAATGCCAAAGGCGGCCAGCACGGCAGAATCCATCCCCTCGTGGTGATAGGCAAGCGGGGCCTCATAAATGGATTTGAGATCCATCGCCGCGATCACGCTGTCGGGGCGCACATTGCAAAACAGCGCCAGCTTCTCGCGCTCCTTTTCGGGGATCGGGCTTTCAGACCGGCAGACCAGCACATCGGGCGCAATGCCGATCGAGCGCAGTTCTTTCACCGAATGCTGGGTCGGTTTGGTTTTCAGCTCGCCGCTGGCGGCAATAAACGGCAGCAGCGTCAGGTGCATATAGACACAATCGCCGCGCGGCATATCCTGGCCAAACTGGCGGATGGCTTCAAAGAAGGGCAGGCCCTCGATATCGCCCACCGTGCCGCCAATTTCACAGAGCATGAAATCTACCTCATCGGCGCCGATTTTCAGAAAGTCCTTGATTTCATTGGTGACATGCGGGATGACCTGAATGGTTTTGCCCAGGTAGTCGCCGCGCCGCTCGCGCTCCAGCACGTTCGAATAGACACGGCCGGACGAGATCGAATCGGTCTTGCGCGCCGCCACGCCGGTGAAACGCTCGTAATGGCCAAGGTCCAGATCGGTTTCAGCGCCATCATCGGTAACGAAAACTTCGC
The DNA here is from genome assembly GCF_020447305.1 of Abyssibius alkaniclasticus. Taxonomy (NCBI): domain Bacteria; kingdom Pseudomonadati; phylum Pseudomonadota; class Alphaproteobacteria; order Rhodobacterales; family Paracoccaceae; genus Abyssibius; species Abyssibius alkaniclasticus. The sequence continues at coordinate 2,826,550 of NZ_CP095732.1, read as the reverse complement.
CATGCTCGAAGGGTGACATGGTGCCGGGGTCGACATTCAGATACGGGTCGAGCTTGCGCAGGCGCACCGAATAGCCGCGCGCTTGCAGCAATGCGCCAAGCGCGGCCGAAGCCAGCCCCTTGCCCAAAGACGAAACAACGCCACCTGTAATGAAAATATAGCGTGCCATCGGCCCGGCCCCCGTGAATGTTGTGTTTTCTGGCGGTCACTGCAGGGCAAAACCCGCGCTCCACGGGATTTGAGTCATACCCTAAATCCGCCCGCTTGCCAAGCGCAGCAAGCCACAAAATCGCCAGATGATGTAGAAGGTCAAGCCAGGGCAACAGCATGTTGCCCCGCTTGGGTTATTGCGGGGTTTACTCGGCCGGGGGCGGCGCGGCGGGGGCATCGGCCCCAAGCGGTGCCAGCGGAATTTCCAGCGGCGCGGGCGCCCCGGCTGCCGGAACATCGCCGGTAATCACCGATTCGTCGGCGCTGTTGGCGGCGGCCATGACGGTAAGCGTGATGGAGGTGGTCAGAAACAGAATGGCCAGAATCCAGGTGAATTTGGTCAGCGCGGTTGCAGCGGCCCTGCCCGACATGGCGCCACCGCCGCCACCGCCGCCACCAAGGCCAATACCACCTTCCGACCGTTGCATCAGCACAACGGCAATCAGCGCCAGTGCGATAATCAGATGGGCGGTCAGAACGATGTTTTCCATTGCCTCAGGTCTCACTTTTATGCGGTTCGGGGTTTACCCGTTCGGGCGGCGCCTGTCCATGCGGCGGCGCCATACGATATGCTTGAGAGGCCACTTATAGCTGAACGGGCCCGTATTCAAGCAAGATCGGCACGATCAGCTCTTCCTCATCGGTCAAATGCCGGTCGAGCAGGTGGCCAAGGCTGTGGACATGGTCAAGATAGGTGGCAACGGGGTCGATATGCGCACCGCCCTCGGCAATGGTTTGCAAGGCGGTATTCGCTGCCTCGGTCAGGCCGGCCAGCGTATGGTCGAGCACATGATGGTCGGCATCAAGCAGATCGAAGCCCCGCACAAGCCGCAGATCACGCGCGCTGAGCAAGGGGAAATAGTGATGGTCCTCAATCTCGTGATGGCCGTGAAGCTGGTTGACCAGCATACTCGCCAGGCGCGATGTGCGGATGGCAAAGCGCGCCGGGTCGCTGTTTTGGTCAAGCAGGGTTTGCGCATCGGCCACCAGATCGGCCTGAAGGCGGCGGAACATCAGGTGACGGTCGAGCCAGAAGCGGGTGAGCTGGTCAAAATTGCCATGCGCCTCCCAGCCCTCACGCGGGTAGCCTGCCGCCAGCACGCGCAGCGCATCGGGCAGGCCCTTGCGGTTTTCCAGGCCAAGCGGATCATTCTTCGATGTCATCGACATCCAACTGCCCGGAAATTGCGCGGCGGATAATCGACCATGTCATGCCAATGCCCAGAACGAAAGACAGCGCGATCAACCCGATCCAGGTCATCGCGGTGGCATTGCCAATATCCAGCCAGCCCTGATCGTAGAATACCCAGACCAGCGCGCCGACCAGCGCCAGCACCAAAAAGATGCCAACCGGCCCGATGGAGCGGAATGTGGCGCGGATATAGATGATCCAGCCCAGCAGAACGACCAGCGTGACCAGAACCACCACCGGCAGGTTGCTGGTGTAGTTGTCCATCCCCCAGCGCACGAGGTTCCATTTCGTCGGGTTATAGGTGGCCATGACCAGAATAAGGGCAAAGCCCCAACGGATAAGCAGGCGCATCAGCATTGTGGTGTCTCCCAAATTGCGTGTTGCGCAGACTAGCGGGGCAGGGCGGGCGTGGCAATTGGGAGGTTTGGCGCGAAGGGTGATGGTGTGAAAAAAGGTGCGCAATGAATGCGCACCCTACGGGTTATGGTTGGGCACGAATGTGACCGCGTAGAATGCGCATTTATTGCGCACCGCTTTGGTCGCATTGATTGCGCAGCCTTGTTGCGGGTTAGTTCCGCGCTTTGTCGACCATTTTGCCCTTGGAAATCCACGGCATCATGGCGCGCAGCTTCTCGCCGACCTGTTCGATCTGGTGTTCGTCGTTGATGCGGCGGGTTGCCTTGAACGAGGGCTGGCCGACGGCGTTTTCCTGCATGAAATCACGCACGAATTTACCGTTCTGGATATCGGCCAGCACGGCCTTCATGCGGGCCTTGGTCTCGGCGTAAGGCAGAATGCGGGGCCCGGAGACATATTCGCCATATTCGGCGGTGTTGGAGATCGAGTAATTCATGTTGGCGATGCCGCCTTCATAGATCAAATCAACGATCAGTTTCACCTCGTGCAGGCATTCGAAATAGGCCATTTCCGGCTCGTAGCCAGCTTCCACAAGCGTTTCAAAACCCATGCGGATAAGCTCGACCAGGCCACCGCACAGCACGGCCTGCTCGCCGAACAGGTCGGTTTCGCATTCCTGGCGGAAGTTGGTTTCGATAATGCCCGAACGCCCGCCGCCGATGGCCGAGCAATAGGACAGGCCGATATCCATCGCCTTGCCCGAGGCATCCTGATGCACGGCCACAAGGCAGGGCACGCCGCCGCCTTTGGTGAACTCGCCGCGCACAGTGTGGCCGGGGCCTTTGGGGGCCATCATCAGAATATCGACACCGGGTTTTGGTTCGATCAGCCCGAAATGGATGTTCAGCCCGTGGGCGAAAGCCATCGCCGCGCCTTCGCGCAGATTGTCATGCACGTATTTCTTGTAGGTTTCGGCCTGCAACTCGTCGGGCATGGTGAACATGATCAGGTCACACCAGGCGGCGGCTTCGGCGATGCCCATCACCTTCAGGCCTTCGCCTTCGGCTTTCCTGGCGGAAGGCGAGCCTTCGCGCAGGGCGACGACGACGTTCTTCACCCCGGAATCGCGCATGTTCAGCGCATGGGCATGGCCCTGGCTGCCATAGCCGAGAATGGCGACCTTCATGTCCTTGATCAGGTTCACATCGCAATCGCGATCGTAGTAAACGCGCATGGTTTCTTCCTTCTGAATGCTGTTTCTGGCGGTAAGCTACGGATATTTTGGCGGTATGTGTTTCTGATTTTGCTGAAAATGCTGAAAATAGGTAATTCCAATAGGCAAAATCATGAGATATAGCAAAATTCATGCAGGTTGATGATACAGACCGGCGGCTGTTGCGGCTTTTGCAGGCCAGCCCCACGATTTCAACCGCCGACCTGGCGGTGCAGGCGGGTATGACCGTGGCACCCTGCTGGCGGCGGCTGGAAAAGTTGAAGACGGCGGGCGTTCTGAAAGGCAAGCGCGTGGTGGTGGATATGCGCGCGCTTGGCTACGGTGTGCAGGTGTTCCTGCGCATCAATCTGGACAAGACCGCGCCCAATGCCTTTGCCGAATTTCTGGCCGCGGCGCGCGACATTGCCGAGGTCGACACAATCCAGACCCTGCTGGGGCGGGTCGATATCCGCATGGATGTGCTGGCGCGCGACCTTGCGCATTATCAGGACATTTACAAGGGCAAGATCCTGGCGCTGCCGCATATTGCCGATATCGAGGCGCTGATGCTGGTATCGGAAGTAAAAAACACCGAGGCATTGCCGCTATGAGTGTTGCGCTGGATGCCACAGACCGCGCCATGCTGCGCCTGCTTATGGCCGAGGGCGATATGGGGGCGGCGGCTTTGGGCGCGGCGCTGGGCATCAGCCAGCCGGCTGCGTGGCGGCGCTTGCGGCGGCTGGAGGAAAGCGGCGTGATCACCGGGCGGCAACTGGTGCTGGACCGCATGAAGCTTGGCTATGAAGTTGTTGTTTTCCTTGGTATTAAACTGGCTGTAAAGGGCCGTGTCGGGCTTGAGGATTTTGAGCGCGCGGTGAGCGCGATCCCCGAAGTGCAGCTCGTGCAGCATGTGCTGGGCGTGTATGATTATCGGATCAGGGTTGTTGCGCGCGATCTTGCGGATTTCGAGCGAATCCTGCGCCGCCGGATCATGACCCTGCCGGGCGTTGGCGCGGTGGAAAGTAACGTTTTGCTGAGTGACGAGACGCGCGGCGGCCCGGTGGTTTGAATTTTTGCCGGTCGGACTTGTGGCAAAGTGCCGATGCCTCCGGCGGGGATATTTTCAAGCAAAAGATGAAGCGGTATCTGGCCTGGCCGGGTCGCTTTCATGCGCCGTGGCCCGGTATTCGCGTTGCGATTCGGTGACAGGTTATTTGCATTCCATGCAGGGTGCGGCGCAGCATGACCAAAGGTAAAGCATCAGTAATATGGGCGAAACCTCTGGAATGTCTGGGCAATGTCGGCTGGGTTATCCGGGCGAGAATCGTGGGTGAAATCCGGCTTTTCCCAAGCAATGCTGGTCAAGTATTTTTTTTGTGAATTCAGCGAAAAGAAGCGTTGACCGATAGGGTTTGATGCAGCAGATTGTGGGTCGTCGGGAAGCATACACAATATATAGTGTGCGCCGGCGGGGCAGGCTGAACTTTGGACTTCCACAGATTTGTGACGTTTGGCCTTTGAATTCCAGCGCTTTGGGCATTGCCTGTGGCGCGTGACGCTGCAAACCAAGGGACAGGCACATGAAAATCGCGCGGAAATTTACGACTGAAAAAACAGGCGCTTATGGCGCGATCGACTTTCGCAAGACCAATTCCGAAATTCGCAACCCCGATGGCTCGGTTGTTTTCAGCCTGAAGGATATGGACGTGCCCGCGAAGTGGAGCCAGGTGGCGGCCGATGTTCTGGCGCAGAAGTATTTTCGCAAAGCCGGTGTGCCTGCCGCGCTGAAGCCGGTGAAGGAAAAGGGCGTTCCGGAATTTTTGTGGCGCTCGGTGCCCGATGAGGCGGCGCTTGCCAAGCTGCCCGAGGCGGCGCGGTTTGGTGGCGAGACAAGCGCGACACAGGTGTTTGACCGTCTGGCCGGTGCCTGGGCCTATTGGGGCTGGAAGGGTGGCATGTTCACCACCGAAGCCGATGCCCGCACCTATTATGACGAGATGCGTTACACGCTTGCCAGCCAGATGGGCGCGCCGAATTCGCCGCAATGGTTCAATACCGGCCTGCACTGGGCATATGGCATTGACGGCCCGGGCCAGGGCCATTCCTATGTTGATTACAAGTCCGGCAAGCTGACCAAATCTTCCAGCGCCTATGAGCATCCGCAGCCACATGCCTGTTTCATCCAGTCGGTGGGCGATGATCTGGTGGGCAATGGCGGGATTATGGATTTGTGGACACGCGAAGCCCGCCTGTTCAAATATGGCTCGGGCACCGGCACCAATTTTTCCAGCCTGCGGGCCAGCAATGAATCACTCGCCGGTGGGGGCAAGTCTTCGGGGCTGATGTCTTTCCTGAAAATCGGCGACCGTGCGGCGGGGGCCATCAAATCGGGCGGCACAACGCGGCGCGCGGCCAAGATGGTCATCGTTGATATGGACCATCCGGACATCGAGGAATTCATCAACTGGAAGGTGGTTGAAGAGCAGAAAGTCGCCAGCCTTGTAGCCGGCTCCAAACTGCACGAGGCCCGGCTGAACGATATTTTCGCCGCCATCCGCGCATGGGACGGGGCCGAGGCCGATGCCTTCGACCCCAAGGCCAACCCCGGTTTGAAAGACGCCATTCGCGGCGCGAAAAAGTCGATGATTCCGGAAACCTATGTCAAACGCGTGCTGGATTATGCGCGGCAGGGATATAGCAGCATTGAGTTTCCGACTTATGATACCGATTGGGATTCTGATGCTTACCTCACGGTTTCCGGCCAGAATTCCAACAACTCGGTGCGCGTGACCGATGCCTTTTTGCAGGCCGTGAAGGATGATGCGCCCTGGGAGTTGATCCGCCGGACCGATGGCAAGGTTGCCAAAACCGTGCAGGCGCGCGAATTGTGGGACCAGGTTGGCCATGCCGCCTGGGCCTGTGCCGACCCGGGCATCCAGTTCCACGACACGATCAACGCCTGGCATACCTGCCCGGCCGATGGCGAGATCCGCGGCTCGAACCCCTGTTCGGAATATATGTTCCTTGATGACACGGCCTGCAATCTGGCCAGCATGAACCTGCTGATGTTCCTGAAAGACGGCGCGTTTGACGCCGAAGCCTATCTGCACGCCACGCGCATCTGGACGATTACGCTGGAAATTTCGGTGCTGATGGCACAATTCCCAAGCCCCGAAATTGCCGAGCGCAGCTACAAGTTCCGCACGCTTGGCCTTGGCTATGCCAATATCGGCGGGCTGCTGATGACTATGGGCTATGGCTATGACAGTGCCGAGGGCCGCGCGCTTTGTGGTGCGCTGACCGCGATCATGACCGGCGAGAGCTACCGCACTTCGGCGGAAATGGCCGCCGAGCTTGGCGCCTTTCCCGGCTATGCGCCAAATGCCGAAAACATGCTGCGCGTGATGCGCAACCACCGCCGCGCGGCCTACGCCGAAACATCGGGCTATGAGGGGCTGGCCGTGAAGCCGGTGCCGCTTGACCACGACAATTGCCCCGATGGCAAGCTGATCAACATTGCCCACAAGGTGTGGGATGAGGCGATTGCCTTGGGTGAGACGCACGGCTACCGCAACGCGCAGGTATCGGTGATTGCCCCCACAGGCACGATCGGGCTGGTGATGGATTGCGACACGACCGGGATCGAGCCGGACTTTGCCCTGGTAAAGTTCAAGAAACTGGCCGGTGGCGGCTATTTCAAGATCATCAACCGCTCGGTGCCGGCGGCCTTGCGCAACCTTGGCTATCGTGAAAACGAGATCGAGGAGATCATCGCCTATGCCGTTGGGCATGGCACCATCGGCAACGCGCCGGGCATCAATTCGACCAGCCTGATCGGGCATGGGTTTGGCGCAGAAGAGCTGGAGAAGATCGAAGCCGCATTGCCGACCGCCTTTGACATCAAATTCGTGTTCAACCAATGGACATTGGGTGCCGATTTCTGCACCGGCACGCTGGGCATTCCACAAGACAAGCTGAACGATCCGGCCTTTGATCTGCTGCGCCATCTTGGCTATTCGCGCGCCCAGATCGACGAGGCCAACAAACATGTCTGCGGCACGATGACCCTTGAAGGCGCGCCGCATCTGAAGCCCGAGCATTATGTGGTGTTCGACTGTGCCAACCCCTGCGGGAAGATCGGCAAGCGCTTTTTGAGCGTGGACAGCCATATCCACATGATGGCGGCGGCGCAGAGCTTCATTTCCGGTGCAATCTCCAAAACCATCAACATGCCGAATGATGCGGGCATTGAGGATTGCAACGCGGCTTACGAGCTGAGCTGGTCGCTGGGTGTAAAGGCCAATGCGCTTTATCGTGATGGCTCCAAACTCAGCCAGCCGCTGTCTTCGGCGCTGATCGATGATGACGATGCCGATGATCTGGAAGAGGTGCTGGCCAATGCCCCCTCGGGCGAGCGCGCCCAGGTGCTGGCCGAAAAGATTGTCGAAAAGATCATCGTGCGCGAAGTGGCGCGCGGGCGTGCAAAACTGCCAGAGCGGCGCAAGGGCTATACCCAGAAGGCAATTGTCGGCGGCCACAAGGTCTATTTGCGCACGGGCGAGTATAAAGACGGCAATCTGGGCGAGATCTTCATCGACATGCACAAGGAAGGTGCGGGCTTTCGCGCCATGATGAACAATTTCGCCATCGCCGTTTCGGTCGGTCTGCAATATGGCGTGCCGCTGGAAGAGTTTGTTGACGCCTTCACCTTCACCAAGTTCGAGCCGGCCGGCATGGTGCAGGGCAATGACAGCATCAAGAATGCCACCTCGATTTTGGATTATATATTCCGTGAACTCGCAGTCAGCTACCTTGACCGTGAAGACCTTGCGCATGTGAAACCCACCGGCGAAAGCTTCGACGATCTGGGGCGCGGTGCGGAAGAGGGTGTGGCCAACATCCGCAAACCGGCGGCCGAGGCGGCGCATCAGTCGATGCAGATGATCCGCTCGCTGACCTCGACCGGCTATCTGCGCAAGCGCCTGCCACAGGAGTTGACGCTGTTTCAGGGCGGCGTGGGCGAAGGCGGGGTCGCGGCGGTAAAGTCGACCACGGCCAGCGTTGCGGTGATGACCGAAACCAAGGCCAGCGCCGCCCCGATGGATGCCCGCGCCAAGGCCAAGATGCAGGGCTTTGAAGGCGATGCTTGCGGGGAATGCGGCAACTACACGCTGGTGCGCAACGGCACCTGCATGAAGTGCAACACCTGTGGCGGCACGAGCGGTTGTAGTTGAGCGAGTTTAGAGGAAAGGGCTGCGCTGCGCGGCCCTTTCCGGCGATCAGGCCGCAGGCAAGCCACGCGAGCGGTCAACGAGATGCCTGATTTAGCTTAGACTGGGGCCGGGAAACCGGCCCTTTCTTTTTGTGGCTGAGGGCGAATCGTCGTGGGGCGTTTTGCGGGTTCCGGGCAGAAAATCCGCCGGCAAAAACCCGCCAAGCCGTTGCTTTCAGGCGCTGTTTCGGGCCGTGCGGCTGGGCTGGCGGGGCGGTTCCGGCTGGTCGGGGTGCTGTGAAACACCGGCGCTAATCATTTGAAAATGCGATGGATTCCATCTGCAACCGGCAGTGTTTCACAGCCCGCTTGGCAGGAAACTGCCACTGCGCACGCGCAACCCTTGGGCGAGTATGGGCAATTCGATCTGGCTTGGATATGGTTTTGGTGAGGCGAATAAACGTCTCGATATCAATGGCTTAAGCCATAATTCAGGAGGAACTGAAAATGATGAAACATGCCCTAACACTGACCGCGACCATTGCCGCCTTTGCCGCTCCGGCCTTCGCCCAGGACATGCTGGAAGACAGCAATGGCGACGGGGTCTACACAATGGATGAGTTGCTCGTCGCCTATCCGGACCTGACCGAAGAAGGCTTTGCGGCGATCGATGTCAATGGCGACGGGGTTGTGGACATGGATGAGTTCGCCACGGCCCAAAGCTCCGATCTGCTTCCCGGCTGATCTTGCCACCAGACTGTAACCAGTATCGGCCCCCGGACGCGGGGGCCTCTGCTTTTTTTGGGGGTGGGTTCGATAGGATGCGCCAAGAATGCGGCCACAGAGGTCCACAATAAATGCGACTAAAAAGGTGCGCAATGAATGCGCACCCTACGGGTGAGCCGCGCTTTGATGTATGGTGCGCATTTATTGCGCACCACGCTCCGCCGCGTAAACCGGCGCGCCGCCCACCAAGATTACATCCATCGGGATGTCATGTTCATGCGGCACAAACCCGTCGGTTTTCGCGCTCGGATGGCCCACGCCGATAACCAGCCGCGTCCCGGCAATTCCGGCGATCGTGCGGTCAAAGAACCCGCCGCCATAGCCAAGGCGGTAGTTATGCTCATCATAGCCGACCAGCGGTGCGATAATCACATTCGGGGTGATCTCGGGGCCGTTTTCGGGGATGGGGATGTTCCATATGCCGCGTGTCATGGCACAGCCGGGAAACCAGCGGCGGAAGGCCAGCGGCCGGGCCTTGGCCACGACCAGCGGCAGGGCAATGATGGCGCCGCGCCCATGCGCATCGGCCATCCAGCGGCGCAGGTCCAACTCGCCGCGAAAGGGCCAGTAAAGGCTGATGGTCGGCTTGGCCGAAAAGTCGATCAGGGCATCGAGCCCAGCGGCAACCCTGGCGGCAATTTCGGCGCGCTCATCGGCGCTTGTGGCCAGACGCGCGGCGATTTTTGCTTGCCGTTCCGCGCGCCGCCACTCTGCCTGTGTCATCCTGCCTGGTCCTTGCTAGAGCCCGCGCGCGATTGCCGCCACACCCGTGCGCGCCACGTCGACAAGGCCAAGCGGGCGCATCAGGTCAATCAGAGCATCGATCTTTTCAGGCGTGCCTGTCAGTTCAAACACGAAGCTTTCAAGCGTGGAATCGACGACCGAGGCGCGGAAAATCTCGGCCGTGCGCAGGGCCTCGACCCGCTTTTCGCCCTTGCCCGCCACCTTGATCAGCGCCAGTTCCCGTTCAACGCTCGGGCCTTCAACGGTCAGGTCATTTACCTGATGCACCGGCACGAGCCGCCCAAGCTGGGCCTTGATCTGCTCGATCACCGAACGCGTGCCGGTGGTCACAACGGTAATGCGCGAACGATGCCCGGTATGGTCGGTTTCGGCCACGGTCAGGCTGTCGATATTATAGCCACGGCCGGCAAACAGCCCGATGACGCGGGCCAGAACGCCGGATTCGTTATCGACCAGCACGGCAAGCGTGTGGGTTTCCAGCGTATCATCGGCAAGGTCGCGCAGGTTATAGGCCGATTTGCTCGAGGCACCTTTTTTGAGGTTGAGGGCGTTCATAATGCGGGCTCCGATATTTGGGAAATGCGCAGGCTGGCGGGCGGGGGCAGGGTAACGGCCCCGTCTTGCGGCAGTTTTGCGCGATGGGTGATGAGCGTGTCGATCAGGGGCGCAAACTCGGCGCCAAGGCTTCGGGCAAGGTCGGCGGGCATTTCGCCAATGTGGCGGGCCTGCTTGCCGCGGTTTTTGTTGGTCTGGCCCGATTCCAGCACCAGTTCGGCCAGATGGCCGGGATTCATCCGCAAGCCGAGTTGCCCAAGAATGCGCCGCGCGGCTTGCGGGGTTTCAAAGGCAAGCTCTTCAAAACAGAGTGACAGAATATTTGGCAGGCGCAGCCAGGCGGTCAGGCTGTTGGTCTGGTGGCGGATATTGTCAATCGCCGCGTCAAAGGTGGCAAATTCCGTAAATTCTGCTTGCCCAAGGCGGCGCGAATGTCTGGCATGGTCGAGCATGGAAAGCACCATATCGCGCGGGTCGCGGCACACGGCATGGCCGATGGCCAGACCCGATTGCAGCAGATCGACCACCACCGGGTCATCGGGGCGGGTATGGGTTTTCAGCACGATCATATGGCCGGTAGCCCGCGCCTCATCCAGCAATTCCTTGGCATCGGCGCGGGTCAGATGTTCGACCATATTGATGCGTTTGCCGCCGATATTGGCCGCGCTAATCAGGCGTGGCTGCGCCATGCCCGCCGCCACAAGCGCCGTGCGCACAAGCATATAGGCCAGCGTCGAGCCGCTTTTTGTCATCCCGTAGCTGAAATAGAGCAGCGGTTTCATTACACGAGAACCGAGCCGCCCGCGTCGATCACGCCCTGGGTATCGGCATCACCGAGCAGCATTTCGTTATGCGCCTTGCCAGATGGAATCATCGGGAAGCAGTTTTCGTGCTTTTCGACAAGACAATCAAAAATCACCGGCCCGTCATGGTCGAGCATTTCCTGAATGGCGTCATCAAGCTTGGCGGGGTCCGAACAACGAATGCCCTTGGCGCCAAAGGCTTCGGCCAGTTTCACGAAATCGGGCAGGCTTTCCGACCAGCTCGACGAATAGCGCTCGCCATGCAGCAATTCCTGCCACTGGCGCACCATGCCAAGGCGTTCGTTGTTCAGAATGAACTGCTTGACCGGCGTGCGGAACTGCATGGCCGTGCCCATTTCCTGCATGTTCATCAACCAGCTTGCCTCGCCCGCCACGTTGATGACCAGCGCATCGGGGTGGGCGATTTGCACGCCGATCGAGGCGGGAAAGCCGTAACCCATTGTGCCAAGCCCGCCCGATGTCATCCAGCGATGCGGGTCTTCAAAGCCAAGGAACTGCGCGGCCCACATCTGGTGCTGGCCCACTTCGGTGGTGATGTAACGGTCACGATGCTTGGTCAGCGCCTCCAGCCGTTGCAGCGCGTATTGCGGTTTGATGATCTTGTCGGAGTTTTTGTAAGACAGGCAGTTCCTGGCCTTCCACTCGCCAATCTTGCCCCACCATTTCGGCTGTGCCTCGGTGTTGAGCTTGCGGCCGCGCGCCTTCCAGATGCGCAGCAAGTCTTCCAGCACATGGCCGATATCGCCAACGATCGGGCAATCGACATGCACGTTCTTGTTGATCGAGCTTGGGTCGATGTCGATATGCACCTTGAAGGAGTTGGGCGAGAAGGCATCTATCCGCCCGGTGATGCGGTCATCGAACCGCGCCCCGATGCAAAGCATATAGTCGCAGTCATGCATGGCGAGATTGGCCTCATAGGTGCCGTGCATCCCCAGCATCCCGATCCATTCCTTGCCCGATGCCGGATAGGCGCCAAGCCCCATCAGCGTGCTGGTGATCGGCGCGCCGGTTGCGCCCACAAGCTCGCGCAACAACTGGCTGGCGGCGGGGCCGGAATTTATGACGCCACCGCCGGAATAGATGATCGGGCGTTTGGCGCGTTCCAGCATTTCAACGGCATGGGTGATCGCCTCGATATCGCCCTTCACCTGTGGCTGGTAATGCGAGGTCTTGGCCTTGCGCGGTTCAACATAGGTGCCGGTGGCAAATTGCACATCTTTCGGAATATCGACCAGCACCGGGCCGGGGCGGCCGGATATGGCCACATGAAAGGCCTGATGGATGGTTTCGGCCAGCTTGTTGGTGTCTTTCACCAGCCAGTTATGCTTGGTGCAGGGGCGCGTAATGCCAACGGTATCGGCTTCCTGAAACGCGTCATTGCCGATCATGAAGGTCGGCACCTGCCCGGTGAGAACGATCAGCGGGATCGAATCCATCAGCGCATCGGTCATGCCGGTCACGGCATTCGTGGCTCCGGGGCCGGAGGTGACCAGCACAACGCCGGGCTTGCCGGTAGAGCGCGCATAGCCCTCGGCGGCATGGGTGGCGCCCTGTTCGTGGCGCACCAGAATGTGCTTGATGTCATTCTGCTGGAAAATTTCATCATAGATCGGTAGCACCGCGCCGCCGGGATAGCCGAAAACGGTATCCACACCCTGATCCTTCAACGCCTGAACCACCATCTTGGCACCGGTCATCTGACGGGTCATGTTCTCATCCTCATCTGGCGCGGCATCCACCGCTTTTAGCTACAAAAAAACCCCCGTTCTGGCGGGGGTCGGCGCAGTCGCAAACAGGGAAACTCAAGCCCGGCGACTGCGCGTGCTTAGAAGGACCACAATAATTTTCAACTGCGTGTTCATCATGCTGAAATTTCTAACAGGCCAAAAACTGGGGTCAACCCATAAAATTTAACAATGTTGCGCGAATGGGGTGAAATTAGCACTTTTCTTGCATTGCAGTAAAAATGGGCAAAATGACGCGGGTCTCGTAAATTCGCCCAAAAAATGTCGTCAGGGGTCGTCAAAATATTTGCAATGATGTGACATGCCGTTTAGCTTCCGGTTCACATGCGGAGCCAGAAACTCAAAAAACAGATTCCGCACCAACAACTGGGAGAAAACATGGATCGTCGTTCATTTTTGACAAAGGGTGCGCTTGGCGGCACCGCAGCCGCCGCAACCGCGCTTGCAGCGCCGGCCTATGCCGCAAGCCACGGCAGCACCACACTGACAATGGTCACAAGCTGGCCCCGTGGTCTGGCCGGTGTGTGGGATTCGGTCGAGCGTTTCGTAAACTCGGTTGCCGATATCACCGATGGCTCGCTGATGATTGATGCCAAAGGCGCAGGCGAGCTTGTGGGCGCGCTGGAAAGCTTTGATGCGGTTTCATCCGGTCAGGCAGACATGTATCACGCCGCCGACTATTACTTCGTGAACCAGCACCCGGCCCTTGCCTTCTTTACCGCCGTTCCAATGGGGATGAGCGCGCCGGAAATGATGGTTTGGTATTATTCGATGGGTGGCCTTGAGCTGCACCACGAGGTTGGCGAGATTTTCAACACCAAGCATTTTATTGCCGGTCAGACCGGGGCGCAGGGTGGCGGCTGGTTCCGCAACCCGATCACCTCGGCCGATGACTTTCAGGGCCTGAAATTCCGTATGCCCGGGCTTGGCGGCCAGGCTTTGTCCAAGCTGGGTGCTTCGGTGCAAACCCTGCCCGGCGGCGAAATCTATCAGGCGCTGGCAACAGGTGCGCTGGACGCGACCGAATGGATCGGCCCGTGGTCGGATGAAAAGCTTGGCCTGCAGGAAGTGGCAAAACACTACTACCCCGCCGGTTTCCACGAGCCGGGTGCGGCGCTTTCGGTCTGCTGCAACCTCGATGTGTTCAACGGGCTCAGCCGCAGCCACCAGCGCGCAATTGAAATTGCCGCCGCTGAAGGCCATCAGGCCAACTATTCGCTGTTCATCGCCAATAACGGCCCGGCGCTCGATCGTCTGTTGGCGGCTGGCGTGCAAACCCACCAGTTCACCGATGATGTCTGGGATGCGTTCGGCGCCGCCTCGGCTGAAGTGCTGGAAGGCTATCGCAGCGATCCGCTTTTCGCGAAAGTGCATGACTCGGTCAATGCCGGCATGAAGGCCGCCGCTGGCTGGATGTCGCTTTCCGACAGCGCCTATGTTGCGCAGCGCACCCGCGTTCTTGGCAATATGTAAGCTTAACTCCCTGCCCCGCCATTTGTGCGGGGCAGGTGCTTTCAGCGAAAGTTACCCATGATTGATGGCCTCTTCTGGGTCCTGAAGCATATTGCGCAGGGCTATGCCGATATCGCATATGTATTGACCAATCTTGGATCAATCTTCGATTTTTCCGACAAGGAAAACCTGCTCTACGTCATATTCTATGGCGGTTCGAGCCGGATGTTCTTTGCGTTTTTTGACATTTTCCTGACGATCTTCGTGATCGGGCTGTTCTACCGCGCCTTTTTGTGGCGCACCGTGCGCGCGCTCGAAGGCTTTGCCAATGCCACCGGACGCCTGTTTGCCTGGGCGGGGCTGCTCATGGTGCTGCAACAAACCATGATCGTGTTTTTGCAGCGAATCTTTCGTGTATCCGACATTACGCTCAGCCCGTTCGGTGTTGGCTTCACCAAACAGCTTGGCTGGTGGGCTGAAATGCTCAAGGCTGAAAACGCGCTGATCGTTACGCTTTGTGTTGCCTATACATTCGTGCAGGGCGGCCATGTGCGGGTGGATCTGGTCTATTCGCGCATATCCTTCCGCGCCAAGAAGGTGGTCGATATGCTCGGCGCGCTGCTGTTCATCATGCCCTCGATGGTGCTGGTCTGGATGTATGGCTGGTATTACATGTTCCGCCACCTGATCACGCCCTCGGTTTCGGCCTCCGACGAGCTTGAAAAACTGCTGCGCAAATCGGGCATCGTGCGCTGGAATGTCGAAACCATTGGCGTGTCACCCTCGGGCTTTGATGCGTATTTCCTGTTCAAGGTCATGATGGTCGCCTTTGCGGGCATGATGCTGGTTCAAGCCGCGGCCTTCTTCTACCGCTCCTGGCTTGAATTTGTCGAAGGCCCGGAAAGCGAAAACAAACATCTCGACAAAGATGTGCTGAACGACGAAATCGCGGCGAAAGCCGCCGCAATCCACTAGGGGTCGGGTATGTTTTTGGGTATGGATGGCGTTGAAATCAGCCTGATCATCGTGTTCGTGATGCTGTTTGCCGGCATCATGACAGGCTTCCCCGTCGCCTTTGCCATTTCCGGCGCGGCGATCATTTCCTTTGGCATTCTGGCCGGGCTCGACAATGCGGGCCTGCTTGTCAAAGAGGTGATCGACACCAATTCCGAAGCCTTCCGCGCGCTGACCGATAGCGGCGTGGCGCGTGAAACCATAAGCCATTTCCGATACCCGGACCTGCCGCTGCTGACCGAGCCGCTGTTCACATCCGGCTGGGAAAAGGCGATGGACGCCAACCTGTCCTTCATCATCAACCGCATGAACGAACGGGTCATCTCCGGCCCGTCGATTGAAACGCTGCTGGCCGTGCTGATGTTCGTGATGATGGGCATCACGCTGGAACGCTCGCGCATTGCCAATGACCTGCTGACCACGATGGCGCGGGTGTTCGGCCCCTTGCCCGGCGGGCTTGCTGTTTCGGTTGTGGTCGTGGGGGCATTCCTTGCCGCCAGCACCGGCATTGTCGGCGCCACCGTGGTCACGATGGGCCTGCTCAGCCTGCCAACCATGCTGCGCAACAATTATTCGCCCGAACTGGCAACCGGCGTTATTGCCGCCTCTGGCACGTTGGGGCAGATCATTCCGCCGTCCATCGTGATCGTGCTGCTGGGCACGCTGGCGGGCGATATCTATTCGACCGCGCAAGAGGATCTGGCCAAATCGGTTGGCTGCGGCTCGGCGCTGACCTTCCTTGGCGAAGCGGCGGTTCTGTCGGTTGGCACCCTGTTCAAGGCGGCAATTCTGCCCGGCATCATGCTGGCGGTGTTTTATGCGCTTTACGCCTTTGGCTATGCAATGGTGAAACCCCATAAGGCCCCGCCAATTCACGGCACGGTTGAAGGCGCGCCGGGCCGTGGCCTGCAACACGGGCTCACCTGGTTTCTGGTGGCCCCGGCGGCGATCATCGGGCTGGTTATCGGGCTTGGCGCGCTGAATATCGTTGGCCCGCAGCAATCGGATATTTCGAGCTTGCGCGATATTGGCGCCCAGCCAGAGCTGCGCACCGATGTGACCGAACAATGCCAGGCCGCGATGATCGAGCGCCACGGCCAGGCCAAATGGGACCGTTCGGTTGCGCTGGCCGCGCAGATCGCCGCCGATGGCGGGCTGGAAAACCAGGAGGCCCGCACGCTGAGCGAAGATGAAATGACCGCCGCCCGCGCGCAGGCTTTGGTGGACGCCGCCCCGATTGGCGATGGCGTGATCATCATGCTGGTGCTGGCGGCCATTACCTTCACCACCGCTTTTGGCGTGGCACCTTATGAAGATCGCAAGCCGCTGTTTGTCGGGGTGGCGGGTATCGGGCTGGCGCTGCTGGCCGATATCCTTTTCCTGGGGCCGCTCACCTCGCCGCTGGCCACTTTCCTGTGGCTCAGCCCGGGCTTTGCGCTGATACTTTATGCGCTCAAACCCGCATTCATACGGCTGGGGCGCAATGAAATGCTGCGCGTGGTCTTCCCGCCGCTGGTGCTGATTGTGGCGGTGCTGGGCTCTATCCTTGGCGGCATCACCAACCCCACACCGGCAGCGGCGCTCGGCGCATCGGGTGCCATCATGCTTGCTGCCTACCGCAAACTGGGCGAAGTCGGTGGCCAGCCAAAGCTGATATTGTATACCGCCTTTGCGATTGTGATCATGCTGCTGGTCGGCATCAATTTCGATCTGCGCACCAATATCGAAGGGGCGGGCTTTCAGAACTGGATTGGCCTGATCGTGACCTATGTAGCCTATATGGCGGCAATGGGCGGCTTGCTTTATTCCTGCTATGTGCTGTGGAAACACGCGGTGCTAACGCCCGTTGTGCGCGAAACCGCCAAGGTCACCTCGATGGTGTTCGCCATTCTGATCGGCAGCCAGCTTTTGAACCTTGTGATCATCTCCTTTGGCGGAGAGGAATATATTCAGGACTTTTTGCGCAGCTTCGATGAACAATGGGTCGTGTTCCTGCTGGTCATGCTGGTGCTGTTCATTCTGGGCTTCGTGCTGGATTTCCTTGAGATCGTCTATATCGTCATTCCGATTGTGGGGCCGGTCATTTATGGCGGCAATCTGGACCCGAAATGGGTGACGATCATGATTGCCATGAACCTGCAAACCAGCTTCCTGACCCCGCCTTTCGGCTTTGCGCTGTTCTATCTGCGCGGGGTTGCGCCCGCGGGCGTGACCACCGGCCATATCTACCGTGGGGTCATGCCCTTCGTTCTAATTCAGGTGGCGGCGCTGGCGGTGCTGTGGGTCTTCCCGTCAATCGTGACGATTGTGCCCGACCTGCTGCCCGGCAACTAGGCGCCGTTAAAGTCGCCTCCCGGCAGGTGGATGGCGGCAAGCTGTTCGGCAATCGGGTCGTTTTCCAGCGGATGGCGGCCCGTTTCAAACGCATCCGGGCTGGCCAATTCGTTCCATTTGCCGCCGAAAAACACTTCGAGCGGGGCAAACCGCGCCTTGTAGCGCATCTTGCGGCTGCCCGGCACCCAATAGCCGAGATAGACATAAGGCAACCCCGCCTCGGCGGCGAGTCGGATATGGTCCAGGATCATCCAACTGCCAAGGCTGTCGCGCTCGTAATCCGGATCATAAAAGGAATAGACCATCGACAGGCCGTCCGAGAGGATATCGGTAAGGCAGGTGGCCCGCAACGCGCCGCTGATCGGGTTGATATATTCGATCACCCGGCTGTTGACGGCCGTTTCCTCGATCATCGCCGAGAACTCGAACGCATCCATACCCGCCATGCCGCCATCGGCGTGGCGCGCGGCCAGATAGCGCGAAAACAGCTCGAACTGTTCATCGGTCGCCCAGGCCGAACGGGTCAGTCGGGTAAGGTGGCTGTTGCGCGCGTTGATGCGGCGCTGGCTGCGCGATGGCGCAAAATCGGCCACACGAATGCGCGCCGACATGCAGGCATTGCAGTTTGCGCAGCTTGGCCGATACAGCACGTTTTGCGAACGCCGAAACCCCTGATGCGACAGGCTGTCATTCAGCGCCGCCGCATCGGTGCCACCAAGGGCTGTGAACAATTTGCGTTCAACCTGCCCCGGCAGATAGGGGCAGGGCTGCGGGGCCGTCACATAGAACTGGGGTGCATTTGGAAGTGAATGGCGCATTTTATTAAAACCGTGAGTTCGCACCAAGCCTAACATGCCGCCCACGGGCTGCAATCAGTAATTTGCGGGGCTGTTAATGGCCGTGGTGCCAAGCGCCATATCGTGCAAGCCCTGCCCGTAGCGCCCGGAATACATCAGGTAACACGACAGGATTTGCAGCGGAAACAGGATGGTTGCGATTGTATAAAGCAGCGTATGGGCAATGGCGGTCTTGCGGTCGAATTTGAGCCCGCGACGGTCACGCAGCTCTATCCCCACAAGGCGCATTCCTATCGTGGCGGAAGCTGTTTGCAGCATGAACACCCGATAGACGAAGGAAAGTGCCACCAGAACGAGCGGCAGAATGAAGGCGGCAAAGCCAAGCGTGCCGATGAGAATGAGCAGGGCCAGCGTGCCGATGATCACCGCATCGAACAGCCAGGCGATCAGCCGGCGTTGCGGCACATCGCGGTAAAACTGTGCATCGGCTTCGGGGTGGGGCAGGCCGGAGGGGCCAGAGTAGGATGCGTCGTTGAACATGGATTTTCCTGCAATCAGGGTGAACCCCGCCGCGTGGCGGCGGGGCTGGGGCCGTGGTCAGGCCGGGCTGGCATCGCCAAAGCCGGGGGCGCGGGGCGGTGTATAGGCGCTGCGCGTATCCTCTTCGGGTTCGGCTTGCGGCGCCGGGCGGCGGGCGCGGTTTGCCATGAAGTCGTCAAACTCGGCCTGGTCCTTTGCGGCGCGAAGCTGGTCGAGAAAGCCGGTAAAGGCTTTTTGCTCTTCTTCCAGGCGGCGCAGGGTTTCGTCGCGATATTTGTCAAAGGCGACATTGCCGGTCTGGCTGCCAAAGCCGCGGCGATGGCCGCATGAACGTGCGTGACTGCGTTTCCACATACGATTGGTTCCGATCATGTAAAAGAGAAGGAAAAGGCCAACGGGCCACAGAAAGATAAAGCCAAGCACCATTGCGGCGGTCCAGGCCATTGGCCCGTGCCCATCAAGCCATGTCTGGGTATTCTTTAGCCATTCGACTGGGGCGGACATTTGTGTTCCTTTCAGATGTAAATGTTATTAACATTAACATAAGTGGATATCCTGTATAGACTTTCAAGAGAAATGTTGAAAAAATTTTACCTTGGGGCAGGGGCGCCTGAAAATCTAAGTGTTTTCAACGTCTTGGGTGGGCATGTTTTTCCAGCGCCGGTGCAGCCAATACCATTGTTCGGGGCGTTTCAATATCTCGGCAGACATGAAATCGTTCAACTCACGTGTCATTGTCAGCGCATCGGTGCTGGCAAGCGGCGGGGCGATCTGCACATCGATCGTGACACCGTCATCGCCGCGCACGCAAATCAGCGGCACGATCAGCGCGTTGTTCTTGAGCGCAAGCCGCGCCATAGACAACCCGGTTTTCGCCATGCGTCCGACAAAGGGCATGGGCACGCCATCATCGGCATATTGGTCAAGCAGCAGCGCGACGAAGCCACCGCCTTTCAGGTGCTTGCTGAGCGCCGCCAGGCCGCGCGGCGTGGTCGGAAAGATCGGGCCAGCCGCTGCCAGCGCAGGGGTGTAAATACGCTCGAACACCGGGTTATGCGCGGGGTGGTAAAGCGCGCCAAGCGGTTTGGTGCGCGGCCCGAGCATGGCGCGCGCGGCTTCAAACTGGCCGAAATGCGCCGAGACAAGCAGCACCGGGCGGCCTTCGGCATGGGCGGCATCCAGCGTGGCCACATCGCCGCTGAGCCGCATCTCATGGGTGCGCTTTTGGTATTCGGAGTTGTAGATCAGCTCGAAAAAGCCAAGGCCGATATTGCGGGCAATGTTGCGCAGCAGGCGGCGTTTTTCGGGCCTGGGCATATCGGGAAAGACATGGTCAAGATTGTTGGTGATGCGCTTGCGCAGGCTTGGCACATGGCGCAACACGCCCGAAAGCATCCAGGCCCCAAAGCGCACCCGCATCCGGAAGGGCAGCGGGCGCAGCAGCTTGGGCAACAGCCAGATCGGCAAAGCATCGATATAGTGGCGCAGTTTGGATTTATCGCTCATACAGGCCTTATGGGTTTTGGCTGCATGATGCAGCTTATACTGCGCCTTGCAAGCCTAGGCGGGCTGTTGAAACCACAGAATGCGGTTATTTGCGGGCATGACATCAAGCTCTGCTTGCGAAAGCCCGGCGGCTATGGCCAATGCGGCAAGCTCATCGACATCGCGCACACCCCAGGCAGGGTTGTCGGCGCGCAGCCCTGCATCGAAATTCGCATTGCCCTCGCCGGTATGAAGGCCGCCTTCGGTAAACGGGCCGTAAAAACCAAGCCAGCCGCCGGGCGCAAGCCTGTGCGCTGCCGTGGTGATGATGGAGGAGGCCACGCCATAGGGCGCAATATGGATGACATTCATGGAAAAGATCAGCCGCAGCGGGGCAAGCTGTGCAATTTCGGTGCCGAATTCACGGCTGGCATCGAGCGCGATGGCCGCAGGCAGGTTGCTGCCAAAAAACGCGCTCCAGGCATCTATGCTGTTGCGGTGAATCGAGTCAGGCTCGCTTGGCTGCCAGCGCAAATGCGGCAGGGCGCGGGCAAAGGCCTGGATGTGCTGGCCAACCCCCGAGCCAATTTCCAGCGCAGCACCCGGCTCTGTGCCGAGCCGCGCCAGAAGGGCGGCAATAACGGGCTGGTGGTTGCGCTCGAATGTCGGGCTGTAAAGCCGCCCGTCGCTATGGCCGGGCACGCGGCCCGGCCGGAAGTTTTCAGAATGACGCTTGCCGCTCATTCAGCTTTTGGCGGGGTTGATCATCATCACCATCTGGCGGCCTTCGAGCTTTGGCATCGCCTCGACCTTGCCGATTTCAACCGTGTCGGCGGCAACGCGTTCAAGCAGTTTGCGCCCCAGTTCCAGATGCGCCATTTCGCGGCCACGAAAGCGCAGAGTCACCTTCACCTTGTCGCCATTTCCCAGAAACTTTTCAACCGAACGCATCTTGACCTCATAGTCATGCGTGTCGGTATTGGGGCGGAATTTCACCTCTTTGATCTCGATGATCTTCTGGTTCTTGCGCGCCTCGGCCTCTTTTTTCTGCTGCTCGTATTTGAACTTGCCAAAGTCCATGATCTTGCAGACAGGCGGGTTGGCATTGGGCGAAATTTCAACCAGGTCCAGCCCTGCCTCTTGTGCCATTTCCATAGCGACATAGGGGGTAACGACGCCGGCATTTTCGCCATCCGCGCCAATCAGGCGAATTTCGGGGGCGCGAATACGGTCGTTGATGCGGGGGCCGGTGTCGCGCTGCGGGGGCGCGTTATGTGGTTTGCGAGCGATGGTGCGGGTCCTTTGGTTGTTAATGTTCAGGCGGTGGCCGAATAGCGGCTTTCACTAGCGTTAGTTGGCGAGTTTCGCGGCTTTCGTCAAGTGACAAGGGCGGGTTTGGGCGGGTTAATGCACGAAATCATTGCAAAAACAGCCGAACACGGCTGGCACGGCCCTGTGCATCAATCACCGATATGGTGACAAATCCGCCGGTATCGGGTTGCCAGCTTGCCTGCCAGTCATAAGGGTCTGCCACAATCGGGCGGCCATTCACCAGCCAGGTAAAGGGCGGCCGACCGGCGCGCAGCTTCAGGATCAGCGGCATGGGCGTTTCGCCATCCAGCCCCAGATCGACCCGGGCCCCATCGGGCGGGTATGAGAATTCTGGCGCTGCCGAATCGCGCAGCGGCACGCCGCGCGGGGTGAAATTGCGCAAAGGCGCGGGCAGTTGCGCATTGCTGACCGTCAGCACGTTCTCGGGTGGCGGCGGCAGTGGAATCGGGGTTGTGCGGATGCGTGCAAACACATCAAACAGCAGCGGGGCGGCGCCATCCAGCCCGCGCAGGCCCGGCACGGCGGCGGCATCGGCCCGGCCCACCCAGACACCGGCCACATAGGCGCCATCATAGCCAAGCGCCCAGGCATCGCGGTAGCCATAGGATGTGCCGGTCTTGAAGGCGATCGTGCCAAAGGGGGCTTCGGCGGGCGGGGGCGCACCGATAAGGATATCGCCGATCTGCCAGGCGGCAGCGGGCAGCAGCACCGGGGCCAGCGGGCCGCTATCGGCCGGGCCGGGTGTGGCGCGCAGCGTCACGGGCTGGCCACCACGCGCGAAGGCAGCGTAAAGTGTTACAAGGTCATGCAGGCTGACACCCAGCCCCCCCAGTGCGATGGGCAGGTCGGGGGCGGCATTGCGCGGCAGACGTGCCTGAACACCGGCGCGGCGCAGGCGCGCCATCAGATGCGCGGGGCCAACCACGTCGAGCAGCGCGACAGCGGGAATGTTCAGCGAAAGCTGCAAGGCGCGCCGCAGGCTGACCTGGCCCATGAAGCCACCATCGAAATTGCGCGGGGCGTAGCTGCCAAAGGCCATAGGCCGGTCGTCGATCAGGGTTTCGGGATGCGCATAGCCGCCTTCGAATGCCATGCCGTAGATCAGCGGTTTCAGCGTCGAGCCGGGCGAGCGGATGGCGCGGACCATATCAATCGCGCCGCGCCGTGCATCGCTGAAAAAGTCGGACGAGCCAAGATAGGCGCGGATTTCACCGCTGGCATGGTCGGCCACAAGGGCCGCGGTTGTCACGCGCGGGCCAAAATCGGCGGCGCGGCTGGCCAGCAGGGTTTGCAGGTCGGCCTGCAATTCGGCATCCAGCGTTGTGGCAATGACAGCGCCCGGTTCCGCCCCTGCCGCCAGCGCATCGGCCAGATGCGGGGCAAGGGCCGGAAAGTCGCGCCGCTGGGCGGGCACAGGGGTTGCGCGGGCGGCGGCGGCATCATCGGCTCTCAGCACCCCGGCCTGAACCGCACGTTCAAGCACACGGTTGCGCGCAATGGTGGCGGCTTCGTTGAACCTGTCGGGGCGGCGCGATGTCGGGGCCTGGGGCAGGGCGATCAGCAAGGCTGCCTCGGCGGGGGAAAGCCGGTTCGGCTCATGCGCGAAATAGGCCAGCGTGGCGGCGCGCAGCCCTTCGATATTGCCACCCATCGGCGCCAGTTGCAGATAGAGCGCCAGCACCTCTTGCTTGGTCAGGCTGCGTTCCAGCGCCAGCGCCAGCCTGATCTGGCGCAGCTTGCCGCCCCATTGCCCGGTTGCGCCATCTTCCAGCAGGCGGGCAACCTGCATGGTCAGCGTCGAGCCGCCCGAAACAATGCGCCCGTTCTTGATGAACTGCCACAGGCCACGGGCCAGTGCGCGCGCATCTACACCGGCATGGCGCTCAAAGCGCCGGTCTTCATAGGCCAGCAGCATGGCGAAATAAAGCGGGTCGACCGCGTCATTGGCCAGCGGCAGGCGCCAGCGCCCATCGGCCACCGGATAGGCGCGCAGCAAAACGCCGTTGCGATCGACCACCGTAACCGAGGTTTCCGGGGTCAGCACGGGCAGGGTGGTGGTGGCCACCCAAACCCAGAACCCCGCCGCAAGTGCAGCCGCCAGCCCAACGGCAACAAGCGCGCGGCGCAGCCAGATCATGGCTGGCGGATGGAAATGCGCCCGGCATTGGTGGTGCCGCGCAGATCGGGGCGATACATGTCTTCAACCAGGGCGGCGGGTTGCTGGAAACTGCCCGGCGAGATGGCCCGCACGATATAGGCCAATTGGAATGAGTCGGTGCGCGACCAGTTGACCGTGGCCACGAAACGATCATCGCGAAACTCGCTATGCAGGGCCACATCATCCAGGCTGAGCCAGTCAAGCTGGCTCAGATCGCCGGCGCGCAGCAGGTTGGGGTTTTCAACCTCGACACCGGCTGGCAGCGGGTCAACGATCATCAGGCGGCCGTTGCGGTCCTGCTCGGGCTGAACACGCAAAATGGCCACGATCCGGTCGTTGACCTGCACATTCTCAAGGTCGACCGGCGTGCCATCCATTGTGTAATACCACCGCTCGATCCGGTAGCCGTTGCTGCTTTCCGGTTCGGGGAAGGCGGGGGCGCCGCGCGTGGTCAGCACGGCCTCGATCGCGGTGCCGGTCGGGTTTTCCAGCACCAGCCCCGGCCCGGCAAGCTCGGCCTCGGTAATCTGGCGCACGCCGGTCAGCGGCAGGGGCGCGCCACCCAGCGTGGCCCCGGCCACGGCGGCATCTTGCGCCATTGCATTGGTGGCCAGCAACATCCAGGCCATATCTTGCGTCGAGCGGTAGCCGCCGCCATAAAAGCTGGCGCGCCGCGCCAGTTCCTGCCGGTCAATCGCGGTGGAATTCACCTCGGCGGCCAGGGTCAGCACGGCCGAAGCGTCGCGCGCGTAAGAGCCGTAATCCGGCCGCCAGCTGCTGCTTTCAACCCCATAGGCAAGCACGCGGGCATTGGCGAGGCCGAACATGCGGTCGGCGCGCAGCTGGTCGCCATAATAGGCCAGTGCCGTGCCCAGTTGGGCCTGTGCCATTGCTGTTGCAAACGCGTTGGCGCGGTTATCGGCGAAATAGCGCAAATCGCCGATGCTGGCGCGGTTTTCACGGGCCAGAACCATCAGCGCATAGGCAATGTCCTGCCCTGCATCCTCGAAATCGGGCGCGTAGTTGACACGGTTGAGCAGGTTGGCAAGTGCCAGATCGAACGCGACATCCGGCACCGTATAGCCAAGCGCGCGGGCGCGTGACAGAAAGTCGGTCACATAGGCATCGAGCCACAGATCGCCCGAATCCGGCCGCCAAAGGCCGAAACCGCCGGAACTGGACTGGTTGGCCAGCACATCGGTGATTGTGTCGCCAATCCGCGCCTGCATCCCTTCTTGCGGGGCAAGCCCCAGTGCCGCGGCCACTTCGCCGACATAGAGCAGGGGGAGGGCGCGCGAAACAAGCTGTTCCGAGCAGCCATAGGGGTAACGGTCGAGCGCGGCCAGCAGCCCCGCCGGGTCGAGCGCGGCAAGCGGGCCCACGCTGAGTGTGACCGTGCCGCTGCCGGGGCGGATATCGGCAAAGGCGTTGCCATCAATGGTGAAAGTGCCGCCATTGGCCGCAAGCCTGATGGGCGTGCGGCGGATGATATCGGGGTCATTTGCC
Source organism: Abyssibius alkaniclasticus (assembly GCF_020447305.1). NCBI lineage: Bacteria > Pseudomonadati > Pseudomonadota > Alphaproteobacteria > Rhodobacterales > Paracoccaceae > Abyssibius > Abyssibius alkaniclasticus. Next base: position 2,801,091 of record NZ_CP095732.1, on the reverse strand, counting down.
AGCACATTCAGCCGTGCCATTTGCTCCACGATGCGCCCATCGGGCATGGTCATGACAATGCGCAATTCACCAAGCCCCGTGCGGCTGGCTTTTAGCGGAATGTTGCGGGTTGCGCGCGCGCCTTCGGCAAGCTCCACGTTGAACGCCGCCGCGCCTTGCGCCACAGCCACGGGGCCGGAGGCGAAAATTTCCACACCAACCGTGCCAGTCGGCCCGCTGACATGCGCAAGCTCGACCAGCAGCCGGGTATCATCGCCCGGCGCCATGAAGCGCGGTGTTGTGGTGGTCAGCACGATCGGGTCGCGCACCAGCACATCCTGGCTGGCCTGGCCAACGCCCTGTTCGCCCCAGACAACCGCCATGACCCGCACCCCGCCGTTGAAGGCCGGCAGCTCGAAGCTGACGGTTGCCGTGCCATCGGCGGCAATCGTTACCGGCCCGCTGAACCGCGCCAGAAGCTCCTGGGTTGGCGGCGGGGCATTTGTGCGGATATTGGCGCCATCGCCACCGCTGCGAATGGCCGCGCGGCTGGCGGCGCTGGCGTCAATCAGCCGGCCGTAAATGTCGCGCAGCTCCATGCCCAATGCGCGCTGGCCGAAGTAATAGCCTTCAGGGTCGGGCGACTGAAAGCCGGTGATGTTCAGAATGCCGATATCCACCACCGAAACCGTGGCCCAAACCCGCTGGCCGGGTTCAAGGTTGCCCACGTTCAGCCCCACATTCAGCGGGCCGCGCGGCTCGGTTGCATCTGGCAGGTCAAGCGCAAGATCGAGCGCGCGGTTCTGCGGGTCAACCGCCGCATGGGCAAGGCCAAGCGCACGCGCCGGGTTGCGGCCCGCATCGGCATTGCCGGGGCGGATGAGCGAGGCGATGACATAGGCGCCGCTGCCCCATTCATCGGTCACAGGCAGGGTGATTTCGGTTTCACCCGCCGTCACCTCGATGGCCTGCATCGATACCAGCCGGTCGGTCACAACGCGCACAAGCGCCACACCATCCATGCGCGCATCCATGCGCAATATGGCGCTGTCGCCGGGGGCATAGCCGGGCTTATCAAGCGCAACTTGCAACAGGTCGGGCGTGTCGGAACTGCCATCAGCCCCCCACCAGCCCACATAAAAACTGTAACTGCTGGGCAGCACCGCGCCGCTGGGTGAGACGATGCGCAACTCGTAGCGCCCCCATTCCACCGGATATTCGAGCCTGGCGGCCCCATCGGCGCCGGTGGTCAAGGTGCCGGCCCCCACGCGGGTTCGGGTTGTCACCGGCTCCCAGAGCCAGCTTCCGTCGTATGAATACCACTGGTAGCGGCGGTTCACGCGGTTCAGCACCCAGGTCAGCGGGGCGTCGGCGCGCGGGGTCAGATCGGCATTGATGCTGACAATATCAAAAGCGGCATTCTCGTTTTCACCAAGCGTCCAGTCGAACAGCGGTTTGATGCCGATCCCCGGGTTTTCAGGCAGCAGCGGACGGGTAAGCGTGCGCTCGACCGGGCGGCCAGAGCCATCGGCCATGCGCAGGGAAACGCGCATTTCCAGCGGGCGGCTGGTTTGCTCCAGTGCCGGCAGGGCAAGGCTGATCTGGGCCGCGCCCACCGCGTCGGTGGCGGGCAAATCATAAAGTGCGTCGCCTGTGGGAATGAACGGGTCATCCTCCAGCCCGAAATAATAGCCGTCATAGCCGGGGTAGCTGGTGGTGGTGTCGATCTCGATCTCGCCTTCCATCGACAATTCGGCCCCCGGCGCGCCATATAGATAGCGCGCGGCAATATCGAGCGGTGGCAGGTTCCGGGCATCGAGCGCGCCTTCGGGCAAAGCCATTGTAAAGTCGATCCGCTCGGGAATGAAATCTTCCACCAGAAACCGGGCGGTCGACAGGCGCGGCCCGTCCGGGTCGGCATAAAGCTGCATTTGCCAACTGCCGCGCTGCGCGCTTGCGGGGATGGCAAGGCTCAGCACATGGCCGCCACCGCCAAGATCCGGCAGTAGATGGCGCGAAAATTCCACGCCATCGGGGCGGCGGATGATGGCGGTCAGCGGCAGGCCCTCCAGCGCCCGGGCGGCGCTGTCGCGCGCCAGAATAGTGGCGTGAACGGTTTCGCCCGCGCGGTAGATGCCACGGTCGGTCGTGGTGAAAATATCAACCGGGCCGGGGGCGGCGCGACCAGCCACGCCACGGTCTGACAGATCAAACCCGCCATCGGACAGGTCGAGCCAGGCAAAATCGCTATCGGCAGCGGCCAGGGTCAGCATGGCCGGGGCCATGCCGCCGGTTCCCGCCAGATAGCCGGGGTCGATGCGCGCATAGCCCGCCGCATCGGTGGTGGTCTCGGCCAGAATCTCGTTATTCACCGCCAGAAGCTGCACGGTCACATCGGCGCCGGGCGCGGCGCTGGCAAGGCTGCGCACAAATACATGCAGCCCATCGACGCCCTGCATGGTTTCAACCCCCAGATCGCTGACGATGAACCACTGCGTCGCCGCCGCTTCCCAGGTTTCAGAGGTTTCGGGAATGCGCGCGGTTATCGCGTAAACCCCCGGCTCCAGCGCGGGCAGGAAGGCCGAAACCGGCAGGCCGGTGGTGACATCGGCGTTCAGCTCGGTTTGCAGATCGGCCTGACCTTCCCACAGGGCTGCGCCCAAACGCTCGGCAATGTCGGATTCTTCATAGTCAGACATGGCCTGGAAAACATTGCCGCGGCGGATGGCATTGACCAGCCCACGTTCGCCCACGCGGAACAGCCGCAAATCGACCAGGGGCGCGTTGACAGAAACAATCGGCAGGGCCGCATCATCGGTTTTGGGCAGCACATAGGCGCGGCCGGGGAAATAGACCATCGCATCGCGGTCACGCACATAAAGCTGGATATCGACGCTGTTCTCCAAGACCTCGCCATCGGCGGCGGGCAGGCCGGCGCGAACGGTCAGATCATAGGTTTCGCCGTGGCGCGCACCGTCAAGGCAAAGCTGGTTCTGCTCCACCTCGACCGGCAGTTCGGTGCCCTGCATTCGCAGATATGGCGCATAATCAACGCCGGTTTGCACCAGCGGGTCAGAGAATGTCAGGCAGATGCGCGGCTGTTCGGCATTGTTGTCGACCTGATGTTCGACAATGCGAAAGCCGAACAGGCCAATGGCGCGTTGCAATGCCGCATCAATCGTTGCGCTGGGGGCAAGGCCAAGGGCAATGCGCAGCAGCGCAATGGACTGGCGGCCATTATTGGCCTGCTCCATGCGCTCTGCCAGCTTTACAAGAATATCGGCGCGCATATCGGCCCCGGTGCTGCGCAGATAGGCGTTGATCAGCGCGGTCGTCCCGATTTCCCGGTCGCCGTTTCTGGTCGAGCGCAGCATCGTATCGCCAAAGGTGAACCACAGGCCAACATCATCGGACTGGGCCAAAGCGCGCTGCATGTAAAAGGCGTAACTGTCATAGTTCGACGCGCCCCGCGCCTCGTCAGCCAGGCCCAGAAGCGCGGAGACCGGCATTTCACTGGCGCGATACAGCAGGCCAAGGCTGGTGGCTTGCGCCAGGGCCCGGTCCATCCAGAAGCGCGGCAGGCTGGCCAGATCATCCTGACGGCTGCGCGCCAGCGCCAGCGCCTCGGGGCTGGTGCGGCTGATACGGTAGGACACGGCACCGTTGAACGGTTCGGTCAGGCTGCCATCGGTTTTCAGAAAACAGGCATTGGCCGCGGTATTGTAGGTGACGGCATCACAATCCTGATCTGACACACACGCATTCAGGCAAATCTCAAGCGAGGTGTCACGCAGCATCCGAATGTCATTTCCGGGCAGGTCGGTGGCCTGCATCCGGTTGAACCGTTCGGTGGGCATGTAAAGCGGCTGGGCAAGCGCGGCAGTGGCGAGAAAGCTGGAAACAAGGCTGGAAAACAGGGTTTTGCGGGTGAAACGGGTCATCACAATATCCAGAAATTGGGTTCAATCCGGATAGCCTAGCAGCGGCGTGCGATTCCCAAAAGCCTGTTGCGCGGGTTTATAGGCGGTTGAGCAGCAAGATCTGGCAATCGCCCACATTCGTGGCGGTTGCCCCGGTGTGAAGCAGCGCATCGCCTGCCGCCAGCGCGGCATAGCTGTCATTGTTTGCCAGCAAGCGGCGCGAATCATGGCCTGCGGCGGCAATGGCGCGCGCGGTGTCGCCCGTTACTATGCCGCCCGCCGCATCGGTCGGCCCGTCGCGCCCGTCGGTGCCCGCCGACAGAAAGAGCCAGTCGCGCGGCAACGCCAATGCCAGCGCAATCCGCAGGGCAAGCTCCTGATTGCGCCCGCCGCGCCCTGTGCCGGTCACATTCACCGTGGTTTCACCGCCAGTGACAATGGCGCATGGTTGGTTTGGAGCTGCGCGTGCAAGTGCGGCCAGTGTTTCGGCGGCGCTTTCAACCGTGCCGATAAGCGGGAAGGGCGCTTCAAGCAGCAGATAGTCCGGCGGAATGGCCGCGCGGGCCGCGGCGATGCTGATCTGGTTGGCCCCGATCAGCGTGGCATTGGCAGGCGGCAGCGGCGCAGCAGCAGTGGCGGGGGCTGGGGTGGGGGCGGGTGCCGTCAGCACAGCGCGGATATTGGGTGCAAGCCCTGCCCAAAGCCCGCTTTTTTGCAAAACGTCAACCGCCGCGCTGCGCGGGCCGATCGGCGGCAGCGTGGGACCAGAGGCGACGACGGCAAGCTCATCGCCCGGCACATCCGACAGGATCAGGCTGCGCACAACTGCCCTGCCCGCCGCCCGGGCCAGCCCCCCGCCCTTCAGCGCCGACAGGTTCTGGCGCACAAGGTTCATGGCGCGAATATCCATATTCGCGGCCAGCATTTGCGCATTTAGGGTGATTTTGTCGCTCAGGCTGACCCCCGGCACCGGGCTTGGCAGCATGGCCGATGCCCCGCCCGAGACCAGCACCAGAAGCTGGTCTTCGGCTGTCAGGCTTGCGGCAATTTCCAGCGCGCGGGCAGCGGCGGCAAGGCCAATCGCATCGGGCAGCGGGTGGGCGGCTGCGAATATTTCGGCCCCGTCAAGCGCAACGGCATTTTCGGGGTTGGTGACGATCAGCAGCGTTTTGGGCGGCCGGCCCAGTTGGCCGATGGCGGCGCGCGCCATCGGAATGGCGGCCTTGCCCATTGCGATGATGGTCACGGGGCGGCCGGGTGCCAGCGGGCGCTCAGCCAGCGCACGGGCCGTGGCCGGGCCGGGGGCCGCGGCGGCAAGGGCTGCGTCAAACGCCGCAAGCGCGACTTGCCGCAAACTCACAGCGGTTGCGCGCGGGTCGAAACGAGCGTGTAATTCCAGCGCAACACACCGCTGACTTCGGGCAGATTGCGCAGCATGAACACCGCACGAAAGGCCCGCAATTGCTGGGGTGGCACTGTCACGCGTGCCGTGCCTTCATCATCGCCGATGACAATGCATTCCACGACCGGGCTATCGGATTGGGGGCAATCGAGCGCGCGCAATTCGAGCGACATTTCCAGCAGGTTGGCATTGTCTGCAAGGTTCTGCACCTGCCCGAGCATTGTTATGAATCGCGGATCGACAAGGAAATCGACATCGCGCAGCGCCAGCTTGTCGGGGTCAATCGCGGCGTTTTGCGTTGTCTCGGTTGGTTCGCTCACATAGAAATATGTGCCAAACACCCCCGCAATGAGAACAAGCGCGCCAATCGCCCCCAGCCGGTATTCCGGAAACCGCCACAGCACCGCCACCGTCAGGGCCAGCGCAAAAAACATCAGTGCAATTGGCATTGTCCATTTCCCTTTTTTTAATGATGTGGCGCTTGGGGCGCGTTTTGGCAAGGGCTAGTCGGCGTTATAGCCGTGCGGGTTTTGCTGCTGCCAGGCCCAATGATCGGCGCACATCCGGGCCAGATCCTGCCGGGCGCGCCAGCCAAACAGGCTTTGCGCCCCGGCCGGATTGGCGAAATACGAGGGCACATCGCCCGCGCGGCGCGGCGCAATCTGGTGGGCAATGTCAAAGCCGCAGGTCGCCTGCCATTGTGCCAGCACCTGCAGCACCGAATAGGCCTGCCCGGTGCCAAGGTTCACCGCCGGGCATTCGCCCGGCATGGCGTGGTTCAGCAAATAGTTCACCGCAGCAACATGGCCCGCCGCAAGATCGCAGACATGGATATAGTCCCGCTCGCAAGTGCCATCGGCGGTGGGGTAGTCATTGCCGAAAATGCTGAGAATCTGCCGCCGCTTGCCCGCCACCTGTGCGATATAGGGGAACAGATTGGCCGGTTCGCCCAGCGGGTCTTCGCCAATTCTGCCAGAGGGATGCGCACCGACCGGGTTGAAATAGCGCAGGTTGATCGCGCGCCAGCTATGGGCGCGCGCAAAGCCTGCCAGCATGTATTCCACCGCCAGCTTGCTGGTGGCATAGGGGCTTTCAGGGCGCAGGGCGGCGGCCTCGGTCAGCGGCACGAATTCCGGCGCGCCATAAACCGTGGCGGTTGAGGAAAACACCGCGCGCGCAACCCCGGCCCGCTGCATGGCCGAGAACAGCGCAAGCGAGCCCTGGGTGTTGATTTCAAAGTATTTTTGCGGGTTGGCAACCGATTCACCCACCGCCTTGACACCCGCCAGATGCAGCACACAGTCTATCGGGTGCATGGCGAAAATCTGGTCGAGCAATGCGCCATCGCGCACATCGCCGCGGATAAGCTGCACGGGCTTGCCGGCAATTTCACCCACGCGGGCAAGCGCGGCGGGCGAGGCATTTGACAGATCGTCAAGCACCACGACCCTATGGCCATCTTCCAGCAGCGCCACCAGCGTGTGGCTGCCAATATATCCCGCCCCGCCTGTGACCAGTATCGTGCTGTGCATTGCAGTCCTTTCGCGTTGCCTTGCCGATAGCCGATTTCACCGCCCACGGCAACATTGCGCCTTGCCAAGGGCGGCGCTGCGCGGTCATCCTCGAAAGCGGGAGGAGCATATCTGGTGAACCGGCGCATAATTCTTGCGACAACCCTGCTTGCGCTTTGCGTGGCGGCGGGGTTTCTGGGCTGGCAGCGCGCCTATGATCTGGGCGTGGCAGAGCTGCGCAGCCGTGGTGCCACCGAAATGCAGCTTTATGTGGAAACCACGCGCGGGCGGTTGAACCAGTATCGTGCGCTTGCGGCTGTTTATGCGCGTGACCCGCTGGTGCGCGCCGCTGTCGAGACTGGCGCCAATGGCCCCGATATTGCCGCGCTGAACCTTCGGCTGGAATACTGGAATGCGATGAGCGGGGCGGCCGACACCTATGTGCTGGACCGTGACGGGCTGACGATCGCCGCCTCGAACTGGGCGCAGCCCGACAGTTTCGTCGGCAATAATTTTGCCTTTCGCCCCTATTACCAAATGGCCATAACCGGCCAGCTTGGGCGCTTCTTCGGGCTTGGCACCACCTCGGGGGTGCGTGGCTATTACTTTGCCTTCCCCATTCACCGCCCCGGCGAAATTACCGGCGCGGCGGTGGTCAAGGTTTCGGTGTCGCGGATCGAGCGTGAATTTGCCCCCGAAGGCGCAACCGTGTTCATAACCGACAGCGCCGGGGTGATCATCCTTTCAAACGATCCGGCGCTGCGTTTGCGCGCGCTCGCCCCCATCGCCCCCGCCCATGCCGAGGCGATTTTACGCGACCGCCAGTTTGACCTTGGCCAGATCACGCCACTGCAAGCCGGGCTGTTTGACGGGCAGTTGCACCTGAGCCAGCCAATGGCACCCGAAGGCTGGACCCTGCATGTGGTGAAATCGCTGGCGCTTGTGCGCGCACAGGCCTGGGGGGCGGGCCTGCTGGCAGGGGCCGTGGGGCTGATCATCGGGCTGGTGGCGGTGGTGATCTTGCAGCGCCGCGCGCGCCTGCTGGAGCGGCTGGAGATGCGCGCCAATGCCGCGCGGCTGCTGGAGGCTCAGGTCGCTGCGCGCACTGCCGATTTGACCCAGGCCAATGAGAACCTGCACCGCGCACAGGCCGATCTGGTGCAGGCCGCCAAGCTGGCCGCCCTTGGCCAGATGTCGGCCGCGCTCAGCCACGAGTTCAACCAGCCGCTGACCGCCATTCGCACCTATACCGACAATGCGCTGGCGTTTCTGGGCATCGGCAAGCGCGAGCGGGCCGAAGAAAACCTGAGGCGCGTGCTGCGCCTGACCCAGCGTATGGCCGAGCTTTCGCGCCACCTTATCGGCTTTGCCCGCAAGCCGCGCGAAACCGCGCAACCCACGCGGCTGGGTGATATCATGGACGAAACCCTGTCGCTGATGCGCGGGCGCATAGAGCGGGCCAAGGCGAAAATCAGCCTTTCGGGCATTGATGATCTGGTGGTCATGGGTGGGCAGGTGCGGCTGCAACATGTCATGATGAACCTGATCGGCAACGCGCTTGATGCCGCCTTGGGCGCGGGGCGCGTGCCGGAAATTGCGATTGTGGCACGGGTCGACGGTGGCAATGTGATCATCACGGTTGATGATAACGGGCCGGGAATTGCGCCCGAAGCCGCTGAAAAGCTGTTCGACCCGTTCTTTTCCACCAAGGAGGTGGGGCAGGGGCTGGGGCTTGGCCTGTCGATCTCGTTCAACATCATGCGCGATTTTGGTGGCACGATCGTGGCCAGCCGCACTGCGCAAGGCGGGGCGCGTTTCACCCTGAGCCTGCCGCATCTGGACCCTTCACACCAAAAGGCCGCCGAATGAATGTGCTGTTGATAGATGACGAGGAGGATATCCGCGCCTCGCTCAGCCAAACGCTGGAACTTGCCGGCTTTTCTGTGACCGCCTGCGCGCGGGCCGAACGCGCGCTCGACCTGGTCGATGCCGCGTTTGACGGGGTTGTCGTGTCAGACATCCGGATGCCGCGCATGGATGGCATGGCTTTGCTTGAAGCGATTGCGGCGCGCGATGCTGAACTGCCCGTGGTGCTGATCACCGGCAATGCCGATGTGGCGCTGGCGGTGGCGGCCATGCGCGCCGGGGCGCATGACTTCATTGAAAAACCGTTCGAGCCCGCCCGCCTGGTTGAAATTGCCCGCCGCGCCGTGGCCCTGCGCAAGCTGACGCTGGAAAACCGCAGCCTGCGGCGCGTGCTGGAGGGCGATGATGCGCTGGCGGCGCGCATCAGGGGGCGCAGCGCGGAAATCATCGACCTGCGCCGCCAGATTGCGCTGCTCGCACGGCACGATACCGATGTGCTGATCGAGGGGGAAACCGGCACCGGCAAAGAGCTTGTCGCACGGGCCTTGCACGAGCTTTCGGCGCGGGCCGGGCAGCCCTTTGTGGCGATCAACCTGGCATCATTGCCCGCAGCCAGCATCGAATCCGAGCTGTTCGGCCATGTGGCGGGCGCCTTTCCCGGCGCATTGCGCGACAGGCGTGGCCGGTTTGAACATGCGCGCGGCGGCACGCTTTACCTGGATGAGATCGGCGCATTGCCCCCTGGCTTGCAGGTCAAACTGCTGCGCGTGGTTGAAGAACGCGCCATCACCCCGCTGGGCGGTAACGAGACGATTGCGCTCGATGTGCGCTTTCTGGCCAGTTCCAACCAGCCGCTGACCGCGGTTGACGGGTTCCGGCGCGACCTGCTTTACCGGCTCAACCCCGCCAGCCTGCATGTGCCGCCGCTTGCCGCGCGGCGCGGCGATATTCCGCTGCTGTTTCGTCATTTCCTGACCCTTGCCGCCGCCCGCGCCAGCCTGCCCGTGCCCGAGGTTGCCGCCGAAACGCTGATGGCCCTGTCGGCGCGCGACTGGCCGGGAAATGTGCGTGAACTGGCGAATGAGGCTGAACGCTATGTGCTGGGTCTGCAAGCGCCGGGCGATGCGCCCCCGCTGAGCCTGGCGCAACGCGTGGAAGCCTTTGAGCGTGCGCAGATCGCGGCGGCCTTGTCGGCCCATCACGGGGCGCTGCGCGAAACCTACGAATCCCTTGGGCTGGCACGCAAGTCGCTTTACGAGAAAATGCAGAAATACGGGCTGAAGCGCGAAGATTTTGGCGGCGACCTGCCGGACTGAGCCGGCGCTGGGTGGCAATCCACCCATTGCGGGCGCGGCGATGGGCGGAGCCGGGAACAGCGCCGCCCCCGGGCACTGCGATTGTAAATTTTTTGTGAATTTATCGCCAGCGGCGGTGTCGTTTCTGCTAAAAGGCGTGCAGTGCCGCCGTGTCAGCTACACGCGGCCAACGAAGTTTTGGGAGAGAACAATGAAAAAGATTGCCATAGCCGCCTTAATGACGGCCACCGCGCTGACCGCAAGCCCGGCATTCGCCAGCTGCGAAGAGGGCGAAATCGTTATCAAATTCGCGCATGTCACCAATACCGACCGCCACCCAAAGGGGATTGCGGCCGAGCTTTTGGCCCAGCGGGTGAATGACGAGATGGACGGCATTGCCTGTATGGAGGTCTATCCGAACTCCACCCTTTATAACGATGACCAGGTGCTGGAAGCCATGTTGCAGGGCGATGTGCAGCTTGCCGCCCCCAGCCTGTCGAAGTTTGAAACCTTCACCCGCGTTTTCCGCATTTTCGACCTGCCCTTCATGTTCAACAACATCGAAGCGGTCGAGGAATTCCAGAACGGCGAAGCCGGTCAGGCGATGCTTGGATCGATGGAACGCCGTGGCCTGATGGGGCTTGGTTTCTGGCATAACGGGTTGAAGCAGTTTTCGGCCAATGTGCCGCTGCTTTTGCCAAGCGATGCAGCCGGTCTGAAATTCCGCGTGCAGCCTTCGGATGTGCTGGTAGCGCAGATGGAAGCCCTGGGCGCCTCGCCGCAGCCAATGGCGTTTTCCGAAGTTTATGGCGCGCTGCAAACCGGCGTTGTCGACGGACAGGAAAACACATGGTCCAACATCTACGGCCAGAAGTTCTTTGAAGTGCAGGACGGCACCACCGAAACCAACCACGGTGTGCTGGACTATCTTGTCGTCACCTCGACCGACTGGCTCGACAGCCTCGATCCGGCCGTGCGCGACCAGTTCCTGACCATCCTCAATGAAGTGACCGCCGAGCGGAACGCAGCCGTGAACCAGGTGGATGCCGAAGCCCGTCAGGCCATTCTGGATGCCGGTGGCGTGATCCGCGAGCTGACCCCGGAACAGCGTCAGGCCTGGGTTGATGCGATGCTGCCGGTCTGGGCGCAGTTTGAAGCCGATGTCGGGGCCGAAAACATTGCCGCCGCACAGGCCGCAAACGCCAACAACATGTAAAACGTTCAGCCCCCGGTAACATCCGGGGGCTGAATTCGCTCTGGGGGGGAGAGTGCGCTATGGCTGCCGAGGCTGCAAGCACGGGCCGTTTTGGCCGAATTATCAACACATTGGAAGAAACCATTATCGCCTATATCATGTTGGCGATGGTGGTCATCACCTTTGGCAACGTGATTTTGCGCTATGTCTATAACAGCGGATGGATCTGGGGGCTGGAGCTTACGGTTTACCTGTTCGCATGGCTGGTGCTGTTTGGCATATCCTACTGTGTGAAAGTAACCGCGCATTTGGGTGTTGATGCGGCGATCAACCTGCTGAACCCCGGCCTTCGCCGCGTTTCGGTGCTGATTGCGGCGGCGTTCTGCATTGTCTATGCCGCGCTGCTGATGAAGGGCGCATGGGATTATTACGCCCCGTTTGCGGGCATGGATGCAACCACAGGGCGCTGGTTTCCCACCGGCTTTGCCAATAGCCGCGACCAGGGCTGGTATGAAACCTCCGATATTCCGCTGCCCGCCTTTCTGGGCTTTCTGGAAGGCTGGTTCAACCAGGGCGAGGCCTATGAAAAGCTGCCCCGGCTCGTGCCCTATCTGATGCTGCCCCTGGGGATTGCGCTGCTGCTGTTTCGCTTCGTGCAGGCCTTCATTCTTATCGCGCTGGGCAGGCGCGACCACCTCATTGCCAGCCACGAAGCCGAGGACGCGGTGGAAGAAGCCGGTCGCAAGATGCAGGAGGCATAGCGCATGGATGTCGCACTTCTTTTTCTGGCCATAATCGGCCTGCTGATGATCGGCGTGCCCATTGCGGTTTCGCTTGGCCTTGCCTCGACCATTTATCTGCTGGTTCTGTCCGATACCTCGCTGGCCAGCATTGCGCAGACCATGTTCCAGGCGATGGCGGCGCATTATACGCTGCTGGCCATTCCCTTCTTCATTCTTGCGTCCAGCTTCATGTCGACAGGTGGTGTGGCCAAGCGGATCATCCGCTTTTCCATTGCCATTGTCGGCCATTTTCACGGCGGGCTGGCCATTGCGGGCGTGCTGGCCTGCATGATGTTCGCGGCCTTGTCCGGCTCGTCGCCCGCCACGGTCGTGGCGATCGGCGGCATCGTCATCACCGCCATGCGGCAGGTGGGCTACAGCAAGGATTTTGCCGCGGGTGTTATTTGTAACGCAGGCACGCTTGGCATTCTCATTCCGCCCTCGATTGTGATGGTGGTTTATGCCAGCGCAACCGATGTCTCGGTTGGCCGCATGTTTCTGGCGGGTGTGTTTCCGGGCCTGCTGGCCGGTATCATGCTGATGGTGGCCATTTACCTGACGGCGCGGCTGCGCAACATGCCAAAGGGCGAATGGCTGGGCTGGACCGAGGTTTTTGACTCGATTCTCGAAGCCGGCTGGGGGCTGTTCCTGATCATCATCATTCTGGTTGGCATCTATGGCGGGATATTCACCCCGACGGAAGCCGCCGCCGTCGCCTCGGTCTATGCCTTTCTTGTCGCGGTGTTCATCTATCGCGATATGGGCCCGCTTCAGGGCCGCGGCTGGATGCGTGAAGGCGAAGTGCAGGGCGGGCTGCTTGGCTTTCGGGTCGTCGGCTTTTCGGTTGTGACATTGCTGCTTTACGGCGGCATTGCCGCGATGACCGAGCTGGCCTATTCCACCGCCATTCTTGCCGCGATCGGGTTTTTCGCCGTGGCGCTGATCCTGGGCAATGTCATGGCCAGGGCGGCAATGGTCGGGCAGGTGCGGCTTGTGTCGATGATCGCCTTTCTGCTGCTTGGCATTCTGCCCTGGCTTTATGCGCTGGTTATGGTCTGGACGGGTTCGGAAACCGGCCTCTCAACGCAGGTGCTTGGCTCTATCATCCTGACGATCGTGCTGCTTTTGCCGCCGGCGGTGTTCATTTTCGCAATGGAAAAAGGCGCAAATGCCTTGGCGGGCGTGGGGGGCGACTATTTTGAATCGCTGCTCACGGGCAGCCGCGCCGTGCTGCGCGGCAATTTTGAAAACCTGCTGGCCGCCCCGATGGCGCTGCTGGACAAGAACACGCGCGCCACGCTGTTCGAGGCGGGCAAGCTGACGGTGACGCTCATGTTCATCATCGCCAATGCGCTGATCCTGAAACAGGTGCTGACCAACGAGCAGGTGCCGCAGCAGATTGCCGGGGCGATGCTGAATTACGGGTTCGGGCCGGTTGTTTTCCTGATCATCGTCAACGTGATCTTGCTGATCGGCGGGCAGTTCATGGAGCCATCGGGGCTGATCGTGATCGTCGCGCCGCTGGTCTTTCCGATTGCGATTGATCTGGGGATCGACCCGATCCATCTGGGCATCATCATGGTGGTGAACATGGAAATCGGCATGATCACGCCGCCCGTGGGGCTGAACCTGTTCGTGACATCGGGCGTGGCCGGAATGCCGATGATGCGGGTTGTGAAAGCCGCGCTGCCCTGGCTTGGCATTCTGTTCATCTTCCTGATCATCATCACCTATGTGCCCGGCATCTCGACATGGCTGCCGACCGAGATGATGGGGCCGGAGACGATCATCCGCTAGACTGCCGCGCCCTGGTCCCGATCAGGGATCGGGGCAGGGCTTGGCGGTGGCGGCGCGGCTGGCGTTGCGCGTGCCGGCACCGTCTGGTCGCGCGCCGCCCTCCAGCATTGCGCTGTGTGCCAGCAATGCCGGGCCTGGGCGCGGCATCGCAAAGCGGCGCGGGCGCAGCGGGTGACACTGAACTGCCCTTGCCGCGCCGCCCCCGCCAAGCGGCGGGCAAGGCCAAAGGCCTTGTGTGCTGCGCGGCAGGGTTTCGGCCTAGCCGTGGCGGTTTAGCCTGTAGGGGGTTGCATCGCGGTTGGGGCGTGCGCCTTCGGCGATATCCGCCACCATCCGCCCCAGCCTTGGGCCAATCGTAAGCCCGATATGCTGGCTGCCAAAGGCGCTGATGATGCCCGGCAGTTTTGCATCTTCCCCCAGATAGGGCAGCCCGTCGGGGGTAGAGGGGCGCTGGCCCATCCATTCATCGGCGCTTTCATACTGCAAGCCGGGAAATACCTGCCCGATGCGTTTGCGCAGCAGCGCAAGCGGCGCGGTGCCGCGCGGTGCATCAAGCCTTGCATATTCGGCAATTCCGGCTATGCGCAGCCCCTGCGCCATCGGGGTGATCACGCATTTCGCATCTTCAACCATCATCGGGTTTTTCGGCATGAAGCTCGGCTTGCGCAAAAACAGATGATAGCCGCGCTCGGCCTCCAGCCACAGGCGCGGGCCCTGGCGGTTCAGCAGTTTCTGGCTATGGGCGCCGGCGCAAAGCACAAGGCGCCCGGCAGACAGCACCGTGCCATCGGCCAGCGCAATGCTGGCGGGCGCACCGGGCGTAATCGTGCGCACCTCGGCCAGCCGCAGCCTGCCGCCCCTGGCCACGAAACCCTCGGCCAGATCGCGCATATACTGGCCGGGATCGGTGATCCAGCCATAATCAGGATAGACCGACATGAAGCCATAGCGCGGCCCAAGCCCCGGCATGTGTTCGGCCAGTGCCGCCCCTTCGAGCGTGTAGGATTTAAGCCCGTATTGCTTTTTGAGCGCCGTGCCCGCCGCCTCGGCCGCATAGGCCGCGCGGTCACGATACAGATAGCTGTATTCGCCAAGCCGGATATGGCGGGCGGCTGGCCCGCCTTCGGCCAGCGCCAAATGCTGCTCGATCGTGTCAGACACCAGCGCGTCGAGCCGCGCAACCGTGGCGTTGAAATTTGCCGCGCGGCCCGCATGGATAAACCGCATGAACCAGGGCAGCAGGCGTGGCAGATAGCGCCAGCGCAAGAAAAGCGGCGAGTCGGCATCCAGCAGCATCCCCGGCACTTTCCACAGCATTCCGGGTTCGGAATTCGCCAGAATGGAGCCGCGCGCCAGCAGCCCGGCATTGCCATATGAGGCTTGTGCAGGGTCGCCCGGCGCCACGCGGTCCACCAGTTCAACCTGCCAGCCCCGGCGTTGCAGCCAGATGGCCGATGACAGGCCGGTAATGCCTGCGCCAATCACAATCGCCGTTTTGCTCATCGCTTGCCCTTGCCCCTGCGCGGTGGAATAGTCGCGCAACCATTGGAGTGGACCATGAAGAAGCGCAACGACATCCGCAATATCCTGTTCATCATGTATGACCAGTTGCGCCACGATTATCTGTCATGCGCGGGGCATGAAACCCTGCACACCCCGCATATGGACAATCTGGCCGCGCGCGGTTTGCGGTTTGCCAACGCCTATGTGCAGTCGCCCGTCTGCGGCGCCAGCCGGATGAGCGCCTATACCGGGCGCTATGTGTCCAGCCACGGCGCGGCTTATAACGGCTACCCGCTGAAGGTGGGCGAGCTTACCTTGGGCGACCATCTGCGCGAGATCGGTGTGCAAAGCTGGCTGATCGGCAAAACCCACATGAAGGCCGATGCCAAGGGCATGGCGCGGCTTGGGCTGGCGGCCGATAGCGTGATCGGCGCGCGGGTGGCCGAATGCGGCTTCGATGTCTGGAGCCGCGAAGACGGGCTGCATAGCGACGGGCCAAAGGGGCATTATGGCGATCCGGACTCGCCCTATAACGCCTATCTGAAGGCGCTGGGCTATCCGGGCAGCAACCCCTGGCACGACTTTGCCAATGCGGGTGATGATGGCGGCAACATGGCTTCGGGCTGGTTCATGAGGAATGCCGGGCAGGCGGCGAATATTGCCGAGGCGCATTCCGAAACCCCCTGGCTGACCCGCCGCGCAATGGCCTTCATGGACAGCGCGCAGGCCGCCGCGCCGTGGCTTGCGCATCTGTCTTTCATCAAGCCGCACTGGCCCTATATCGTGCCGGCGCCCTATCACAACATGTTCACCGCCGCCGATGTGCAGCCCGCACAAAGGCACGCGGCAGAGCGGCAAAACCCCCACCCCGTGCTGGCAGCCTTCCAGAGCAATATCATCGGGCAGAGCTTTGCGCGTGACGAGGTGCGCAACACCGTCATCCCCGCCTATATGGGGCTTATCAAGCAATGCGACGACCAGCTTGGCGTGCTGCTGACCTTTCTGGAGGAGGCGGGCCGGATGGAGGATACGATGATCGTGCTGACATCCGACCACGGCGATTATCTGGGCGACCATTGGCTTGGTGAAAAAGACCTGTTCCATGCCCCCAGCGTGAAGGTGCCGCTGATCATCTATGACCCGCGCCAAGCCGCCGATGCCACGCGCGGGCAGGTTTGCGATGCTTTGGTCGAGTCCATCGACCTTGCCCCGACATTCATCGAAGCCAAAGGCGGCACCGTGCCCGACCATATTCTGGAAGGCCGCAGCCTGCTGCCTTGGCTGGAAGGGCGCCAGCCGGAAAACTGGCGCGAATTCGTGGTCAGCGAATATGATTACGGCACGTCGCCAATGGCCGAAAAACTGGGGCTTGCGCCGCGCGATTGCCGCCTGTTCATGCTGGCCGATGCGCGCTACACATTCATCCACGCCGAAGGCGGCTTTCGGACCATGCTGTTTGACCGGCAGGCCGACCCGTTTGAATATTTCGACCGGGGCGACAGCGCCGATCATGCCGGGATTATCGCGCTCATGCAGGACCGGCTTGCGCAATGGGCGCGCCGGATGAGCCAGCGGACAACGAGATCCGAGGCAGAACTGCGCGCCCAGCGGGGCGATCCTGCCGATCTTGGCCTGATGATCGGCATCTGGGACGAACGCGACGTGACCCCGGAGCAGGCCGCCGCGCATATTGGGCGTGCAGGCCAACGGCCAGACTAGGCAAAACAGGCCAGAATGTCATCGCGCCGGCCCATCAGCGCGCGGTATTCTCTTTGCCAGTCTTGCAAATACCCGTCGGCCGCCAGTTGCGCGGCAACCTCCTGGCCGACAACACGCGCCGTCGCAGAAGCACTGCTCAGATGCAGCAGCGAAATTGCCAGCATATCCAGCAATGCCGGCATATCGCCATGCCCGTATTCTGCGCAGATCAGCCGAAGGCGCGGGCAGCCGGCGGCAAGCTCGGCTTCGGCGAGCGGCGCAAGATCGTCGCGCGAAAAGCACAAGGGTGCAAACCAATAGGCCAGATAGGCAAGGTCGCGAATGCGCGGCCCCGGCCCGGCAAGGTCGAAGTCGATGATCGCCACGGGCCGGGCACCATCAAACACCATGTTGTAAGGGCCAAGATCGTTATGGCAGATCACCTCGTGGCGGGCGGGGTTCGGGCTGCTGATCGCCCAACCCTCGTGCTTTTCGGCCACAAGCGCGGTGGTGGCATCGTGATAGCGCCGCAACAGGCGCACAGCGGCGAGCGCGGCATCATCGCCTTCCCATGTTTCTGGTGTCGCTTCCGACGTTCCCGGAATGAAGCTGAGCATTTCGCGCCCCGCCTCATCCAGCCCCAGAAAGCGGGGTGCTGCGTCAAACCCCTGTGTTTCCAGATGCAGCAACAGCTTGTGGATCAACGGGCTTTGCGGCGCGGTATTGCGGCGCACCGTGTCGCCAACCCGCACAACACCACCGTTTACATTACCACCCTCAAGCGGGATTTCATCATGACTCATTGCACCACTTTACTTGAATTTACGAAACAATCCCGTTGTATCAAAAATATCTTCCAGCGCATCCATGCGCGCGCGGCTGTCTTGCCATGTTTCCTGCTGCACCTGTGCGATCAGGCTTTCAACAATCACCAGCATGGCGGCGGCAGAATCCCACGCGCTGGGCGCCTCGATGCGGCAATTGATGCGGAACCGCGCGTGTTTGGTGGCCGGAGAACCCCATTGGTCGGTGAACAGCACAATCGTGGCCCCGCGCGCGGCTGCAAGCTCGGCCAGCCGCAGCACGGTGTTTTCATAGCGGCGCATGTCGAACATCACGAAAATATCGCCCGCACCAAGGTCGAGCAGATGATGCGGCCAGGTGCCATCGCCCGCCGGCAGGAACGTGACCCCACCGCGCAGCATTTGCAGATGGGTGAACAGATATTCGGCAATGCTGCGGGTAATGCGCCCGCCGGTGACATAGATGCGGCTTTGCTTGTCGGCCAGTGCCGCGCAGATGGCATCAAAGTCCTTCGGGTCGATCTGCGCAAGCGTCTGGCGCAGATTTTGCATGGCCGCATCGGCAAAGCGGTTCAGCATATGCGTGTCGGGCGCATCGCCTGCCCATAGGTCGTGCTTGCTGATCGGGTTGGAAATGCGCGCCTCCAACTCATCGCGCAAGCGGGCCTGAAACTCGGAAAACCCCACAAAACCCAGCTTTTGCACCATGCGCGCCACGGTCGGGGTAGACACCTGCGCCGCCTGTGCAATGGCGGTAATGCTTGCCAGCCCGGAAACCGGATAATTGTCCAGCAGCGAATTGGCCAGCTGCTTTTCGGCGCGGGTGAGCGTGTCAAACCGTGCGTTCAGCATATCGGCAATGCTTTGGGGTGGCGATTGGGGCTTGGTCACCGGCGTTCCTTCAATTGTCGGATTCATTACAGCACAAGTGAGTTTGAAAAAAAACAATCAAATGAGTTGACAGAATCGTGCTGCGTGGCCGAAATTTCATGCAGGAGGATGACGCGTGGACGCAGATTTGCACAGTATTCTGGCGGCGGATGAGGGGCCGGCGTTGCGCGTGGTCAACGCCAATGCGGCCAGTCCGGTCGTGATTGTGTGCGAACATGCCTCGAACCGCCTTCCGCGCGCCCTGGGCAATCTGGGGCTGGATGAGGCGGCGCTGTCCAGCCATATCGCATGGGATCCGGGCGCGCTTGCGGTTGCGCTTGCGCTGGGCACGGCGCTTGGTGCCACGGTTATCGCCGCCAATTTTTCGCGCCTTGCCTATGATTGCAACCGCCCGCCAGAAGCCCCCGGCGCCATGCCGGCCCGCAGCGAGGTTTACGAGGTGCCCGGCAATGCCAGGCTGGGCGATGCACAAAAACAGGCGCGGGTGCAGGGGCTGTATAAGCCGTTTCACGCCGCCGTGGCCGATGCGCTGGCCGCGCGCGGTGCGGGCGCGGTTCTTGTGACCATCCACAGCTTTACGCCGGTCTATTTCGGTCAGCCGCGCGCGGTGGAACTGGGCATTCTGCATGACCAGGATTCGCGCCTGGCCGATGCGATGCTGGCGCAGGCCGCCGCGCATACGACCCTGAAAACCGAACGCAACCAGCCCTATGGTGCCGATGATGGGGTAACCCACACGCTGCAGCGCCACGCAATAAAATCGGGAATATTGAATGTGATGATTGAAATTCGCAACGATCTGCTGGCCAGTGCCGCCGGTCAGGCCAAGGCCGCGCAAGAGCTGGCCAGCCTGCTGTCTGCCGCGCTGGCCAGCCCGCGCGGGGCGGTTGCATGATGCGCCTGATTTACGGATATGCGCGCGGTGTCGAGGCGGTGAACCGCCGGATCGGCCGCATCACCATGTATCTGATTTTCGTGATGATGGCGGTGCTGCTCTATTCATCCTTTTCAAAGGTCGTGGCCGATGTCACCGGCTGGTCGGACCCGACCGTTGCCGTGAACCTGCCGAATTTCTGGACGCTGGAAACCGCGCAATTCATCATGGTCGCCTTTTATATTCTGGGCGGTCCGTATTCGCTGCAACTTGGCAGCAATGTGCGCATGGATCTGCTTTATGGAAGCTGGTCTGACCGCACCAAGGCCTGGGCCGATGCGGTAACGGTTTCAGCGATGATCTTCTTTCTGGGCGTGCTGCTTTATGGCGGGCTGGCGTCGCTCGCCTATTCGCTGGGCTATTACGGGATGGAGCCGCTGGTGTTTTACCGCGAGCTGATCACTTCGGTCTTCACCGGTGAAACAGCCGAGGTTCTGGGCCGGTTTGAACGCAGCCCGACAGCCTGGCGGCCCTATCTCTGGCCGATCAAGACCATCATGTGTTTTGGCTTTGTGATGATGCTTTTGCAGGCCACAGCCGAGCTTATCAAAGATATTGCGCGTATTCGCGGGGAACAGTTTTAATGTCATACGAAATGATCGCCCTGCTGATGTTCGCATCAATGATGATGATGATGATCACCGGCCAGCGGGTCTTTGCCGCCATTGGCATTGTTGCCAGTGTCACCGCCCTGCTGCTTTGGGGCACGGGTGGCTCGAACGCGCCGTTCTCAGCCGCCATGAAGCTGATGAGCTGGTATCCGCTGCTCACCCTGCCGATGTTTGTTTTCATGGGCTATGTGCTGAGCGAAAGCCGCATCGCCGATGACCTATACAAAATGTTCCATGTCTGGATGGGGCCGATCAATGGCGGCTTGGCGATTGGCACAATCCTGCTGATGGTGCTGATTTCGGCCATGAACGGGCTTTCGGTGGCGGGCATGGCCATAGGCTCGACCATTGCGCTGCCCGAGCTTTTGCGGCGCGGCTATGATAAAAGGATGATCACCGGGGTCATTCAGGCGGGCTCGAGTCTGGGCATTCTGGTGCCGCCTTCGGTGGTGCTGGTGCTGTATTCGATGATTGCCAAACAGCCCGTGGGGCAATTGTGGCTGGCCGGTGTTGTGCCGGGGCTGCTGATGGCCACGATGTTTGTGGTATACATATACATCCGCTGCCGCGTGAGCCCGGAGCTTGGACCGGCCCTGCCCAGGGAAGAGCGCAATATCCCGCTGGCCGAAAAACTGCGCCTGCTGCGCGCCGGCCTGCTGCCGGTGGGCATTTTCGCAGTCATGATGGTGCCGTTTGTGAACGGCTATACATCGCTGGTCGAAAGCTCGGCTGTCGGGGCTATGGCGGCCTTGCTTGCGGCCATTTTCAAAGGGCGGATGAACCGCGAGGTGTTCGAGGTCTCCCTGCGCCAGACCCTTGCCATTACCTGCATGTTCATGTGGATCATTCTGGCCGCACTTGCCTTTGGCGCGGTGTTTGATGGCGTGGGCGCGGGCAAGGCGATCGAGGGGTTTTTCGTTGGCCAGCTTCAGCTTGGCCCGTGGGAAATTCTGATCCTGATGCAAATCTCCTACCTGTTCATGGGGATGTTTCTGGATGATACGGCAATGCTGGTCATTGTCGCCCCGCTTTACGTGCCGCTTGTCGGCGAGCTTGGCTTCGATCTGGTGTGGTATGGCGTGCTTTACACAATCACCTGCCAGATTGCCTATATGACCCCGCCTTTCGGTTATAACCTGTTTTTGATGCGCGCAATGGCCCCGCCCGAGATCAGCCTGCGCGACATCTATATTTCCATCATTCCCTTTGTGGGCGTGATGATCCTTGCGCTGGCTCTGGTCACAGCCTTTCCCGGTATCGCGCTGTGGCTGCCGAACCTCGTTTACGGAAATTAAGAAGGATGGCTCCGCGCCTCTGCGGGGCCGCAAATATCAACCAACGGAGAGAAAGACATGACAACACGTCGCAAGTTTTTGACCACAGCCGCCATTGCCGCACCTGCTGCTCTGGCCGCCCCCGCGCTTCATGCGCAAGCGCCGATCAAATGGCGCCTGCAAACCTATGCCGGCCCGGCCTTGGGCGAGCATGTGATCAAACCCTCGATCGACGCCTTCAACAAGGTTGCCGCCGGGCAGATGGAAATTGAACTGTTCTATGCCGACCAGCTTGTGCCGACATCAGAACTGTTCCGCGCCGTGCAGAACGGCACGATCGATGCGGTGCAATCGGATGATGACTCGATGGCGTCGCCCACCGATGTGACGGTGTTTGGCGGCTATTTCCCCTTTGCCACACGCTATTCGCTCGATGTTCCGGTGCTGTTCAACCAATGGGGCCTGAACAAGATCTGGGAAGAGGAATATGACAAGGTTGGCGTGAAATGGTTGTCTGCCGGCGCGTGGGACCCGTGCCATTTTGCCACCAAGGAACCCATCAATTCGCTGGCCGATCTGAACGGGTTGCGGGTCTTTACCTTCCCGACAGCCGGGCGCTTCATGTCGAAATTCGGCGTTGTGCCTGTGACCCTGCCTTGGGAAGATATCGAGGTTGCCGTGCAAACCGGCGAGCTTGACGGCATCGCATGGTCGGGCATTACCGAAGACTATACGGTTGGCTGGGCCGATGTGACCAACTACTTCCTGACCAACAATATTTCGGGCGCCTGGGCGGGCAGCTATTTCGCCAACCCCGCAAGCTGGGCCGCCGTGCCGGAACATTTGCAAGAGCTGTATAAGCTTTGCATGGACAGCAGCCATTACTACCGCCAGCATTGGTATTGGGGTGGCGAGGCGCGGCTGCGCACTGAAGGCACCAAGATGGAGCTGACCACCATCCCCGATGCCGAATGGGCCACGGTTGAAGCCGCCGCGCGCGACTTCTGGGACGAGATTGCCGCGGAAAGCGAAACCAAGGCGAAGGTCGTGCAGATCATCAAGGACTATAACGCGTCGATGGATCGCGCGGGCCGTCCGTATCGCTACAACTAGGGCGCACTGCCCAAATATGCGCCGCCGAAGCAATTCGGCGGCGTTTTTTTGTGCCCAGAGCGCAAGATTGCGAAAATCCGCCGATTTCCTGTTGCACATTTGCTGCACCTGCTAAAGATTGACACCGCATTCAGCCAGCATTTCGCACAGGGGGAGTTTTGATGAAAATTGGCGCACCAACCGAAGTTTTTGAAGGCGAGGCGCGGGTTGCCCTTACCCCGGCAAGCGCCGCGCAGTTGCAAAAACTGGGCTATGACTGTGTTGTGCAGGCGGGTGCTGGCGCCAAGGCCCGCTTTTCTGATGATGACTACAAGGCCGCGGGCGTAGAGGTGGTCAAGACCGCCGCCGCGCTTTGGAAGGCGGCCGATGTCGTGGTCAAGGTCCGCGCCCCGGAACTGGCCGAGCTGAAGCACGCCAAAAAGGGCCAGATCCTGATATCCTTCATCAGCCCGGCGCAAAATGCCGAATTGCTGGATGCGATGAACGAAAAGGGCGTCACGGCGCTGGCAATGGATATGGTGCCACGCATTTCGCGCGCCCAGAAGATGGACGCGCTTTCGTCGATGGCGAATATTGCGGGCTATCGTGCGGTTATCGAAGCGGGCAATAATTTCGGCCGCTTCTTTACCGGCCAGATTACCGCCGCCGGCAAGGTGCCCCCCGCCAAGGTGCTGGTGGTTGGCGCGGGCGTGGCCGGGCTTGCCGCCATCGGTGCCGCCACCTCGCTTGGCGCGCAGGTTTATGCCTTCGATGTGCGCCCCGAAGTGGCCGAGCAGATTGAAAGCATGGGCGCGCAATTCGTCTATCTGGATTTTGAGGAGGCCCAGCAGGATGGCGCGGCAACCGGCGGCTATGCCGCCCCCTCAAGCCCCGAATTCCGCGAAAAGCAGCTCGAAAAATTCCGCGCATTGGCCCCTGATATGGATATCGTGATCACCACCGCGCTGATCCCGGGGCGCGATGCGCCCAAGCTGTGGCTGGAAGATATGGTTGCCGCCATGAAGCCCGGCTCGGTTGTGGTTGACCTTGCCGCCGAACGCGGCGGCAATTGCGACCTGACCGTGATGGATGAGAAAATCGAAAGCCCCAATGGCGTTACGGTGGTTGGTTATACCGACTTCCCCAGCCGCATGGCCACGCAATCTTCCACGCTTTATGCCAACAATATCCGCCATATGATGGACGATCTGACCCCCGCCAAAGACGGGGTGGCCGTGGTGAATATGGAAGATGACGTGATCCGCTCGGCGACAGTTGCCCATGACGGGGCCATTACCTTCCCGCCGCCACCGTTGAAAGTGGCGGCGATTGCCGCGGCCAAGCCCAAAAAGGCTGCCGCCAAAACCGCCGAAGAAAAGCGCGCCGACGAGGTTGCGGCCTTCAAGAAGCAAACCATCCAGCAGGTATCATTGCTTGCAATCGGTGCAGCATTGCTGCTTGGCGTTGGGCTTGTGGCACCGGCCAGCTTCATGCAGCACTTCATTGTGTTCGTGCTGGCGGTGTTCATCGGCTTTCAGGTTATCTGGAATGTCAGCCATTCGCTGCACACACCGCTGATGGCGGTCACAAACGCCATTTCCTCCATCATTATTCTGGGGGCCTTGCTGCAAATCGGCTCGGGCTCGTTCTGGGTGATTTTGCTGGCCACGCTGAGCGTGTTCATGGCGGGTATCAACATATTTGGCGGCTTCATGGTAACACGGCGTATGCTCGCCATGTTCCAGAAATCGTAAGCGGGGGGCAGGATTATGGGACTCGGATTCACCACAGCGGCCTATGTTGTCGCGGCTGTATTGTTCATCCTGTCGCTTGGCGGCCTGTCAGGGCAGGAAAGCGCCAAACGCGCGGTCTGGTATGGCATTGCGGGCATGGCGCTTGCCGTGCTGGCCACGCTTGTCGGCCCCGGCGCTGGGCTGTGGGTGTTGTCGGCCGCAATGATTGTCGGCGGTGGCATCATCGGCTGGTTTGTTGCAATGCGCGTGCGCATGACCGAAATGCCGCAGCTTGTGGCGGCAATGCACTCGCTTGTCGGCCTTGCGGCGGTTTTCGTCGGGTTTGCGGCGCATATCGAGCTTGGGCGCGTGCTGGGCATGGCGACGGCAGATCGTGGTGCGCTGGAAGGATTTGCCGAGATCCTGGCCTATAAAACGGCGGTCGAGGTCAGCATTCTGCGCGTTGAACTGTTTCTTGGCGTGTTCATTGGTGCTGTCACCTTTACCGGCTCGATCATCGCCTTCCTGAAGCTTGCCGGCAAAGTATCCACCAAGGCCGAAAAACTGCCCGGTGGCCATTTGCTGAACGCCGGTGCAGCGGCGGCTTCGGTGCTGTGCCTGGTGTGGTATTTCAACACGGGCGGCTTCCTGCCCCTGTTCCTGATGACCTTGTTCGCCCTGTTCATCGGCTACCATCTGATCATGGGCATCGGCGGGGCCGACATGCCGGTGGTGGTGTCGATGCTCAACAGCTATTCCGGCTGGGCGGCGGCGGCCATCGGCTTCAGCCTTGGCAATGATCTGCTGATCGTGGTTGGCGCCTTGGTCGGCTCGTCGGGCGCGATCCTGTCTTACATCATGTGCAAGGCGATGAACCGCAGCTTCATCAGTGTTATTCTTGGCGGTTTTGGCAACACAACCGGCCCCGCGCAAGAAATTGAAGGCGAGCAGATTGCCATTGATGCCGATGGCGTTACCACGGCGCTGGAAGAGGCCGACAGCATCGTCATTGTGCCGGGCTACGGCATGGCCGTTGCCCAGGCCCAGCAATCCATTTCCGAGTTGACCCGCCGCTTGCGGGCGCGCGGCAAGCAGGTGCGCTTTGCCATTCACCCCGTGGCTGGCCGCTTGCCCGGCCATATGAACGTGCTGCTGGCCGAGGCCAAGGTGCCCTATGACATCGTGCTTGAAATGGACGAAATCAACGACGACTTCCCCAACACCGATGTGGTGATCGTCGTCGGTTCCAACGACATCGTGAACCCCGCCGCGCAGGAAGACCCGAACAGCCCCATCGCCGGTATGCCGGTGCTGGAAGTGTGGAAGGCCAAGCAGGTGTTCATTTCCAAGCGCGGGCAGGGCACCGGCTATTCCGGCATTGAAAACCCGCTCTTCTACAAGGAAAACAGCCGCATGTTCTATGGCGATGCCAAGGCGAGCGTTGATCTGCTGCTGGGCAAGATCAGCTAGCAAATCCCGAAAAGAACCAGGACAGCGTCGCAGAAGTTGCGGCGCTGTTTTTTGTTGAGATGGACTGCCAAGCCACCGCGACTCAGATTGACGTTTTCATTGGTTACAATAGCATGGCGACGTCTTTATTTTGGAGGTTCTCGTGAAAGTCTTTGCGCTCCTTTGTTCTGGTATCGCTATAGCATCAGCCGCCTCGGCGGATGGTGTGACAGCAGTGACCATGCCGGTTACTCCGGCTGCGGCACCAGCCCCCGCATCTGCCGATTGGGGCGGTTTCTATCTTGGCGGAAGCTATGTGTTTGGCCGGGATTCCGTTGATGACTTTCAAAATGGCGGCTTTGTCGGCGGCCCGTTTATTTTTGAAGGTAGCAGCATTGGCGGATTCGCCGGGTATAATATCCAGCGTGGCAATTTTGTGCTTGGTGGAGAGGTGGCTTATACGGCAGGCCCGACGACACTCGAAGTCGATGGCGATACCTATTCCGACTTTTTCGACTTGAAGGGCCGGATTGGTTACGCGATGAATCGGGTCATGGTGTATGGTGTGGTTGGTTGGTCAACCGCAACACGCAATGAAACGACCACCGCGACCGCCACAAGCGGGTCTGGCTTTTCCTATGGCGCCGGCGTCGATGTTCTGGTGACGGATCGGATATTTGTCGGCGTCGAGTATTTGACGCGGCAATTGAACGGTGATTATGATCAATTCTACTATTCGGGCTATGCGTTCGAAAACGCCTCGCGCGCGATCAGCCTGCGGGCCGGTTTCAGCTTCTAGCCAATGCCGCGACATGCGGCGCGTTTGATCAAAAGGCTGGCAGCGCCGTGTCAAAGCGGCGCTGTTCGCATTCTGCTTGAAAATTTGCCGCGACCATGCTATTTCATATGCAACGATACGCAAAAAAAGTTGCAGGCGAAAGATGTTTACGCTCCACCAGATACCACAATCCGATGCCCCGCAAGACCAGTCTGGCCGCGTTCTGACCACGGCTGTGCTGCGCGCCGCCGACCGTCTTGGCCTTGGTGGTGCGGCTTTGGCGGGGGTGCTTGGGGTTTCAGCCGCCAGCATTTCGCGGCTGAAATCGGGCGCTATGCTGCTGATACCGGGGCAAAAAGCCTTTGAGCTTGGCGTGCTGTTCCTGCGCCTGTTTCGCGGGCTCGATGCAATGGCCGCGGGCGATGAGGCGATTGCCCGCGCCTGGTTGCGGGCCGATAACCGGGCGTTGGGGCAGGTGCCGCTGGAGATGATTGCCAGCATCACCGGGCTGGTTGATTGTGTGGCCTATCTTGATGCCCGCCGTGCGCCCATCTGAGTTTACCGTGTGGCAGGGGCGCGGCTGGCGCGTGGTGGAAGCGCAGCACAGGGTGGCCACAATGAAGCTGGCCGATACGCTGGATGACCAGGCCGTGCTTGAAAGCCTGATCGAGGCCAGCAAGCCTCCACTGCCCGCAGCCTGCCAGCATCTTGACTATCTGCTTGCCGCGCCCTTTCGGTATCGGCCCTATCCGCACGGTTCGCGTTTTCGCCGCGCCGGGCTTACGCCGGGGGTGTTCTATGCCGCCGAAAAGGTCGACACGGCCCTGGCCGAGGCGGCCTTCTACCGGCTGTTGTTCTTTGCAGAATCGCCCGCCACACCCATGCCGCGCGCGCCGTTCGAGGTTTCGGCCTTTGCGGTGGCGTTGGGCACATCGGCGCTGCTCGACCTGATGGCACCGCCTTATGCGGAACAGTCTGCGCATTGGACCCGGCTGACGGATTACAGCAAAACACAGGCGTTAGAGGGTGAGGCGCGCGCGGCGGGTGCGCAGATCATCCGCTATCAATCCTGCCGTTGCCCGAAACGCGGCGCCAATCTGGCGGTGCTGGATTGCGCCGCCTTTGCAAAGTCCGCGCCCGTTGCGCGGCAAAGCTGGTGGCTGAATATTTCGCACAGCCATGTGCAGGCGCGTTGCGAACACCCCGACCGCGCTCTGGAATTTGCACGCGACGGGTTCGCCGCCGACCCGCGCCTTGCCGCATATGCGACCGCGCCCCGGGCTTGACCCGGGGCCTCGACCTGAACGCAGAGGCCCCGGGTCAAGCCCGGGGCGGCGCGGCGCTTTTGCTAGAAGTCGGTCGGTGCGCCGCCTTCGGCCACGCGGCGGGCAACGAAAGCGGCAAGTTCTTCGCGAACCGCCTCATCCATCGGCGGCGGCTGGAATTCGGCCAGAATTTTCTTCCAGATCCCGTTGGCGCGCTGGGCGGCATCCTTGCTGCCATCGGCCTCCCAGGCCTCGAAGTTGCGCCAATCCGACAGGAACGGCGCATAAAACGCGCTTTCATAGCGTTCCTGCGTATGGGCTGCGCCAAAGAAATGCCCGTTCGAGCCGACCTCGGTCATCGCGTCAAAGGCCAGGCCGCTGGCAGAGGTATCGGTGATGATCGGCTGCATATAGCGTTGAATCTGCTGCAAAACTTCACAATCCATCACGAATTTCTCGTAAGATGCGATCAGCCCGCCTTCCAGCCAGCCCGCCGCGTGATAGACGATGTTCACCCCGCTTTGCACGGCCGACCAGAGCGAATTCATGCTTTCCCACATGGCTTGCGCATCGGGCGCGTTGGAGGCACAGGCGTTGGAGGCGCGCAGCGGAATGCCGTAAAACCGCGCCATCTGCCCGGTCATCTGCGTGGCGCGCATATATTCCGGCGTGCCAAAGGCCGGCGCGCCGGTGCGCATGTCGACATTCGATGTGAACGTGCCCAGCACCACTGGCGTGCCGGGGTTGATGATTTGCAGCAAAACAATCGCCGCCAGCCCCTCGGCCACCGATTGCGCCACGGCCCCGGCCATCGTGACCGGCGCCATCGCCCCTGCCAGCGTGAAGGGTGTCACGATAACCGGCTGGCCACGGCGGGCAAAGCGCATGGCGCCATCGAGCATCGGCCAGTCATGTTTCAGGGGTGAAGACGAGTTGATATTGGTGTAAAGCCTTGGCTTGGCGAAGAATTCTTCGGCGGGCAGGCCCGAGGCAATCCGCGCCATTTCCAGCACATCTTCCACCCGCTCCGTGCCAAGCGAATAGGCATGGACGACCTTGTCGGTCAGTGTCAGCTTTTCATACAGGCAATGCAAATGCCGCACCGAGGCGTGGATATCCACCGGCTCGACCGGATAGCCGCCCGCCACGTGGATGCAGTTGAAATATTGCGTGAGCTTCATGAAATCGCGGAAGGTTTCAAAGTCTCCAACCCGGCGGCCACGGTCCAGATCCATCGCATTGGGGGGCGAGGAGACGTTGACGAAAACCATATTCTTGCCGCCAAGCGTGATCGCATGGTCGGGGTTGCGCGGGGTTATGGTGAACTCGGCGGGCGCATGGGCCAGATGCGCCATGACAAAATCGCGCCCTATGCGCACATTGTCGCCGTTTACCGTGCAGCCCGCCTTGCGCAGGATCTCGCGCGCCGTATCGTTCAGGAATTCGATGCCAAGCTCTTCCAGAATGCGCATGGCACAGTCATGGATGGCGGCAACGCCGCCCTCATCCAGCGGCTCGGTCGGGCGGTCGATGTTTATGGGGGGCGCCCAGGGCATTTGCGCAATCGTGCGCGGGCTGTCGCGCCGCGCATTGCCCGCACGCCCGCCGTGCCGCCGTATCAGTCTGTCGCCCATGCTCAACCCTCGTTCAACCTTTGCCCCATGTGAAGGGTGGGGGGCGACAGGCGCTAAAGCAAAGGCGACATTTCAGGTCGTTTTAGACAGGTATTCGGGGATTTCACCGATATTCCCAAGCACGATATCGGCGTGGGTTACAAGATCGGCGCGCGTGGCCGGGCCGGTCAGCACAGCAATGCAATGCATTCCCGCTGCACGGCCTGCCGCCATGTCATGCGTGCTGTCGCCCACCATCGCCAGGTGGTGCGGGGCAATGCCCATCTTTTGCGCCACGCCCAGCAGCATTCCGGGGGCGGGCTTGGCGCCAAAGCCGCTGTCATAACCGGCGATATAGGCAAACTGGTCGTGAATTCCGGCGGTTTTTAGCTGCGCATGGGCCGGGGCCTCGGCATCATTCGTGGCCACGGCCAGCACCAGGCCAGAGGCGCGCAAGCCAGACAGAAACGGTGCAAGCGGCAGGGCGGGCACCTGTGCAGGCTCGGCCTTCATCGCGGCAATATGCGCCAGCATGGATTGCGGCGTTTCATGCGGCATCAGATCGGCGATATGGGCGACCATGTCATCCGACGTGCCGGCAATGAAGATGGAGCCGGGGTAAAAGCGGCTGCTGGCCAGGTCGAATTCCATGCGCGCCGCAAGCGCATCGCGGCGCGCGGTATCGCCGCCGCTGAGCCGGTCCAGCAGGCGCGCGAACCATGCGCCCCAGCTTTGCTGAAAGTCAAACAAAGTGCCGTCTTTATCAAATATCAGCCCGTGAATTGCCATAAACCCCCCGTGTTTGGCCCCTGATGGCAGAAAGCGGCCGCGTGGTAAAGCGCGGGCGATTCTATTGCGGTGAATTTCGGATTTTTGCGCCAAACACGTGGCGGCCCCACCGCTTGCGGCCAAATGTATAAGCTGCCGCCGCGCCCTAGGTCCAATGCACGGGCGCGCCGCCAGGCAGGGCGTTGCGGGCGGCAACCACGTTTTCAGGGGCGATGTTTTGCGCTGTGGCAAAGGCCAGAACATAGGCATCGGCGCTGAGAATATAGTCGAACACCGACACCATGAAGGCCGGGTCGTGCGCCAGGCCGCGAATATCGGCGGGGTCCAACCCGGACGCGCCCAGAAAGCCGCCCATAACCTCGTCATCGGCGGCCATCCAGCCAAGGGCCAAAAGGGCCAGATTTTGTGCCTGTTCGCTGTTCATATGATCGCCGGTAAATGTTTCGTTAACACCTTTGGGCCAAGGTGGGCTATTAGCAAGTATTTTAGTGCATTCAATTTCGTTTCGGGGGTCACAATGTCAGGGCGTATACTGGTGGTCGATGATGTGGCGACCAATCGCGTGATTCTCAAGGCCAAACTGGCAACCGCGTATTTTGATGTGATTCAGGCCGCAAATGGCCAGGAGGCGCTGGATCTGGCGCGCTCGGCCCATCCCGACATCATTCTGCTCGATATCATCATGCCCGACATGGACGGGTATCAGGTGTGCAAAACCCTGAAAAGCAACCCGGAAACCGCGCATATCCCGGTGGTGATGGTCACCGCGATGGGCGCGCCGGATGAGCGGATTCGCGGGCTTAATGCCGGGGCGGATGACTTCTTGACCAAACCAATCAACGATGTGGCGCTGTTTGCGCGCGTGCGCAACCTTGTGCGCGTGAAGATCATGTTCGACGAACTTCGCTTGCGCGATTCGACGACGCGCGAGCTTGGGCTTAGCGAATTCGTCGATGCGTGGAGCCATGAAAGCGATCTTGCAGGCTCGGTTCTGCTGACAGCCAGTTCGGCGGATGAGGCGGCCTGCTGGGGCCATTGTCTGAAGGAAAAGCTCGACCTTCAGGTGTTTGAAACCGGCTCGGAGCGCGAGGCCTTTGCGCTTGCAACGCTGGAATCGCCCGATGCCTATATCGTTCATCAGCATCTGCAAAAGGGGGGGGACGGTCTGCGCCTTGTCTCGGCCTTGCGCGCGCGGCACGAAACCCGGCAATCGGCCATCATATTCGTGGTGGGCGACGGGCTGATGGAAACCGCCGAACGCGCGCTCGACCTTGGCGCGTCGGACTATATCATGCCACCCTATGACAAGAACGAGCTGACCGCGCGGCTGCGCAGCCAGTTGCGGCGCAAACATTATTCCGACCGGCTGCGCAGCAATGTGCGCGACGGGTTGCGCATGGCCGTGACCGACCCGCTGACCGGGCTGTTCAACCGCCGCTATTGCACGCAGCATATGGGCCGGATTGTCGACCGCGCGCAGGCAAGCGGCGGGCCTTTTACGGTGATGATGCTGGACCTGGACCGGTTCAAACAGGTGAATGACAGCCACGGCCATGAAGCGGGCGATGCGGTGCTGGTCGAATTCGCGCGCCGCTTGCAGGAAAATGTGCGCGGTGTTGACCTTGTGGCGCGATTGGGGGGCGAAGAATTTCTTGTTGCCATGCCCGATGCCGATAATGCCGCCGCCCAGGCCGTTGCCGAACGCATTCGCGCGGCCGTCGAAACCCGCCCGTTCAAGCTGGACAATGGCGCCCAGCTCGCCATAACCGTAAGCATTGGCGTGGCCGTGGCCGGCATCGGCGAAACCGATGCGCAGGCCGTCATCGGCCGGGCCGATCTGGCGCTTTATAAATCAAAGGCCGCCGGGCGCAACGTTGTCTCGTTCTACGCCTCGGCGGCCTAGGGTTTCAGGCGCGTTTGCCAGCCGCGAACACACCCTCGGCCTTGGCTTTCGCCATGCCTTCATCAAGCGATTTCACGGCCAGTCCCAGGAAATGGTCGATCTCGGCGCGGTTTAGCACCAGCGGAGGCGAGATGATCATCTTGTCGCCCACATGGCGCATGACCAGACCATTGGCAAAGCAACGCTCGCGCACCATGTAACCTACCGTGCCTTCATCGGCGGCAAAGGGCGCGCGGGCTGCTTTGTCGGGGGTCAGTTCGATTGCACCCATGAAGCCGACGATCCGCGCCTCGCCCACCATCGGATGGTCGGCCAGTTCCGCCCAGCGCTGCGCCATATAGGGCATCGTATCGGCCGCGGCGGTTTCCACGATCTTTTCTTCCTGCATGATGCGGATGTTTTCCAGCGCCACAGCCGCGGCAACCGGATGGCCGTTATAGGTATAGCCATGCGCAAACTCGCCGCCCACCTCGTCCAGCACCTTGCACATGCGTTCGGACACCATCGAACCACCAATCGGCGCATAGCCCGAGGACAGGCCCTTGGCGATTGTCATGATATCGGGCTGGATGCCGAAGGTTTCGCAGCCAAACCACTTGCCGGTGCGGCCAAAGGCGGTGATAACCTCATCGGCGATGAGCAGCACATCATGTTCGCGGCAAATGCGCTGGATTTCGGGCCAATAGGTGCTTGGCGGAATGATCACACCGCCGGCGCCCTGCACGGGTTCACCAATGAAGGCGGCAACCTTGTCGGCGCCAAGCCGTTCGATCTCGGCCTCCAGGGCACGCGCGCGCAGCAGGCCGAATTCCTCGGGCGACATATCGCCACCCTCGCCATACCAATAGGGCTGGTCGATATGGCTGATGCCGGGAATGGGCAGGCCGCCCTGGGCGTGAATCCCCTTCATGCCACCAAGCGAGCCACCACCCATTGTCGAGCCATGATAGCCGTTCCAGCGCCCGATGATGTGGCTCTTTTCAGGCTTGCCCTGGCTGGCCCAGTAGTGGCGCACCAGGCGGATATTGGTATCATTCGCCTCCGAGCCCGAGCCGGCATAGAACACGCGGTTCAGATCATGCGGCATGATCTCGGCCAGTTTGGCGGCCAGTTGCAGCGCGGGCGGGTGGCTGGTTTGAAAGAAGGTGTTGTAAAATGGCAGTTCCAGGCTTTGGCGATAGGCGACTTCGGCCATTTCCTTGCGGCCATAGCCAAGGTTCACACACCACAAACCGGCCATACCATCCAGAATTCTTGCGCCTTCGGAATCATGAATATAAACACCCTTGCCCGAAGTGATGATGCGCGCGCCCTTGGCATTCAGCGCGCCGGTATCTGTGAAGGGGTGCAAATTGTGGGCGGCATCCAGCGCCTGCATTTCGGCGGTCGACGGGTAGTTGCTACGATGATCCATGATAACCTGCATTCAATTGGAGATGCTGCAAGCTAGTGTGGATTGACGGGGGTTTGCAAGGGGCCGCAGCACGACAGGCGGCCTGCTGGCAGGGTGATGGTACCGACGCCCCGGCTCGAACGGGGGACCCCTAGATCCACAATCTAGTGCTCTAACCTACTGAGCTACGTCGGCACTCCGGGGGTGCATTACCGCGCAGCATAACTGATTGCAAGAGCGGTTGCACGCCCACTTGCAGTTTTTGCCCCCAGGCGTTAGCCGTGGCGCAAACAAAGAGGGTGATCATGGGTATCAACAAAGAGAGCGACATTTCCGCCAGCCTGCAGATCGGGCCGACCGATCAGGGCATGGTGCGGATTTACGTCGAAACCGACACGCAGGAACTGCCGTTCGACTTTGAGCCGGACGAGGCCGACGAGATTGCCGAAGAGCTGATGGCCGCCGCCCGCACCGCCCGCGCACAGGCCAAAAAGCGCTAAAAGCGCGCCGCCGCTCGCGGGTCGCTCAGGCCAAGCAGGCGTTCGGCGGCATTGCGCGCGAATTTCTGGGTGAGCATCTTGCGCCGTGCTGGCGGAAGCGGGGTTGCAGTGCCGTGGCGCAGCACCGCGCCATCCCAGGCATCGGCCAGTATCAGCCCGGTATCCTTTGGCAGCAGATCGGTCGGGAAATCCTGGTCGACCGCCCAGAAGAACTGGTCGCAAAACGGCAGATAGCCCTGCCATTTGCTATCGGCCATGAAATCGGCGCGGCTCGATTTGCATTCGATCACCCAAAGCTCGCCCCTGGGGCCAAGCGCCATGACATCCACACGCAGCCCGCGCGCGGGCACAAACTCGGTCAGGCCGATGAAATCGTAGCTGCGCAAATGCCGGCAGACGCCGCGCGCCAGAAGCTGGCCGGGGCTTGGCGGGGGCAGGTGCGGGGCTAAATCGTCCATGACATACATGAACATTTGGTGAACATCACGTCAAGAGCCCGTATTCGGCAAGTGCGGCGCGGTAGCGTTGTGCAAGGGCTTTTTGTGAATAGTGGCTTTGCATCAGCCTTTGCCCCTCGGCTGCGCGCATCTGCCCGATGGTCGGCTCGGCGCGATGTGCAGCCAGTGTTTGCGCCAGCGCATCGCCATCAATCTCGGCCCATTGCGCGGCCTGAAGCGGATAGATCGTGTCGCCCGGCTGGATGTCGCGCGGGGTCCAGGCCACCGGAAAGCCGGTTTGCGGCGTAATAAAATCGCGCGTGCCGGAATAATCGGTCGCAATCACGGCGCGCCCCAGTGCCAGCGCATAGGCGGGCAAATAGCCAAACCCCTCGGCCCGGTGGGGTGAAAGCAGCACATCGGCGCTGGCGATCAGGCCAAGAAGCGCGTCAAAGGGCAGGTATTCGGTGTTGATGATGATGCGCGCATCGGCGTCGGCGGCGGCCTGAATTGCCGCCATCTGCCCCTCCGGATCCCCCCAGTGATGGGCGGGCAGGGGGGTGGATTTGATGATCAGCCGCGCATCGGCATCGCCCTCAAATGCCGCCTGAAAGGCACGCAGCGCGGCCAGCGGGTTTTTGCGCACAACCGAGGAATGCGCGTCAAACGCAGTCAGCACAAGGTGGTGATGGTCGGCCAGACCAAAGCGCGCGCGCGGCAGTGGCGACACGCGCGGCAGCGCAATGGCCTTGCCCACGGTGGCCACCTTGCGTTGAAAGGCGCGCGCGTAAATATCGGCGACAAAGCGGCTGGGCGCCCAAAGTGCATCCAGGCATTCGGCGGCAAGATAGTGGTTGAAGGGAATTTGCTCTGCCTCCCACAACATAAAGCCGATGTTGAAATGCGCACCCGTGCCGTGGCGCAGAATTTGCACCGGAAGCGCGTCGGCATTGACATGGTGCAGCGCCACGGGCCGGTTCACGGCAATGCCCCCAAGTGCCGCGCGCGACATTTGTGCGTTCTGCCCGATACCCGTGCCCTCTTGCTCGGGCCCGGTCAGCAGAATTTCGGCGGCAAGCGGCGGGGCGGGTCGCGTGGCGAATACCGAAAGTGCAGGCGCCTGGCTGACAACATGCGCCGTGAACCAGTCGGCAATTTCGGCGCTTTGCCAAAGGTTCTGGGCTTGTTTTGCATCGGCAACCGGCATTCGGGCCAGCACGGCGCACAGCAGTTGAAAGCGGTTCAGCACCCCGCCGGGCAGCGCAGTTTCAAAATAGCGCACCAGGTCAGGCGCCAAGGCGCGCAAATCGACCGTGAAGCGCGAGAGGAACAGCAAGGTTGCGAAATCTTGCGCCAGTTGCGCGGTTGGGCCCGGCCCCTGAAGCTGGCGCGCAATCACAGGCACATGCGCCTGAAGGCTGGCCACCAGCTTGCCCGTCTCTGGCCTCCCCGTCTTTGGCCCATCACTGCCGGACAGCGATGCCTGATAGGCATTGAGCAGTGCTGCGGGCAGGGGCAGGGCGGCTTGCGCAAGTTCCGGGCCATGCTGCACATACCAGGCAAGCAACTGCGCCCGCCCCCTTGGCTTGGCAGGGTTGAAGCGGTCTTGCAGCCGCTCGGTGCTGCGCAAATGCAGCGCCATTGCGCCAAGCGGACTGTCCTCGCTGTGCAAAACGGCGTTGAGCGCGGCTGGCGGTTGCGGCATCTGCCGGCCAAGCGGCGCCGATTGAAACGGCGCAGGCGCGTGGCGTGCGTAAAACTGCGCGGTATGCAGAAGGTCGCGCAGGGCCTGGCCCTGTGCTTCGGGCGCTTTCAGGATGGCGCGCTGCAACCATGCCGGGGAAAGCCGCAGCCCGCCGCCCGCCAGCCGCACCAGCGTATCTTCGGCATCGAGCGTTTCATCGCGCAGCTTGCCGGTGGTGCCAAAATAGCGCGCCGCCAGCGCATCGGGCCGCGTTGCGCGGGTGATGCGCAGCGCAAAGGGGCGCAGGGCCAGCAGGAAAAGCGCGGCCGCCCAGAACAGCCAGCGCGAGCCTGCATGTGAGCCGCCGCGCACCACAAGCACACGCCTGCCCGCCAGCCCCAGCCGCATGAACAGGCCAAGATGCCGCGCCGCCACGGCCAGCGTTTTCAGCCGACCCGAGGTTTGGATGCGCGCTAGGTCCAGCGCGGCGGGGGCCAGCACAACCAGCGCCCAGTCTTGTTGCAACACGCTGTCCGCCTCGCGCCGATAGCGGCGCTTGGGCATGAAGTGGATGTGCTGGGCGGCAAAACTGTTGCCCGGTGTGTCAAGCGTATGCACCTTTGCGCCAGCCCCATCAAAGGCATGGGCAAGGGCCGCGCCGCGTTCGGCCGCCTTGCCGTTGGCCGGCGGAAAGGGCGACAGCAACAGCACCTTGTTTTCAGTCTGACCGGCGCGTTCTGCCACCACATATCCTGCACAGTTCCAGCACTATGCTGCGTGTTGTGCGGCAAGCTGCGGTGCTGCGCAAGCCATTGGCGCAGATAACCGCCCAGTTGCGCG
Source organism: Abyssibius alkaniclasticus (assembly GCF_020447305.1). Taxonomy (NCBI): domain Bacteria; kingdom Pseudomonadati; phylum Pseudomonadota; class Alphaproteobacteria; order Rhodobacterales; family Paracoccaceae; genus Abyssibius; species Abyssibius alkaniclasticus. The sequence continues at coordinate 2,764,154 of NZ_CP095732.1, read as the reverse complement.
GCGTCATGGTAACAATTCTCTGTCGATCGCCCCTTCTCATTCGTCGCACAAGCGCCTAAATTGGTCGTCGGCGGGTGCTGTCTTTCGCGTGGGGGCAAGCATCCTAGTGGCCTTACTCATCTTTGAGGGAGCCGGCTCTGTCTTCGGCCCTGGCCTTAGTCATCTGGTGCCCACCTGGTTTACCAGGCTCTCAAGGATCTAACGCCGCCACGGTCTGGACGGGCCCGCCACAGGATTTATGCGATGGACGATGTGACACAGGCCAAGGCCGCCGCCCGCAAAGCCGGTTTTGCCGCCCGCGCCGCTGCGCAAAAAGCCGCCAGCCCCGCAGCCGCCCATGATCTTGCGCAGCATGTTCTGGCAGCCTTGGCCGGCTACGCGCCGTGCAGCATTTCCGCCTATCTGCCCATTCGCAGTGAGATCGACCCGCGCCCGGCAATGGATGCCCTGCACGCGCGCGGCCACAGGCTCTGCCTGCCGGTCATTCAGGGCGCGGGGCGGGCGCTGCGCTTTGCCGCGTGGCAGCCCGGTTGCGCGCTCAAGGATGGCCCGTTCGGGGCCGCCGTGCCCGCCAGCGGCGCCTGGCTTGCGCCCGATATTCTGCTGTGCCCGCTCGTCGCCTTTGATGCCGCATTTTACCGCCTTGGCTATGGGGGCGGCTTTTACGACCGGTCCTTGCAGGCATTGCGCGCCGCAAAGCCCGTGCTGGCCATCGGCCTTGCCTATGAGGGCCAGCGCGCTCTGGCCTTGCCGCATGATGCGCATGACCAGCCGCTCGACGCCGTGGCCACCGAAAGCGCGGTTTATTGGCGCCACCTTGCCAAACCCGCAGCGGCAGATTAAGCCACGCGCATGAAATTACTTTTCTTAGGCGATGTTATGGGCCGCGCGGGCCGCACGGCTGTGGCCGAACAGCTTGCAAGGCTGCGCGCCGATTGGGCGCTCGACTTCATCGTCGTGAACGGCGAAAACGCAACCGGCGGCATGGGCCTGTCGGCGGCACATGCCAAAGAGCTGCTCGATGCCGGGGCCGATTGCATTACCCTTGGGGACCATGCGTTCGACCAGCGCGACATGAACAGCGCGCTGGAAGCCGAACCGCGCATCATCCGCCCGCTGAACTATGCACGCAGCGCCCCCGGCGTTGGCGCGCGCCTGTTCACCACGCAAGGCGGCAAAAAGGTGTTTGTCGCCCAGGCGCTTGGCCAGGTGTTCATGAAACGCCCCTTTGCCGACCCGTTCTCGGCCCTTGATGCCGCGCTGAAAGCCGCCCCGCTTGGCCAGATCGCCGATGCGGTGATTGTCGATTTTCATGCCGAAGCCACGAGTGAGAAAATGGGCATGGCGCATTGGCTGGACGGGCGCGCCACAATGGTGTGCGGCACCCATACCCATGTGCCCACCGCCGATGCGCGCATCATGCCCAGGGGCACGGCCGCCATTTCCGATCTGGGCATGTGCGGCGACTATAATTCGGTGATAGGCATGGAGCCGCTGGAGCCGATGCGCCGCTTTGTCACCGGCATGGTGAACGGGCGCTTCACCCCGGCGGGCGGCGCGGTCACCCTGTCGGGCCTGTATGTTGAAACCGGCGAAGGCGGGATTGCGCGCCGCGTCGTGCCCGTGCGGCTTGGCGGGCTGCTACAGGAAAGCGCGCCCTAGCCTGCACCCTTGCGCCGCCACAAAACCTGCGCCACAGTCACCCCAGAGCAACACATAGGATATGATGCCCGATCTGACGACCTGGCCGCTTTTGGATGCTGCGATTACCCTTGCCGTTCTGGCGGGGATGTTTGTGATGTTCCTGCGCGAATCCTACCCGGCCGAAGTTGTTGCCCTGCTTGGCGCGGCCCTGCTGGTGGTAACCGGCGTTCTGAGCATGGAGTCGCTGCTGAGCGTGCTGTCCAACCCTGCGCCCTGGACGATTGCCGCCATGTTCGTGCTGTCTGGCGCGGTGGTGCGCACGGGGCTGCTGAACGGGCTTACGGCAAGCCTTGTTGCCGAAGCCGCCCGCCGCCCGCTGCGGGTTATTGCGATTCTGGGCGGGCTTACGCTGTTTGCCTCGGCCTTTATGAACAACACGCCGGTTGTGGTGCTGATGATCCCGATAACCGTGCGGCTGGCGCGTTCGATGGATGTTTCGGCCTCTAAACTGCTTATTCCGCTGTCATATGTCACCATACTGGGCGGAATGTGCACATTGATCGGCACCTCGACCAACCTGCTGGTCGACGGTGTGGCCCGTGCCCAGGGGCTGGCCCCGTTCACCCTGTTCGAACTCACCCCGATGGCGGCCATTCTGGCGGCCTTTGGCGTGGTCTATCTGCGCATTCTTGGCCCCAAACTGCTGCCCGAGCGGTTTTCGATGTCCGATGCCCTGATCGACCGCAAGCGCATGTCTTTTTTCACAGAGGTCGCCGTGCCGGAAGATTCGGCCCTGATCGGTGACAGCGTGCTGGAGATCGAGCTGTTCAAGCGTGACAAGATGCGGGTGATCGACGTGCTGCGCGGCGATGAATCGCTGCGCCGCGGTTTCCCCGATATTGCCTTGCAGGCGGGCGACCGAGTGGTGCTGAAAACCGATGTGGCCGAGCTGATGGGCCTCAAGGAAAGCCGCGAATTGCATATGGTCGATACGTTGTCGTCGCGCAAGACCGAAACGGTCGAGGCGCTGATCTCGCCCGGCTGCACGCTTGTGGGCCGCTCGCTGGGCAGTTTGCGGCTGCGGCGGCGCTATGGGGTCTATCCGCTGGCCGTGCATCGGCGCAGCCAGAACCTTGGCCGCCAGCTCGATGATGTGATCGTGCGCGTGGGCGATACCTTGCTGCTGGAAGGCGCGCCCGAAGACATCCAGCGCCTGGCCAATGATGTGGACCTTGTCGACCTCGCCAAGCCCGAGGCACGCTCGTATCGCCGCCGCCATGCCCCGCTGGTGCTGGGCATTCTGGTGGCGGTGGTTGTGGGTGCCGCGCTGGAAATTGCCCCGCTGCTGCCGCTGGCCTTCATTGGTGTGGCACTGGTCTTTGCCACCCGCGCGATTGATGCCGACGAAGCCTTCGGTGCGATTGACGGCCGGCTGCTGGCGCTGATCTTCGCCATGCTCGCCATTGGCGCGGCCTTGCAAGAGAGCGGCGCCATTCAGCTGATTGTCGACCCTCTTGCGCCCTGGATTGCGGGCCTGCACCCGTCACTGGTGATATGGAGCGTGTTCTTGCTGACCTCGGTGCTGACCGAGCTTGTCTCGAACAATGCCGTGGCCGTGGTCATGACCCCCATCGCCATTGCTCTGGCCCAGGCCATCGGGGTGGATCCGCGCCCGCTGGTGGTGGCGGTGATGATCGCTGCCTCGGCCAGTTTTGCAACGCCGATCGGCTATCAGACCAACACGCTGGTTTACGGGCCCGGCGGTTATAAATTCACCGACTTCATGCGCATCGGCATTCCGCTCAACCTGTCGCTTGGCGTGCTGACCAGCCTGCTTATCCCGCTTTTCTGGCCGCTTTAGCGCCCGAATTCGCTGTGCAGGGGGTTGCTGGCCCCCCGCCGGCGCGCCTATATATGCGCAAATATTTTCAGGCAGGACCGGAGGCAAAATGGCGGGCCATTCAAAATGGGCGAATATCCAGCACCGCAAGGGGCGGCAGGATAAACTGCGCTCGAAGCTGTTTTCCAAACTGGCAAAGGAAATTACCGTTGCCGCGAAAATGGGCGACCCGGACCCCGACAAAAACCCCCGCCTGCGCCTTGCCGTGAAAGAGGCCAAAAGCAATTCCGTGCCCAAGGATGTGATCGAACGCGCGATCAAGAAATCGCAAGGCGGCGATGCGGAATCTTATGACGAAATCCGCTACGAGGGCTACGGCCCCTCCGGCATTGCGATTATTGTCGAGGCGCTGACCGATAACCGCAACCGCACCGCATCCAGCGTGCGCTCGACCTTCAGCAAGCTAGGCGGCAATCTGGGTGAAACCGGCTCGGTATCCTTCATGTTCGACCGTATGGGGCAAGTGACCTATCTGGCCGAGGTGGGCGATGCCGACACGGTGCTGATGGCGGCCATCGAGGCCGGTGCCGCCGATGTGGAAAGCAGCGAGGACGATCATGTGATCTGGTGCGAGGCGAATGATCTGAACACCGTTTCCACCGCGCTTGAAGCCGCGCTTGGCGAAAGCGAATCCGCCAAGCTGGTCTGGAAGCCGCAAACCACCACCGAGGTTGACCTGGACGCCGCCCAAAAGCTGATGCGGCTGATCGAAACGCTGGAAGACGATGACGATGTGCAATCTGTCACCGCGAATTTCGAAATTTCCGACGAGGTTGCAGCGGCACTGGAAGAGGCGGGTTAAGCCCGCTGAGCTTTTCCAACAAAAAGGGCCGGAAAATTCCGGCCCTTTTGCTGTTCAGATTGCGGGGTTTAGCTATAAACCCAGCGCGATTCGACACAGACATTCACCCGCGCGCTTAGCTCCTGGCCGCTTGAGAAGCGTGCCTTGAAGTCAAACCAGCAGGCGCCGGTGCCATCATCAAAATTGATGGTGATATAGCGACCGGCCGGCAAGACGGACGAGCCAAGCTGGTCGGCATAGGTGGATTGTGAGGTGTTTGAGGCATAAAAATGCGTCATCGTCATATTGGTATTGTTGACAATATCCATAACCCGGTTGGCCGAAACGGCTGTGTAGCTGGTCGTTTCATCGGCACAGGCGGAAAGGGTTACAGCGGCCAGTGCGGCCAAGGCGAACTTATACATCGTTAATCTCCAAAAATGCTAAAGATCACAAAATATTGAACGAAAAATCGACTCCGTCCAGATGATTCTTGACGAAAAAGTCAGAAAAATCCCGTGTTTTTATGGGCCTGGTTTCATAATTTGGCCATATTTTCTTGAATGCGCCGCGCTAGTTGATCTGGTAGGGCAGCGTGTCATGCACATCATGATCGACCCCAAGCTGGGCTTGCAGCGGTGGCACGGCGCGCTGATGGCAGGTTTTGCGCGGGCATATGCGGCAAGACACGCCGATCGGTTCAAACGCGGTGCTGTTGCTCAGGTCAAGATCGTCGGCATAAACGATCTGCCCGGCGAAATCGACCTCGCAGCCAAGCCCGATGGCGTAGCGGCGCATCGGCGCACGAAAACTGCCGCCCGATTTGGAGACATCGCGCGCCAGGCAGAAATAGCGCAGCCCGTCGGGCGTTTCGGCAAGCTGGCGCAAAAACTGCGCGGGCGTTTCAAAGGCCCGATGAACGTTCCACAGCGGGCAGGCACCGCCAAAGCGCGCAAATTGCAACCGCGCCGCCGAATGGCGCTTGGTGATCGTGCCCGCCTGGTCGACCCGCACAAAGTAAAACGGCACGCCCTTGGCGCCGGGGCGTTGCAGGGTTGAAAGCCGGTGCGCGACCTGTTCAAGCGAAACGCCAAAGCTTTCGGCCAGCAGTTCCAGATCATGGCGCAGCGTTTGGGCGGCATCCAGAAAACGGGTATAGGGCATAAGCGCCGCCCCCGCGAAATAATTCGCCAGCCCGATTTTGGCGATGGCGCGCGCCTGATCCGAGCGAAAGCGCGCAAGGTCAAGCGTGGCTTCCAGCAGCGCGTTATGGTCGAGCAGGGCGATCTGGTGGCAGGTTTGAAAAGCCTGCGTGGCCGGGCTGGCGTGCGATGACAGGCTTAGCACAGCAGCGGCCTTGTCAAGCCGGCGCAGCGGAGATTTCGGGCTTTTATGCAGGGTAATTTTATGGTGGTCCTGCAGCCAGTCAGCCAGGCCGCGCGCAGTCTCGGCCCCACCAAGCCCCGCACGCCGCGCAAAGCCTTCGGCGGCACGGTCGACCGCGTCGATGTAATTGTCACAATAATGAAAGAAGTCGCGCACCTCTTCCCAGGGTTGCTGGCCGGCGGCGGCCTCATCACGGCCCATTGCCTCATCCAGCAGGGCCAGCCGGTCTTGCTGCTGACGATGCGCGCGGTGCAGGGCCAGAAAGGCGCGGGCAAGGCGCGGGGCATTGGTGGCGGCAAGCTGCAAATCGGCCAGCGGGGGCGGGTCGTCAAACAGCGGGTCGGCCAAAGCCTCGCGCATATCGGCAACCATGCGATCCCCTTCGCCCAGCGAAAGTTCGGTCACATCCAGCGCATATTCGCGCGCCAAAGCCAGCACAACGCCTGCCGAAATGGGGCGGTGGTTGTTTTCCATCTGGTTGAGATAGGGCAGCGACACCCCCAGGGCGCGCGCAAAATCCTTCTGCGTCAGCCCCAAACGGTGCCGCAATTCGCGCAGCTTTGCGCCTGCATAAAGCTTTTGACCCGCCATAATGCCTCTCGGATGTTTGCAATATTGCAGTTTGCAGAAAACCTTTGCAAGCAAATTTGCAAATATACCGATTACGACTGTTCGCGCGCGCAGCATTTCGTTAAATTGTCACAAATCGGCCATTTGCGGGCCGAAACGGGGGGCAAGATGAACGCAATTCTACACGAGGTTGAAGCCCGGCGCGCCGAAGCCAGGCTTGGTGGCGGGCAGGCGCGCATTGATGCGCAACATGCCAAAGGCAAGCTCACGGCGCGCGAACGCATCGAAGTGCTGCTCGATGAGGGCAGTTTTGAAGAATTCGACATGTTCGTCGCCCATCGCTGCACCGATTTCGGCATGGCGCAAAACCGCATTCCCGGTGATGGTGTCATCACGGGCTGGGGCACGGTCAATGGCCGCCAGGTCTATGTTTTCAGCCAGGATTTCACGGTGCTTGGCGGCTCGCTTTCTGAAACCCACGCGCAGAAAATCTGCAAGATCATGGATATGGCAATGCAGAATGGCGCGCCCGTGATCGGCATGAACGACAGCGGCGGTGCGCGTATCCAGGAAGGGGTTGCATCGCTTGCGGGCTATGCCGAGGTGTTTCAGCGCAACATCATGGCCAGCGGCGTGGTGCCGCAGATCAGCCTGATCATGGGGCCATGCGCGGGCGGCGCGGTATATTCGCCGGCAATGACCGACTTTATTTTCATGGTGCGCGATTCCTCCTACATGTTCGTTACCGGCCCCGATGTTGTAAAAACCGTTACGAATGAGGTGGTTACAGCCGAAGAGCTGGGCGGGGCCAAGACGCATACAACCAAATCATCCGTGGCCGATGCGGCCTTTGAGAACGATCTGGAATTGCTGATGGAAACCCGCCGGTTGATCGATTTTCTGCCGCTGAACAACCGCCAGAAGCCGCCCGTTCGCCCGTTCTTTGATGATCCGGGCCGGGTGGATGCCAGCCTGGATACGATGATCCCCGACAATGCCAACACGCCTTATGACATGAAGGAGTTGATCCTGAAACTGGCGGATGAGGGCGATTTTTACGAAATTCAGGGCGCTTTTGCCAAGAATATCATCACCGGATTTGTGCGGCTCGAGGGGCAGACCGTGGGCGTGGTCGCCAACCAGCCGATGGTGCTGGCCGGGTGTCTGGATATTGACAGTAGCCGCAAGGCCGCGCGTTTCGTGCGCTTTTGCGATGCGTTTGAAATTCCGATTCTGACGCTGGTCGATGTGCCCGGCTTTCTGCCCGGCACCAGCCAGGAATATGGCGGGGTTATCAAGCATGGCGCGAAGCTTCTGTTTGCCTATGGCGAGGCGACCGTGCCGAAGGTCACGCTGATCACGCGCAAAGCCTATGGCGGGGCCTATGATGTGATGGCCTCCAAGCATTTGCGCGGCGATTTCAACTATGCCTGGCCCACGGCTGAAATTGCCGTGATGGGGGCCAAGGGCGCTGTGGAAATTCTCTATCGCAGCGAATTGGGCGACGCCGAAAAAATAGCGGCGCGCACCAAGGATTATGAGGCACGCTTTGCCAACCCGTTTGTGGCCGCCGAAAAAGGCTTTATCGACGAGGTGATCATGCCGCATTCCACCCGCCGCCGTGTGGCGCGGGCCTTTGCCAGCCTGCGCGGCAAACAGCAGAAAAACCCGTGGAAGAAGCACGATAACATTCCACTATAAAGGCCTGATAATGCGTATTATTCTTACATTTGTCTTTTTGGCGTTCGCCACGGCGAGCCTTGCGCAAGACATGGCCGTGCCGCCCTTCTATCGAGGTATGGAAAAGACCCAGACGCAGCTTGCCGCCGACCGTGTTCTGATCGAGCGCGCCCTGTCTGCCCATGATGGCGATGCGGTTGCCGCAGGCCAGCGTTGGGCGGGCATGGCCTGGGCGGCAATTGGCGCGGCCAATGCCGAAGACGCCGTGCGCCGTTTCAACCAGGCCTGGCTGATCGACCCCACCAACCCCGGCCTTGCCTATGGGCTGATGATTGCCACCCATCTACGCGGCGATGATGCGGCCGTGGTTGACGGGCTATATGCCGAGGCATTGGCCGCAATGCCAGATGCCGACCGGAAATTCGTGCAGGTCGACTATGCGCAAATTCTTATGCAGCGCGGTGACTTGGCGCGCGCTGTTGAAGTGCTGGACCCCTATAAGACCGAGCCGGAAGCCGCGGCCTTGTTGCGCCATCTCAACCAAATTCAGGAAGGTGCGGGCCAATGATCAAGCATCGTGGTTTTCCGGGGCGGCTGCCGGGGTCGGATTTTCAGTTTACCATACGCCGGGCTGCCAAGGTGGTGACACCGCTCAAGGCGCGCGAGCGGTTCAAACACCGCAAGGGCAAGGACCTGGAGGCAGATCGCTGGTTTCTGGCCTCGCTGATCGATCATTTTGGCGCGGAACCGTTTGAGCGCGGCAATCTGGATGCCGGGCGGCTTTCATGGCTGCTGGGCCGCGAGGTTCTGCCCGCCGATGACCCGTTCGATCCGGCCAGTTACGAGGCGCGGTTGCGCGTTGATCTGGCTGCCGCCGAAGCGGCTTTTCCGGAATTGTTCAAATAGGTTGGCCATGAAAAATCGGCATAATCACGCCCATATGAAAACATTACTAGCAGGACGCAACTTTGCGGCGTATTCTGGGGGCGCAAACCTATTGGGAGACTATCCATGCGTTCAAAATTCATCGTCCTGGCCTTTACCGGCTTGTTTTTGGCCGGCTGCAACACGCTTGGCGAAAGCGCCTTGGCGGGCGCTGGTGTTGGCGCAGTTGGTGCGGCTGCGGTTGGCGGCAACCCGGTTACGGGCGCTGCCATTGGTGCGGTTGGTGGGGCATATTGCTACCAGACCAACAACATCTGCTAGGCAATTTGCGCAGCTGAAGCTGCGCGCATTGTCAATTATCGGGGGTATGGCGCAGCCGCGTCATGCCCCCGTTTTCGTTTCCAAACCCCGGATTTACGGCAATTGCGAGGCTACATGTTCAAGAAAATCCTGATCGCCAATCGTGGTGAAATTGCCTGCCGGGTTATCAAATCGGCGCAGAAACTCGGCATCAAGACCGTGGCCGTTTATTCCGATGCCGACCGCCACGCGCTGCATGTGAAAATGGCGGATGAGGCGGTGCATATCGGCCCGTCCCCCGCCAATCAAAGCTACATCGTGATCGACAAGATCATGGACGCCGTGCGCCAGACTGGGGCGGAGGCGGTGCATCCGGGTTACGGGTTTCTGTCGGAAAACATGAAATTTGCCGAGGCGCTGGAAGCGGCGGGTGTTGCGTTTATCGGCCCGCCTTCGGGCGCTATCGAGGCTATGGGCGACAAGATCACCTCGAAAAAGCTGGCGGCAGAGGCGGGGGTTTCAACCGTGCCGGGCCATATGGGGCTGATCGCCGATGCCGATGAGGCGGTGAAAATAGCTGCCGAAATCGGCTATCCGGTCATGCTGAAAGCCAGCGCCGGCGGTGGCGGCAAGGGGATGCGCATTGCCTGGAATGACCAAGAGGCGCGCGAGGGGTTCCAAAGCTCAAAGAACGAGGCCGCCGCCAGCTTTGGCGATGACCGTATTTTCATCGAGAAATTCGTCACCCAGCCCCGGCATATCGAAATTCAGGTGCTGGGTGACACGCATGGCAATATCCTGTGGCTGAACGAGCGCGAATGCTCGATCCAGCGGCGAAACCAGAAGGTGATTGAAGAAGCCCCAAGCCCGTTTCTGGATGCTGCCACGCGCAAGGCAATGGGCGAGCAGGCCGTCGCGCTGGCGCGGGCGGTGAATTATTGCAGCGCCGGCACGGTAGAGTTCATCGTTGATGGCGCGCGGAATTTCTATTTTCTGGAAATGAACACCCGCTTGCAGGTTGAACACCCTGTGACCGAGCTGATTACCGGCATAGATTTGGTTGAACAGATGATCCGCGTGGCGGCGGGCGAGACGCTGACGCTGACGCAAGACGATATCGGCATCAATGGCTGGGCGATTGAAAGCCGGCTTTACGCAGAAGACCCGTATCGCGGCTTTCTGCCCTCGATCGGGCGGCTGACCCGCTACCGCCCACCCGCCGAAATGGCCAGCGAAAAGCGCGTGGTGCGCAATGATACCGGCGTGTTTGAGGGGGGTGAAATTTCCATGTTCTACGACCCGATGGTCGCCAAGCTTTGCACATGGGCACCCGACCGAACGGCGGCGATTGTGGCCATGCGCGAGGCACTGGACGAGTTCGAGGTTGAAGGCATTGGCCATAACATTCCCTTCCTGTCCGCCGTCATGGACCATGAACGCTTCATGTCGGGCAATATCACCACCGCCTTTATCGAAGAGGAATATCCCGACGGGTTTGAGGGTGCGACCCTGCCCGATGCCACGCTGAAAAGGCTGGCGGCCGCAACGGCCGCCATGCACCGCGTCAGCGAAATTCGCCAGGCGCGGGTTTCGGGGCGGATGAACAACCACGAGCGCCGTGTCGGCACCGACTGGGTCATTTCGCTCGGCGGGCATGATTTCAGCGTCAGCATCCGCGCCGATCATGATGGTTCGGACGTGGAATTTGCCGATGGCGTGCGCCACCGCGTGATGTCGGACTGGACACCGGGGCAAAGCCTGGCCGATTTGCGCATTGATGGCGCGCGGCTTGTGGCCAAGGTCAGCCAGAGCGCGACGGGCTTTAGGCTGCGCCACCGCGGGGCCGATCTGGTGGTGCATGTGCGCACACCACGGATTTTCGAGCTGTCCAGGCATATGCTTGAAAAACAGGCGCCCGACACATCGCGCCTGCTGCTCTGCCCCATGCCAGGGCTGGTCGTTTCCATCGCCGTGGCTGTGGGCGACGAGGTGCAGGATGGTCAGGTGCTATGCACGGTCGAGGCCATGAAAATGGAAAACGTGCTGCGCGCCGAAAAGAAGGGCAAGATTGCCAAAATCAACGCCAAGCCCGGTGAATCGCTGGCCGTTGATGATGTGATCATGGAGTTTGAATGATGCGCTACCGCGGCGCCCCAGCGGCCAATTCGTCAATCCGCGATGGGGTTTTGTCGATATGGCGGGCAATTTCGCGCACGCTAAGCGGCGAAGGGCGGCGCAGAATGACACTGTCATCCTTGTCTATCAGCACAATGGAAAAGCCGCGCGGGCGCAAACGCGTGCGCAATTCGCTGCCCGGCTCCAGGTCGGTAATGACCACCATGTCGCGGTTTTCAAGCGATTCCGGGTCTTCGGCAAGCATGGTCATTTGCTGGGTGAAGCGCGGGTCCAGCGCGCTATCGGCAAAAACCACGATCACGCGGTTTACCCAGGTATATTCATCAAGCGGGCCAGCCTTGGCACCCAGATTGGCCAAACCGGCCAGCACAAGAAAGCAGAACAAAAATACACGGCGCATAGACGATTCCTTTTGTAAGGAAGATAGGCGCTTTGCGCGTAATTGCCATGCCCAAGCGGTAAATATGACGGGAGAATTCGCATGAGCGCATTTGATGACTGGCGCGCATTGGCCCAAAAAGAGCTGCGCGGCAAGGATATTGACAGCCTGACATGGCAAACCCCCGAAGGCATTGCCGTGAAACCGCTTTATACCGCCGAGGATGTTGCGGGGCTGGCGCATATGAACACGATGCCGGGGCTTGCCCCCTTTGTGCGCGGCCCGCGTGCCACAATGTATGCCGGCCGCCCCTGGACCATTCGCCAATATGCCGGGTTTTCAACGGCCGAGGAAAGCAACGCATTCTACCGCCGCAACCTTGCCGCCGGGCAAAAGGGCGTGTCGGTGGCCTTCGATCTGGCCACGCATCGGGGCTATGACAGCGACCATCCGCGCGTTACCGGCGATGTGGGCAAGGCCGGTGTGGCGATTGATAGCGTCGAGGATATGAAGATTTTGTTCGACGGGATTCCGCTGGGCGAAATGTCGGTCTCGATGACGATGAACGGCGCGGTCATTCCCATTCTGGCGAATTACATCGTCGCGGGTGAAGAACAGGGGGTGGCGCGCGCGGCGCTGACCGGCACCATTCAGAACGACATTCTGAAAGAATTCATGGTGCGCAACACCTATATTTACCCGCCCGAGCCGAGCATGAAGATCGTATCGGACATCATCGCCTTTACCGCCGCTGAAATGCCGAAATTCAACTCGATTTCCATTTCCGGCTATCACATGCAGGAAGCGGGCGCGAACCTTGTGCAGGAGCTGGCCTTCACGCTGGCCGATGGCAAGGAATATGTGCAAGCGGCGATTGCGGCGGGCATGGATGTGGATGGCTTTGCCGGGCGGCTTTCCTTCTTCTTTGCCATTGGCATGAATGTGTTCATGGAGGCCGCCAAGCTGCGTGCCGCGCGGCTGTTGTGGCACCGGATCATGGAAGGGTTTGGCGCAAAGAAACCCGGCTCGCTGATGCTGCGCACCCATTGCCAGACATCGGGTGTTAGCCTGCAGGAACAAGACCCCTATAACAACGTTGTGCGCACGGCCTATGAGGCGCTGGCCGCCGCATTGGGGGGCACGCAAAGCCTGCACACCAACGCGTTGGATGAGGCGATTGCCCTGCCGACCGAGTTTTCGGCCCGCATAGCCCGCAACACCCAGCTTATATTGCAGGAAGAAACCGGCATTTGTAACGTGGTCGACCCGCTGGCAGGCAGCTATTACGTTGAAAGCCTGACCGCACAACTGGCCGATGAGGCGTGGAAAATCATTGAAGAGGTCGACGCGCTTGGCGGCATGACCAAGGCCGTGGCCAGCGGAATGCCCAAGCTGCGGATTGAGGAGAGCGCCGCCAAACGGCAGGCGGCGGTCGACCGTGGCGACGAGGTTGTGGTTGGCGTGAACAAATACAGGCCCGCCAAGGCTGACCCGATTGAAATTCTAGATGTGGACAATGTGAAGGTGCGCGACAGCCAGATCGCCCGGCTGAAACATGTGCGCGCCAGCCGCGACAGCGCGGCCTGTGATGCGGCGCTGGCTGCATTGGAGCAGGGCGCACGCACGGGGCAGGGCAACCTGCTGGCGCTGGCGGTTGATGCGGCGCGCACGCGTGCCACAGTGGGGGAGATTTCGGACGCTATGGAAAAAGCATTTGGCCGGCATCGCGCCGAGGTGAAAACGCTGGCGGGCGTATATGGCGCGGCCTATGAGGGCGATGCCGATTTTGCCGCCATCCAGGCCGAGGTTGCCGAGTTTGCTGAAAAGGAAGGCCGCCGCCCGCGCATGTTGGTGGTGAAAATGGGCCAGGATGGCCATGACCGCGGCGCCAAGGTCATTGCCACGGCATTTGCCGATATCGGCTTTGATGTCGATGTCGGCCCGCTGTTTCAAACCCCGGAAGAAGCCGCGCAAGATGCGATTGACAATGATGTGCATATCGTCGGCATTTCCAGCCAGGCGGCGGGGCATAAAACGCTGGCGCCAAAACTGGTGGAAGCCTTGCGCGACAGGGGGGCTGCGAACATCATCGTTATCTGCGGCGGGGTCATCCCCCAGCAGGATTATGCGTTTTTGTATGATGCCGGGATCAAGGCGATATTCGGCCCCGGCACCAATATTCCGGACGCGGCGCGCAATATCATGAAGCTGATCGCGCCGGCGCAATAGGGGGCCGCGCCAGCAGCCCCCAAGCCCGGTTTAGTGGAGCAGCGCCGCCTCGGCATGGTTGATCGTCGGACGCACGGCGGGGCCAAAGCTGAACCCTTCGTGCCGCAGCTCGGGGAAAAGCAACAGCAATTCATCGCGCTGCGCGCGGGCGATACCGCCAAGGCTGGCATCGCCCGGATGAAAGCTTTCGCTGAGCGCCCCGTTCGACCAGACAAGCTCGTGCCGGTCGAACAGCATATGCACATAGGTGACATCGCCGCCCTCGCAGCGGCACACGCCGTGGCCATCGACCATTGCGCTGGCGGGCACCAGAGCCTCGCCCATATCAAACAGCAATTCGATTGCGGACCCCGAAACCAGAACGCGGTGCGATGGCGACAGGCGCAAGGGTTGCGTGTTGCCAATTGTGCCCGCCGCGAACTCGATGGGCGCGAAAGCGCCTGTTGCAGGCACGGTTCGCCGGCCAATCCAGCGCAGGGGTTGGTGGCCGTGGTCGCGGGTTTGCACCAGATCGCCGATTTGCAGGTTTTCCACCGGCACGTCGCCATGTGGCGTTGCAATCAGCGTGCCGGCCACAAAACACCAGGGGTAATCGGGCGGGATGGTTTCAAAGCGGATATTGCTGATTTCAACGCGCTGGTCGCCGGTTGAAAGGTTGTCATAGTCGATGACCAGATAGGCGATCGGGCCGGGGATGATGATTTGCACCGAACCGGCCGCATTGGTCGGTTGCAGGTTATTATTGGCCTGAATGGCCGTAAAATCGCCTGTGGCCGCGTTATAGGCGACGTTGGAGCCAAGGTTGGCATAGGTCACGGCCACCTGATTTCCATAAATATCGTAAGCGCGCACATTGACCTGGTCGCGCCAGCTATCGCGGTCGATATCGGAAATCCAGAAGCTGACATTCTGCGCGCCATCGCCATAAAGCGCGGCATTGCGCGTGTCAAAGTCGAGCCGCAGATCGACAGTGTGGGAATCGCCGCCCGGCGATGCGCCATTGCCCGTGCGCCCGCCATTATCCAGCTCAAGCGCGCTGTTGGTGGGCTGATACACTTGTCTTGCAAATTCGCAACGAGATTATTTGCGCCAATCACGCGTCTGAAATATTGCAACCTTTGGCTGTGCAAGCCACTGGTATGGCACAAAAAAGCCCGCCGGGCGGCGGGCTTTTCAGTATTTGATTTTGGCGCGTCTAAGCCACCAGAACCCGCGCTTCGGCGCTTGAAAGTGTTGGCCGCGCGGCGGGGCCAAACTGGCTGCCAATGCCAAAGAGTTCCGGGAACAGGGCCAGAAGCTCGGCGCGCGACTCACGATCAACGCTGCCAAGGCTGTTTTCAATCGGATGGAAGCTTTCGCTGATAGCGCCATTGGACCAGACAAGCTCGTGCTGATCGAACAGCATGTGGTAATAGGTCACCTCGCCACCTTCGGCGCGGTAAACACGGTCGCCATCAAGCAGCGATCTGGCGGCGACAAGCACTTCAGCCTGTTCGAACAACAGCTCGACCCGCGCGTCCGAAACCAGCACACGATGCGCGCCCGAGACTTTGAGCGTTGTGGTATTGCCCAGAACGCCGGGGGCAAAGCAGACGGGCGCAAATTCACCCTTTGCAGCCACGCTGCGCGAGCCGATCCAGCGCAGCGGCTGGGGGCCGTGATCTTGGGTAAGCACAAGGTCGCCCGCCTTTAGCGATTCGATCGGCACATCGCCATTCGGTGTGGCAATCAGCGTGCCAGCCACAAAGCACCAAGGGTAATCCGGGTCGATCGTGTCAAAAGTAACATTGCCGACTTCAACGCGCTGATCGCCGGTATCAAGGTTATCGTAGTCGATAATCAGATAGGCGATCGGGCCGGGGATGAAGATTTGAACCGCGCCGCTCGCATCGGTCGGGTCCAGGTTTCCGGCGTTGTTGTTTGCTGTAATGTCGCCCGTTGCAGCATTGTAGCTGACATTGGAGCCAATATTCTGAACATTGACGGAAACCGGGTTGCCGTTAATGTCATAGGCACGCACATTGATCTGGTCGCGCCACGCATCCCGGTCGATATCTGATATCCAGAAGCTGACATTCTGCGCACCATCGCCATAGTTGGCGGCATTGTTGGTGTCAAAATCGAGGCGAAGCGAAACAGTATTGGAATCACCGCCCGGCGATGAACCGGTATGAGTGCGGCCAGCATTGTCAAGTTCAAGCGCAGAATTGGCAGTGCCTCCCGAATAGTTTCCATCGGTCCGGACTTCACCCGAGTCAATTGCACTTTCTTCGTTGTGAGTGTTATTCGGGCCCTGCGGATTATGGATTTGGCTTCCTATGTCATCCGGTCCGGTAACACCGTCCTCGATAAGCGTGGCACGGACAGTCATCAGCCCGGTGTCGTGGTTGACGCCAGTAAAATCGGCGGCCTGCGATCCCGAGCCACCAAAATTTGTCCAAGTAAGGGTTTGTGTTGGCAATTTCATACTCCTTCAACGCTGAACAGTCTCAGTCTTCGGTGGTCGAGTTAAAATTTACCCAAGAAGACGGACACCAACGAAAATATAGTTAACAACGGCCTAATTTCGGCCTTGGCTGATTTGGTAATCAACTCACATTCAAATTGCAATAAATTTAGGCCGAATTAGGGCGGGTGAGGGCGATTGGCTGCTGAAAACGCGCAAGAAGGTTAACGGGATTCAACCCCGCGTTGAGGATCGCCCGAGGCCGTAGCGCCAATTACGGTAGATGCGGCGAATCAAGCCCGGATGCGATTGCGCCTTTCGCGCTATCCTGTGATGTATATGCTTGCATCAAAGACCTAACCAACGACCGGGGACAGTATGAACGACAAAGCGAAGGAACAGGCACGGCAGGCGGCACTGGATTATCATGCGCTGCCAAAGCCCGGAAAGCTGGAAATTCGTGCCACCAAACCGCTGGCCAATGGCCGCGACCTGAGCCGCGCCTATTCCCCAGGCGTGGCCGAAGCCTGCCTTGAAATCAAGGCCGATGCGACAACGGCCGAGAAATACACATCGCGCGGCAATCTGGTGGCTGTGGTCAGCAATGGCACCGCGGTGCTGGGGCTTGGCAATATCGGGGCGCTGGCCTCCAAGCCGGTGATGGAGGGCAAGGCGGTTCTGTTCAAGAAATTCGCCAATATCGATTGTTTCGATATCGAGGTAAACGAAAGCGACCCCAAAAAACTGGCCGATATTGTGACCGCGCTGGAGCCGACCTTTGGGGCGATCAACCTTGAGGACATCAAGGCACCCGATTGTTTTATCGTCGAAAAACTCTGCCGTGAACGCATGAATATTCCGGTGTTCCATGATGACCAGCACGGCACGGCTATTGTTGTGGGGGCGGCGGCCACCAATGCGTTGCATTGTGCAAGTAAGTCATTCGAAGACATCAAGGTTGTGTCTACCGGCGGCGGGGCGGCAGGAATTGCCTGTCTCAACATGCTGGTGAAACTGGGTGTGAAGCGCGAAAACATCTGGTTATGCGACATAGCCGGGCTGGTTTATGAGGGCCGCCCCGATGAGATGACCCCGCAAAAAGCCGAGTTCGCGCAAGCCAGCGATTTGCGCAATCTGGACGAGGTGATAGCCGGGGCCGATCTGTTTCTGGGCCTGTCCGGCCCCGGTGTGCTGACGCGCGATATGGTGGCGAAAATGGCTGCCAGGCCGATCATCTTTGCGCTGGCCAACCCGACGCCGGAAATCATGCCGGAAGAGGCGCGCGAGGTCGCGCCCGATGCGATTATCGCAACCGGGCGCAGCGATTATCCCAATCAGGTCAACAATGTGCTGTGCTTTCCCTTCATCTTTCGCGGTGCGCTGGATGTGGGGGCAACCACCATCAATGATGACATGGAAATCGGCTGTGTGAATGCCATTGCCAAGCTGGCGCGCGCGCATTCCAGCGCCGAGGCCGCCGCCGCCTATCAGGGTGAAGACCTGATTTTCGGCCCCGATTACCTGATTCCGAAACCGTTCGACCCGCGGCTTTTGGCGATTGTCGCCAGCGCGGTGGCCAAGGCGGCAATGGAGTCCGGCGTGGCCCGCCGCCCGCTGCCCGACCTGAACGCCTATCGCGCGCGGCTCGATGGGTCGGTCTATCGCTCGGCGCTGATCATGCGGCCGGTGTTTGAAGCGGCGCGTGCCTCTCTGCGTCGGATCGTGTTCACCGAGGGCGAGGATGAGCGCGTGCTGCGCGCCGCCCATGCGATGATCGAGGAAACCCATGATGCGCCCATTCTTATTGGTCGCCCGGAGGTTGTGGCGCAGCGGATCGAGAAATGCGGGCTGGGCATGGTTGCGGGCCGCGATTTCGAGCTTGTGAACCCCGAAAACGACCCGCGCTACCGCGACTATTGGGGCACCTACCATGCCTGTATGGCGCGGCGCGGGGTCACGCCCGACCTTGCCAAGGCCATTATGCGCACCAATTCCACGGCAATCGGCGCGGTCATGGTCAGGCGCGACGAGGCCGATAGCATGATCTGCGGCACCTTCGGGCAGTATTTGTGGCACCTGAATTATATCAGCCAGGTGATCGGATCTGACAAGCTGCACCCGATTGGCGCGCTGTCGCTGCTGATCCACGAAAAGGGGCCGATCTTTGTGGGCGATACACAGGTTTCGCCCGAGCCGACCCCGCAGCAGATTGTGGAGAACGTCATCGGGGCCGCCCGGCATGTGCGCCGCTTCGGGGTGACGCCACGCATCGCGCTGTGTTCGCATTCGCAATTCGGCAACCTGGAAACCGAAAGCGGGCGGCGGATGCGCGCAGCGATAGAATTGCTCGACGCGGTGCCGCGCGATTTCGCCTATGAGGGGGAAATGCATGTTGATGCCGCGCTCGATGCGGAACTGCGCGCCCGTATCCTGCCCGAAAGCCGGTTCGAAGGCGCGGCCAATGTGCTGATTTTTGCCAATACCGATGCGGCCAGCGGTGTGCGCAACACCATGAAAATGCTGGGCGGCAGCCTGGAGGTCGGCCCGATTCTGATGGGCATGGGCAACAAGGCGCATATCGTCACGCCCTCCATCACCGCGCGCGGCCTGCTGAACATTGCCGCACTGGCCGGCACGCCGGTGCAAACCTATGGCTAAGGCGGAATGCCGCATGGAAATGGTGTAAAAGCTGGGGCATAAATGGCTGTAACGGGCAGGCGCACTGACCCTCCCGATACAAGAACACCGGCCAAGCCGGGCAATTTCATCCCCGAGGGAAAGTGGTTACACTGTGGCCGTGCTGGCCGCGCATTGGGGAGTGGAATTGATGAGCTATCGTGATGTTTATGCCGCCTGGCAGGCAGATCCGGAAGCCTTTTGGATGGAACAGGCCAAGGCGGTGGACTGGATAAAGCCGCCCAGCCACGCGCTTGATGATGCCCGCGCGCCGTTTTATGACTGGTATGCCGATGGCATTCTCAACACCTGTTACAACGCGCTCGACCGGCATGTTGAAGCCGGGCGCGGCGATCAGGCCGCCATCATCTATGACAGCCCGATCACCGGCGCGAAGGCCACGCTCAGCTATGCGGAACTGACCGAGAAAACCGCGCGGCTGGCGGGTGCGCTTGCCGCCAGGGGCGTGGGCAAGGGCGACCGCGTGATCATCTACATGCCGATGGTGCCCGAGGCGCTGATGGCCATGCTGGCCTGCGCCCGCCTTGGCGCGGTGCATTCCGTGGTGTTTGGCGGTTTTGCCGCGCATGAGCTTGCCGTGCGCATCAATGATGCCACACCCAAGGCGATTGTCGCCGCATCTTGCGGAATAGAGCCGGGCAGGGTGATTGCCTATAAACCGCTGGTCGATGCGGCGATTGCGCAATCAAGCCACAAGCCCGATTTCACGCTGATCTTGCAGCGCGACCAGCAGCGCGCCGAGCTGCGCGATGGTTATGATTTTGACTGGCACGAGGCGCAAACAGGCGTTGCCCCTGCGCCCTGCACCCCGGTTGGCGGGATGGACCCGCTCTACATTCTCTATACTTCCGGCACCACCGGCCAACCCAAGGGGGTTTTGCGGCCCAATGGCGGCCATGCGGTGTCGCTTCTCTGGACGATGACCAACATCTACAACGTCGCGCCGGGCGAGGTGTTCTGGGCGGCCTCGGATGTGGGCTGGGTCGTGGGCCACAGCTATATCTGCTACGCACCGCTGCTGCTGGGCGCAACGACCGTGGTGTTCGAGGGCAAGCCTGTCGGCACCCCCGATGCGGGCACATTCTGGCGGGTGATTGCCGAACATGGCGTGGTGAGCTTTTTCACCGCCCCCACGGCCTTTCGTGCCATCAAGCGTGAAGACCCGGAGGGCAGGCTGGTTGACGGGTATGATCTGTCAAGGCTGCGCGCGCTGTTTTTGGCGGGCGAACGCGCCGACCCCGATACGATCATCTGGACCCAGAAACAGCTTGGCGTGCCGGTGATCGACCATTGGTGGCAGACCGAAACCGGATTTTCCATTGTCGCCAACCCGCTGGGAATAGAGGAACTGCCCGTCAAGCTAGGCTCGCCCACCGTGGCCATGCCGGGTTATGATGTGCAAATTCTGGATGAAGGCGGCAACCCCGTCGCCCCCGGCACGCTTGGTGCGATTGCCATTAAACTGCCCTTGCCGCCGGGCACATTGCCAAGCCTTTGGAACGCCGATGAACGCTTCAAAAAGGCCTATCTGACAACCTTTCCCGGCTATTATGAAACCGGCGATGCGGGAATGATCGACGATGATGGCTATCTCTACATCATGGCCCGCACCGATGATGTGATAAACGTGGCCGGCCACAGGCTTTCGACCGGCGCAATGGAAGAGGTGCTGGCAGGCCACAAGGATGTGGCGGAATGCGCGGTGGTTGGTGTGGAAGACGCGCTGAAAGGCCAGTTGCCGCTGGCCTTCCTGTGCCTCAACAAAGGCTGCGCAAAACCCGAAGCCGAGATCGTGGCGGAATGCGTGGCGCTCGTGCGCAACCAGATCGGCCCGGTTGCCGCCTTCAAGCTCGGCTGCGTGGTCGACCGGCTGCCAAAAACCCGCTCGGGCAAGATATTGCGCGCAACGATGGCAAAAATCGCCGATGGGGCCGATTGGAAGATGCCGGCAACCATTGATGACCCGGCCATCCTCGATGAAATTCGTATCGCTTTGCAAAACCTCGGCTATGCCAAACAGGTAGCCCCGAATTGATTTCCGGGCCAAAATAGAAATAATTTTAGCTTTCCGGGGCGGATTTTAGCCGTAAAATCAGCGAGTTCGGTTAAGACTCCAGCAATATTTCGGTTGGTAAAATTGTGAAATGCAAATTACACTGCATTTAATTCGCAAAACGCAAAAAAACCTTAGGTTGAGTTTGCAGAATGCGAAACGGGCGGTGTTTGCGCCATTAAACAGCACGGCCCGATTTTTGCAGGATGAAGGGTAAGACTAACATAGGATGGTTCGCATATGTCGCTTTCACCCCGCCCCCTGTTTTCGGCCCTGTTGCTGCTTGGCGGCTTCACCCCGATGGCCGCCCTTGCCCAAATGCCGGCCGACACGCCCTGTATTGCCGGCCAGACCGTGCAGACCAGCGAAGGCAGCAGCACCACGAGCGATGTCCATTCAAGCGAGGTGCTGATCACGCTTGTTGGTCGTGACGGCACGACAACCGAGCTGAGCGAGGCTGCGTATTTTGCCCTGCCACAATATGCGATTGCCACCGAGAACGAATATCTGGAAGGTATGAACTGCTATCAGGGCCCGTTGGGCCGTGATGTTGTTGCGCTGCTGGGCCTCATGCCGGATGACACGATCACCCTGACCGCGATGAACGATTATCAGGTCGAAATACCCTATGCGCATCTGGCCGAATATGATGTGATTTTTGCAACCGCCGTAAATGGTGAACGCCTGTCCTTGCGCGACAAGGGCCCGATCTGGGTTGTCTATCCGCAAAGCGATAATGCAATCCTGCAAGATACGGTATATGGTACATATATGATATGGCAATTGATCAGGGTGGAATTGGACTAAGTGAAAGCGGCGCAACGCTTTAGTTTTATTGTTGGCACGCTTCTTTTCATTACGCTGATTGGCCTGGTATTCTTCGGGTATCAGGCTATTCAGCGCAATGTGGTAGCGTTGCAAACGGCTGGGCAGGAAGATATTTCCTGGTCGACCAGCCAGTTGGAGCTGGAGCTGGCGCGCTTTCGCAGCGAGCTTCGCGCGCTGCGTTCAACCGAAATGACGGGCGCAGAAAGCGCAGCCAATCTGAACAACCGCTTTGATATTTTATGGAGCCGCGTTGCGATTTTTCAGCGGGGCCGCATTGGCGAACGTTTGCTGGATTATGACGCTGAAAACCAGATTGTAAGCCGGTTCTTTGCCACGATGCAGGCCTTCGAGACGCAGATCGTCATGCTCCAGCCTGGCGATGATACGACAATCGAAGCGATCGACCGCGCTTTTGCGCCATTTGGCGATGCGTTGCGCGAGCTGTCGCGCATCGTCACCCAGGGCGAGCAGAAAAATCTTGCGGAAATTCGCGCCCAGCTTGGGGTTGGCGTGCGCAATACCGCGTTCCTGCTGGGGGCCGCAACCGCGGTGCTGCTGCTGGCGCTGGTCATCAACTGGATGTCATTGCGCAGGTTCCGCCGTCTGGCCAAACATAATTTGCAACTGGCGCGCGAAGCCGAGCAGGCGAGCCGCGCCAAGTCGCAATTCCTGACGATGATGAGCCACGAACTGCGCACCCCGATGAACGGGGTTCTGGGGCTGCTGGCCATTGCCCGCCAGCAAGATCTGCCCGGCAAGCTGAACCGCACGCTTGGCATGGCCGAGCGTTCCGCGCGGCGGATGATTGGCCTGCTGACCGATATACTCGATTTTTCGGCCCTGCAGGCCCGTGCCCTGCCGATAGAGCGCAAACAATTCAGCTTGCGGATGCTGGCCAACGGGCTTGCACGGGCGATTGATGAAAGCCGCGGGCGGCTGGATATCGAGGTGGTTGAAAGCGCGCCCGACCAGTTGCTTGGCGATGTGCGCCGCCTGCACCAGATTTTTGAGCATCTGTGCAATTATCTGCTGGAAACCGCCGGTGTTGACCATTTGACCGTGCGTTTTGACCATTCCGACGGCCTTATGCACGGCGAGATCGTGTTTTCCTACCGGCAGGGCGGGGGTGACAGTTGGCGCCCGATTTTCCTGGAAGACGCCGCGCCGCAAGACGACACCAATTTTGCCGCCGGGGCCGTTGGGCCCACACTGGCGCGCGGGCTTTGCGCGCAGATGGGCGGAAAGATCGAGGTGCATCAGCAAGACGATGGCGGCACAAGGCTTGCCTTGCTGATTCCCATGAACACCACCAATGCCGCCCCGTTCAATGTGCGCATGAATCTGCAATCGGGCGCGGTGCGTGCCATTTGCGAAACCGTGCTGCGGGACGAAAGTATTCTGGTCACGGACGATGACGAAAAAGCGCCCCCAAAGCTGATCCTGTTTGAACCGACCGGCCAGGACGAGACGAAAACAGCAACAGAATTGCGCAATACCTACCCGAAAGTGCCGATCATCTCAATCGGGCGTGTTGCCGATAAATCTCTTTATGATCAGTGCCTTGATCTGCCGCTTGATCTTTCGGCCCTGCGTGCCGCGCTTCAAAAATTCCGAAATGCCGCATAAAAGCTGCGCTTTTCAAAAAAATGGTATATTCGGTAACGCAAACACAACCCTTGGACGAGTAACTGTTTTTGCGACATACTGCGTTGCAAGGAGCATTGCGGCACATGACACTCAACGACCGAAACATGGATGACCCCGATATCGCCTCGGATTTGCTTGCGCATGACCTGCGCGCCGCAGCAGCCGGTGTGCTGTCATCGCTAAGCCTGATCGGCGCAGACGGGTTGAGCGGGGCGGAAAAGCGCAGCCTGCGCCAGGCGCGTGTGGCGGCAGCAACCCTGAAAGACCTGCTCGATATTTCGATGGGTGTCGGCGCGCTGTCCAAACGCGATGTTTCGCTGGCCGAACTTGCGCGGCGGATCGATAATCGCTGGCGCGACACGGCGGTTGAAAAAAGCCTGAATCTGCGCATAACCCTCAGCACCGATGCACCAACGGCCCTGCATGGCGCGGCGGCCGAGTTGAACCGGATTTTCGACAATATCCTTGGGAACGCGCTCAAATTCTGTGATGAGGGCGAGGTTTGCGTGCATTTTCACGGCACCGATGAGGGCGGGCTGACCGTAACGATTGATGATGACGGCCCCGGCTTTAGCGACGCGGCCCTGCGCGCGCTGTTTGCCCTGCGTGGCCGGCCCTTGGATGCGCGCAAAGATGGCACCGGCCTTGGGCTTTACATAACCAAAACGCTGACCGACCGGATGCGCGGTGATATCGACGTGCAAAACCGGCCCAAAGGGGGCGCGCGCATCACGCTCGCCTTTCCGCCCGAAATTTGCCACTTTGAAAATGCGCCGGCCAACGCGCCCGGTGCCATGCCAACCGGCGGTTTGCCCGATCTTTCGGCGCTGAAAATTCTGGTCGCCGAAGACAATCTGACCAACCAGCTTGTTGTCAGCCAGATGCTCGAGGCGATGGGCGCGCAGTTCGAGGTGGCCTCGGACGGGGTCGAGGCGCTGGAAATGCTGGCCAATGGCGGGTTTGACATTGCCCTGCTCGACATTGAAATGCCGCGCATGACCGGGCTGGACGTGATCCGCACCCTGCGCGCACGCAACGATGCGCTGGCGCGTTTGCCGCTTGTTGCCCTGACCGCCTATGCCATGCCCGACCATGTGGCGCGCATCATGGATGTGGGCGCCAATGGCCTGATCGCCAAACCGCTGACCAGTATCGACGATTTTGGCACGGCTGTGCTGGGATATGTCGGCGACAAGCCCCTGCAAAGCGCGCCGCTTGAACCTGTTGCATCCACAGAACTTACCGCGATTGACCGGCGGATTTTTGACAATCTGGCGCAAACGATGGGCCCGGCCGGAATGC
The DNA here is from genome assembly GCF_020447305.1 of Abyssibius alkaniclasticus. Lineage (NCBI taxonomy): Bacteria > Pseudomonadati > Pseudomonadota > Alphaproteobacteria > Rhodobacterales > Paracoccaceae > Abyssibius > Abyssibius alkaniclasticus. The sequence continues at coordinate 2,739,291 of NZ_CP095732.1, read as the reverse complement.
GCGAATTGCTCAGCAAAATCACCGACGATCTTGAAAATGTGCAGGAAAAACTGCGCGCGGGGCAGGCCGGGGCGGCGGTGGAGCCTGTGCGCAGCGCCACGCATATTCTGATATCACTGGCCGGGGCCATTGGTGGCACGGGGCTGCAAAACCTTTCCCAGGAGCTTAATGCCGCCGTCAAAACCGAAGATTGGGCGCGTGTGGCCCCAAGGTTGGCACGGTTGATTGACGGGGTTGATGCGCTTTTGACATTTGTTGCCAAAGAGGCCGGCAATTGGTAGCAGAGGCGATGGCATCTCCTATTCTCCTTGTCGAAGACACGCTATCGCTGGCCATGCTGTATGAAACCGTGCTGAAAAAGGCCGGGCATGAGGTGGTGACCGCAAGCAGCCTGCAAGAGGCACGTGCGAGCTGGCGCAAATCCAAGGCCAGCACCGTGTTGCTCGACCTGATGCTGCCCGATGGCGACGGGATGGAGCTGATGGACGAGGTTCATCGCCATGACGCCAATGCACGGGTCATCGTGATTACCGCCAATGGCTCGATCAACCGCGCGGTTGAGGCAATGCGCCTTGGCGCCTTTGATTTTCTGGTGAAGCCGTTTGACGAAAACCGCCTGCTGCGCGCCGTTGAAAATGCGCTGAGTGCTGAGCGCACGCAGCGCGCCGATACGCCTGAAAAGCCGCAATCGGGCGAAGGGTTTCACGGGTTTCTGGGCAATTCCCCCGAAATGCAGGCAATTTACCGGATGATCGACCGGATCGGCCGCTCGACCGCTTCGGTTTTCATCACCGGGGAAAGCGGCACGGGCAAGGAGCTGGCCGCCCATGCGATCCATGATTGTTCGCCCCGTGCCGAAGGGCCGTTCATTGCGCTCAACTGCGGTGCAATCCCGCGCGACTTGCTGGAATCCGAGGTGTTTGGCCATCTGAAAGGCTCGTTCACCGGCGCCATTTCCGACAAGAAAGGTGCTGCGGCTGCGGCGCATGGCGGCACGCTGTTTCTGGATGAAATCTGCGAGATGGACCTGTCGCTGCAAACCAAGCTGCTGCGTTTCCTGCAAACATCAACGGTAACGCCGGTTGGCGCGGTGACACCCCGCGTGGTCGATGTGCGCATAGTCTGCGCCACCAACCGCGACCCTATGGTCGAAATGCGGGCCGGGCGCTTTCGCGAAGATCTTTACTACCGGTTGCATGTTGTGCCGATTCACCTGCCGCCCTTGCGCGAACGGCGCGACGATATTTTGAAGATTGCCGAGCTGACCTTGCATAAATTCGCACAGGAAGAAGGCAAGATGTTCCGTCGGCTCAATCCCGAAACCGCGCAGATGTTCCGCAGGCTCGACTGGCCGGGCAATGTGCGCCAGCTTTTGAACGTGCTGCGCAATGTGGTTGTGCTGAATGACGGTGTCGAGATGATGCCCGAAATGCTGCCGCATGATATTCTGGTGGAAGCCCGGCGCATGATGTCACCCAGCGCGCCGGAACACCCCGTCGCACGTGGCGATGCCACGCCAAAGATATCGGCCTTTGTTGGCCATACGCTTGCCGAAATGGAGCGGGCATTCATTGAGGCAACGATCGAGGCGAGCGACGGCTCGTTGCCGCAAGCGGCCCGCATTTTGGGCGTGTCACCCTCAACGCTTTATCGTAAACGTGAAAGCTGGACCTAGCCCCTTCAGGAGATGACGATGCTGTTTGACGCTGCCAAGGCCGCCCGCGCACAGGCCTATGCGCCCTATTCCAACTTTGCGGTGGGTGCGGCGATTGAAACCGCAACGGGCGCGGTGTTTTCCGGCTGCAATGTCGAGAATGTCGCCTATCCGCAGGGCACTTGCGCCGAAGCCGGGGCCATAGCGGCAATGGTGGCGGCGGGTGAACGGCAGATCACGCAAGTGCTGGTTATGGCCGTCAGCCCGCAGCCCGTTACGCCCTGTGGCGGCTGTCGGCAGAAGCTGGCCGAATTTTCCAGCCCCGATACCGTGGTCATTCTGGCCGATCTGAATGGCGAGCGGCGGCGCATGACAATGGCCGAGCTTTTGCCCTATGCGTTTGATCAGGCGCAGCTCGATAATAATTCTTGACCATCTGGACAAAAACCGCCCAATGCTACAGGTTCAACGCAGGGGGCTGACATGCTGACACAGGAAATTATTGCGCTTAAACGTGACGGGGGCGTGTTGCCACAGGCGGCGATTGCGCAATTCGTCGCCGGCATCACCGATGGCAGCATCTCCGAAGGCCAGGCCGCAGCCTTTGCGATGGCGGTATTTTTCCAGAAGATGAGCATTGATGAGCGTGTTGCGCTGACATGTGCCATGCGGGACAGCGGCGATGTGCTGACATGGGCCATGCCCGGCCCGGTGGTGGACAAACATTCAACCGGCGGCGTGGGGGACAATGTATCGCTCATGCTTGCGCCCGCGCTTGCCGCCTGTGGCGCCTATGTGCCGATGATTTCGGGCCGCGGCCTTGGGCATACGGGCGGCACGCTCGACAAGTTCGATGCCATCCCCGGCTATAACACCCAGCCCGATATTGGCGAATTGCGCCGCGTGGTCGGGCAGGTGGGCTGTGCGATTATCGGCCAGACCGGCGAAATTGCCCCCGCTGACAAGCGCCTTTACGGCATTCGCGACGTGACGGCGACAGTCGAATCGATTGACCTGATCACTGCCTCGATCCTGTCCAAAAAGCTTGCTGCGGGGTTGGAGCATCTGGTGCTGGATGTAAAGTTCGGCTCGGGCGCATTCATGGCCACGGCGGCCGACGCGCGCGCGCTGGCCGAAAGCCTTGTGCAGGTGGCTAACGGTGCGGGCTGCACCACCACCGCGCTGCTGACCGATATGAACCAGCCGCTGGCCAGTGCGGCCGGCAATGCGCTGGAAATGGCCAATGCCGTGGCGTTTTTGCGCGGCAATGCCGATGCACGGCTTTATGAGGTTACGGTCGCGCTTTGCGCTGACCTTTTGCACAGCGCCGGCTTGGCGGAAAGTCTGGATGATGCGCGCGCCAAGGTGAACAACGCCTATGCCAGCGGGGCGGCGGCAGAGAAATTCGCGCAGATGGTTGCCGCGCTTGGCGGGCCAGCCGATTTTATGGATGCGCCCGAAAAGCACATGGAAGCCGCGCCGATCATTATGGATTATTTCGCAAGAACCGAAGGCCATGTCGCGCAGATCAATACCCGCGCCGTGGGGCAGGCGGTGGTCGAACTTGGCGGCGGTCGCCGCCGCGCCGCCGATGCCATTGACTATGCGGTTGGGCTGGACAGGCTCGCATCGCTTGGGGCGAAGGTGGATGCACATACCCCCATCGCCCGCATTCATGCCCGCAGCGATGCCGGGCTGCAAGCCGCCCGCGCACGGCTGGACGCGGCCTATACCATTGGCGATGCGCCCGCCGAAACGCCGCTTGTTCTGGAAAGGATCGCACCATGAGCCGCGCTTTTCTTGTTGTGATGGATTCTGTTGGCATTGGCGGAGCAGGTGATGCCGCCGCCTTTGGCGATGAAGGTTCGGACACGCTCGGCCATATCGCCGCTGAATGCGCGGCGGGGCGTGCGAATGAGGGGCGAAACGGCCCGCTGCGCCTGCCCAATCTCGATGCACTTGGCCTTGGCCGGGCGGCGGAACTGGCCACCGGCACCTATCCGCCGGGTTTTTCATCCACACCCACCGGCCCCTACGCGGCGGCCAATGAAGTGTCCAACGGTAAAGACACGCCTTCGGGCCATTGGGAGCTTGCAGGAATGCCCGTGCCGTTTGACTGGCACTATTTCCCCGACACAAAGCCCGCCTTCCCAGCGGACAAGATTGCCGAGATGATTGCGCGGGCTGGCCTGCCCGGCATTCTGGGCGATTGCCATGCCTCGGGCACCAGAATTATTGAAGAGCTTGGCGAGGCGCATGTGAAAACCGGCAAGCCCATCGTCTATACCTCGGCCGATAGCGTGGTGCAGATCGCCGCCCATGAGCAGGCATTCGGGCTGGAAAAGCTATATGCGCTTTGCGAAATTGCCGCCGAACTTTTCCACCCGATGATGGTGGGCCGGGTCATCGCGCGCCCGTTTCTGGGGGCGGATGCGGCCAGCTTCAAACGCACGCCGAACCGGCATGATTATGCCATTACACCGCCCGAAAAAACCCTGTGCAACCGCGTGGTTGATGCGGGCGGGCGCACGCTTGCAATTGGCAAGATCGGCGATATTTTCGCCATGTCGGGCATTTCCGAAGTGTTCAAGGGCAAGGACGACATGGCTTTGTTCGACCATTTGCTTACCCTTGCCGACTCCGCGCAGGATGGCGACCTTGTTTTCGCGAATTTCGTCGAGTTTGACAGCGAATACGGCCACCGCCGCGATGTGCCGGGCTATGCGCGCGCGCTGGAAACCTTCGATGCGCGCATCCCCGCCTTGCTGAAGAAAATGCGCAAAGATGACCTGCTGATCATCACAGCCGACCACGGCAATGACCCGACCTGGCACGGCACCGAGCATACGCGCGAACGTGTGCCTGTGCTGGTGCATGGCGCGGGGCTTGAACCCGGCCCGCTGGGGCAGGTGGGTTTTGTGCAGGTTGGCGAAACATTGGCTGCCCATCTGGGCCTTGCCCAAGGCAAACATGGCAGGAGTTTTTTGTGAGAGATTTTACCGCGACCCCCAAGACAGAGCTGCATTTGCACCTTGAAGGGGCGGCGCCGCCCGCCTTTATCCGCCAGTTGGCGCATGAAAAGAAGGTCGATCTCGGCGGCATTTTCGGGGGTGACGGCAATTATGAATGGCACGGTTTCGTCAATTTTCTGGCGGTTTACGAGGCCGCCTGTTCGGTGCTGCAAACCCCCGATGATTTTGCACGTCTCACCGAAGCCGTGCTGGCCGAAAGCGCCAAGCATGGCGTGATCTATACCGAAATTTTTTTGGCGCCGGATTTTTGTGGCGGCGATCTGGTGAAATGGCGTGAATATCTGGCGGCGATGTGCGAGGCAGCGGCGCGGCAGGAGGCGAAGTTGGGCATTACATCGCGCTTCATTTCCACCGTTGTGCGCCATTTCGGGGCTGAAAACGCCCGCAAGACCGCGCGGATGTCGGCCGACACTGCCAGCCACATGCTGACCGGCTTTGGCATGGGTGGTGATGAGAATTTTGGCGATGTCGGCGATTTTGCCTGGGCCTTCGCCTGTGCCGCCGAAGCCGGCCTTGGCCTGACCAGCCATGCCGGCGAGGTGCGCGGGGCTGAAAGCGTGGTGCAGACCTTGCGCGACCTGAAAGTCAGCCGCATCGGCCACGGTGTGCGCGCGGTTGAAGATGCCGACCTGATGAAGCGGCTGGCGGGCGAAGGCGTGCATCTGGAGGTGAATCCCGGCTCCAACATCTCGCTTTCCGTGTTTCCGGCATTGGCCGACCACTCTATCAACAAGCTGCGCGATGCGGGCATTTCGATCAGCATCTCCACCGATGATCCGCCCTATTTTGATACCGATATGAGCCGCGAATATGCCGGGCTGAACGCCACTTTCGGCTGGGGAGAGGCCGATTTTCGTGCGATAAACCTCGATGCGATGGCAGCAGCCTTTTGTGACGAGGCGACCCGCGCCCGCATTGCAGCCCAATTCGAGGAGAGCGCCAATGACTGAGCATCTGACCACCCAACATTTGACAGTCGTCAAACACCCGCTGGTGCAGCACAAGCTGACCAAAATGCGTGAGCGCGGCACATCCACCGCCAAATTCCGCCAGCTTCTGCGTGAGATCAGCCTGCTGATCGGCTATGAAGTCACCCGCAACCTGCCGATGACCACAACCGATATCGACACACCGCTGGAAGAGATGGAAGCGCCGATTCTGAAGGGCAAGAAGCTCGCGCTGATCTCTATTTTGCGGGCGGGCAACGGGTTGCTTGATGGGGTTCTGGAGCTTATCCCTTCGGCCCGCGTTGGCTTTGTCGGGCTTTACCGCGACGAGGAAACCCTGCAACCGGTGCAGTATTACTTCAAGGTGCCAAAAGAGCTGGAACAGCGCGTTGTGATCGCTGTTGACCCGATGCTCGCCACCGGCAACTCCTCGGTTGCAGCAATTGACCTGCTCAAGAAAGCCGGGGCTAAAGATATCCGGTTTTTGTGCCTTCTGGCCGCCCCCGAAGGCATTAAGCGGATGAAAGAGGCGCATCCCGATGTGCCGATCATTACCGCCGCGGTCGACCGCCAGCTTTCCGAAATCGGCTATATCCTGCCCGGGCTTGGCGATGCGGGCGATCGGATGTTCGGCACGAAATAGGGGCAGATCATGGCCAGCACGCTCATCCGCAATGCCGATATTGTTGTGACGATGGATGCAAAGCGGCGCGAATTGGCCGGGGCTTCGGTGCTGGTTGAAGATGGGGTGATTGCCGCCATTGGCGATGGCCCCTATCTGGCCGATAGGGTGATTGATGCGCGCGGCTGCGTGGTCACGCCGGGGTTGGTGAACACCCACCACCACCTGTATCAAACCATGACCCGCGCCGTGCCCGGCGGGCAGGATGCGCTGCTGTTTGGCTGGCTGCAAACGCTTTACCCGATCTGGGCGCGCATGGGGCCGGAGCATATGCTGGTATCGGCCCAAGTTGGTTTGGCGGAACTGGCGCTTTCGGGCTGCACGCTGACATCCGACCATTTGTATCTGTTCCCCAACGGGTCACGGCTGGATGATACGATCGTGGCGGCGCAAAGCATCGGGCTGCGCCTGCACGCCACGCGCGGTGCGATGAGCATTGGCGAAAGCGATGGCGGCCTGCCGCCCGACAGTCTGGTCGAGGATGAGGCGGCGATTCTGACGGACAGTATCCGGCTGGTTGACACCTATCACAATGCCGCCGATGGCGCGATGCTGCGCATTGGCCTTGCGCCCTGTTCGCCCTTTTCCGTTAGTCGCGAATTGATGCGCGATGCAGCACTTCTGGCGCGTGACAAGGGCGTGATGCTGCACACGCATCTGGCCGAGAATGACGAAGACATTGCCTATTCGCTGGAGAAATTCGGCTGCCGCCCCGGTCAATATGCCGAGGATCTGGGCTGGACCGGCAGTGATGTGTGGCACGCGCATTGCGTTAAGCTGGATATAAGCGAGATTGACCTTTTTGCGCGCACAGGCACCGGCGTGGCGCATTGCCCCTGTTCCAATTGCCGGCTTGGTTCGGGCATTGCGCCCGTGCGCGCCATGCGCGATGCGGGGGTGAATGTGGGGCTGGGGGTTGATGGTTCGGCCAGCAATGATGCCGGTGATGTGTTAAGCGAGGCGCGTCAGGCGCTGCTGTTGCAACGCGTTCAGAATGGCGCCGATGCCATTTCGGCCCGCGAGGTGCTGGAAATTGCCACGCTGGGCGGGGCCAGGGTGCTGGGCCGCCCCGACCTAGGCAGCCTTGAAATTGGCAAGCGCGGCGATATCGCCATTTGGGACAGCCAGCATTTGGGCGCGGCAGGCGCGTGGGATGCGGTTGCCGCGCTCATCCTGTGCCCGCCCAAAGGCGTGCGCGACCTGTTGGTCGAAGGGCAAATTGTGGTGGAGGGGGGTGTGCTGGCGCGGCTCGATACCCGTCGCCTGATTGCCCGGCAAAATCAGCTTGCCGCAGGGCTGGTTTAGGGGCCGCGCCGCAGCGCAGCCCCCGGATTTCAGTCTTCTTCCGGAATGACCAGATTAAGCACGACTGCGATGATTGCGGCCGGCAGCAGCCCGCTGGTCAGCAGAATCTGCATGGTCTTGCCCATATGCAGCAGTGCCTCGGGCACCAGTTGCAGGCCAAAACTCACCGAAATTGCAGTTGCGAAAATCACCATGTTGCGGCGGTTCCAGTTCACGTCTGACAGCATGGAAATGCCGGCAGCAACCACCATGCCGAACATGACGATGACACCGCCGCCCAGCACGTTGATCGGCATGGTCGAGATGGCGGCACCGACCTTGGGCACAAGACCCGCGGCAATCAGGAACAGCGCGCCGATGGTCACGACATGGCGGCTCATCACCCCGGTCATTGCAACAAGGCCGACATTCTGGCTGAAGCTGGTATTGGGCAGCGAGCCGAAGACACCCGCCACCGCCGTGCCAAGCCCGTCGGCATAGGTTGCCCCGGCGATTTCCTTGTCGGTCGCTTCACGCCCGGCCCCGCCTTTGGTAATGCCGGATACATCGCCGACCGTTTCAATCGCCGAAATGATGGCCATGAGGCACATGCCGATGATGATGGCCCAGTTCAACTCGAACCCCCATTTGAAGGGCGAGGGCACGGTCAGCCAGGCGGCATTGCCGATATTGCCAAAGCTGACCTGCCCCATGAGCAGCGCAACAATATAACCCGCGATCAGGCCCACAAGCACCCCGGCGACTGAAAGCATCCCCTTGGTGAAAAACTTCAGAACAAGCGTTACCGCGATCACCACGAAGGCGGGGAACCACATGGCCAGGCTGCCGAATTTCAGGGTTGACGTATCAAGCGCCGTGCCCCCGGCCTTGGCGCTGGCCATTGCCGCGGTTGCCGCATCATAGGCAGGCACGCCACCGGCGGCATATTGCACGCCAACCTTGATCAGCGCGAGGCCGATCATGGTCACGATCAGCCCGGTCACAAGCGGTGGCAGGGCAAAGCGCAATTTGCCAATGAAGGTGCCGAGGCAGAAGTGAAAAACGCCGCCGATCATTACGCCGGTCATCAGACCGGCCATGCCGCCAACGCCGGCACCGGCCACTGCCGGGATCATGATCGGCACAAAGGCAAAGCTGGTGCCCTGCACAATGGGCAGGCGCGCGCCAACCGGCCCCATGCCGATGGTTTGAAACAAGGTGGCTATACCTGCAAACAGCATGGCCATTTGAATCATGTAAATCATGTTGGAAAGGTCGCCCGAGCCAAAGCCAATGCCCGCCGCACCCGCCACGATGATCGCGGGCGTCACGTTGGAAGCAAACATGGCCAGCACATGCTGAATGCCCAATGGCACCGCCTGTGCCAGGGGTGGCATCGAGTTCGGGTCGCGATACATGTCTCGTGTAATTTCTGTCATATGTCCCTCACTGTTGTGCGTCGTTGCGCAGAATGGCCAACATTTAGTAGTCCGGCTTGAGAATGATGGCATAGTTCCTGCAAAAATCTCATCAAGCAACTTCATAAGAATAGAATTCACTTTCAAAGGAAAGTAAATAATCGGCGAAGCGTTGCGCGCGGTTCCGGGTTTTCGCGCGCGTCAGCTTGTGCCGGCTTTGGCGAGCTTCTATGTTGCGCAACGGACCAGCCACAAAGGAGCCTGCGATGAGCGACGAACAGGATTTTGACCCCGTAGACGCGCTGGCCGAGGATGAAGACGCTTATGCGCTTGATCAGGACATTGTCGAGACAATCTTGCAGGCGGTCGAGGCGCAAGACCAGAACCAGCTGATTGCCCTGCTCGAGCCGCTGCATGTGGCCGATATCGCCGATATTCTGGAGCAGATCAGCCGTTCGGAACGCGCCGCGCTGATTGATCTGTGGGGCATCGAGCTGGATGGCGAGGTGCTGTCCGAGCTTGAGGAAGGCGTGCGCGACGAGATTTTGCGCGACCTGCCTGACCATGTTCTTGCCGAAGCCGTGCGCGAGCTTGAAACCGATGACATGGTCTATCTGGTAGGAGACCTGGACGAGCCGCAGCAGGAAAAACTGCTGCACGCGCTGGAAGATGCCGACCGCGCCGCTGTCAAAATGTCGTTGCAGTTCGATGAATATACCGCCGGTCGTCTGATGCAGCGCGAGCTGGTTTCGGCCCCTGAACACTGGAATGTCGGCGATATCATCGACTTTATGCGCGCCAGCGATGACCTGCCCGAAAGTTTTTACGATGTGTTCATTGTCGACCCGCGCCAGCACCCTTTGGGCACGGTGCGCCTGTCAAAAATCATGGCCGCGCCGCGCGCCACCAAGCTGACAGACCTGATGAGCGAGGATTTCCGCACCATTCCTGTTGATCAGGAGCAGGAGGACGTGGCCTATGCGTTCAACCAGTATCATATGGTTTCGGCCCCCGTGGTGGATGGGGATGGCCGCCTTGTCGGGGTCATCACAATTGATGACGCGATGGAGGTTCTGGAGGATGAGGCCGAGGAGGATATGAAGCTGCTCGCCGGTATCGGCGATGAGGAGCTTTCGGATTCCGTGCTGCAAACCGCGCGGCTGCGCTTTCCGTGGCTGGCGGTGAATCTGGCGACGGCCATTCTGGCATCATTGGTGATCGGGCTGTTCGAGGACACGATTCAAACGCTGGTCGCGCTGGCGGTGCTGATGCCGATTGTCGCCAGCATGGGCGGCAATGCCGGCACCCAAACCCTGACAGTGGCCGTGCGGGCGCTGGCCACGCGCGACCTGACATCGTCCAACGCCATGCGCATCGTGCGGCGCGAGGCGCTGGTCGGCCTTGGCAACGGGCTGGTTTTCGCGGTGGTTATCGGTGTTGTCAGCTGGCTGTGGTTTGATGTGGCCCTGCTGGGCGTGGTGATTGCCGCCGCGACCGTTGTGAACATGCTGGTGGCCGGGCTTGCGGGCATTCTCATTCCCATCAGCCTTGAAAAGGTGGGGGCCGACCCGGCGCTTGCCTCGGGCACATTTGTAACCACAGTCACCGATGTGGTTGGTTTTTTTGCCTTTTTGGGGCTTGCGGGGCTGGTTTTGCTTTAACCGCATCAGGCGCTGCCCCGCATTCGCCCTGTGGAGCAACAAGCAGCAACGCGGCCGGGAACTGGTGCAAATTCAGCTAGCCGCTGATGCGCAGAATTTCGGTGCGGCTGCCTTTTTGCACGCGGATCGAGATGTCATCCATCGCAATAATCCGCCACCCGCCCGAAAAACTTTCCCCCAGCGTCAACCGGATATAACGGCCCGAAGCAAGGCGCACGAGCGCGCGGCGGGAATCGGCCGTGCCATAAATGCCGATCAACGCGACCTCGCGCAGGTTGATGGCATTTTCAATTGTCGCCGCGCGGGCCACCGAGGCGCGGGTTGGCAAGGCAACGCTTTGCGGCTCGGCCGGAATGGCCGGGCTTGATGTTGTTGCCGATGTCGCCCGCGCGTTCACCAGCGGGGCAATGCGGGCCGCAAAATCGGCGCTGCGATGCGATGCGCGGCTGGCGGTGCGCGGGGCGGCCCCCGAAATAATGTCATCGGTGGCAACGGCGGCCAGCGCGAAGGCTTCGGGGCGGCGCGCCGGGCGCAGGCGCTGGGCCTCTTCAAGCGCGATGGGCGAGGCGGGCGAAGCTGCGCCATCCTCAGCAACCGCTGCTGTTTCCGTCTCTGCCTCGGCACCCTCGGCGGTTTCTGTATCATCGGCCGCCTCGGGCGCCGGGCGCGCGCGCAGCAGTGGAATGAAGGCCGGACGGCCCGTGACAACCGCAACATCCTCGGGCTGCGGTTCCGATCGGGGCCCGGCATCTGCCGCAACGCTGGCTGCAATTATGGTTTCAATCGTGCCTATTTCTATCGGGGTTGGGGCTGTGGCACCCGAGCGCAGCAAAAGCGCGAAGTCAGGCAAGCCCGAGATAATCTCATAATTCTGCTCTTGCGCGGCAAGCTCGGCTGCTGCGGCACCTTCTGCTGGCGCTGGCTGCGCCGCATCTGGAACACGCACAACCGGGTCTGGCAAGGGTGTTGCCGCCGCCAGATCATCAAGAATGTTCGACGCGGCTTCGCGCGCAACAACAATTTCTGCCGGTGCGCTTTCATCCGGGGCCGGGCTTTCGACCGTCGCTGCCTCGGCCAGATCCGATGGCGCAACCAGGGGCGCAACCTCGGGCGTTTCAGCGCGCGCGACCAGTTCGGCTTGCGCAGGCTCTGGCGGTGCGGCATCGGCCTGGGCCAGATCAACAGGCGCTTCGCCCGTATCGGCGATATCGGCAACCGGGGGCAATTCGGCGGTTTGCGATTGCGTGGCGAGCGGGTCAAGGGCGGGCGTGGCCGGTGCTTCGGCAACTGCAAGCGCCGGTTCAACTGGCCCGGCATCTGTTTGGGCGGCCTGATCGGCCAGCAGAACCGGCGCGACCTCGGCAATATCGGTGCCGGGCGCTTCGGGCTCGGGGCTGCTTGCCACGGCGCGTTCGGGCGCGGGGGCCGGCTCTGGCGCAGTGGTTTGCTCGGCCACCACCGCTGGCACGGCCTCGGCCTGGGCCGGGGCTTCGGGTGCGGGGGCCAGATCGGCCAGCGCATCCGGGCTGGCGGGGCTGCGCCAGCCAAACGGGTCGGCCCAATAGGCGCCGCCAAGCGCAAGACCAACCGCCAAAACCACGGCTGCGGCCTTGGCGGCGGTTTGAAGGGCGGCTTTCGGGTCGGCTGGTGCCTTGAAATAGATTCGGTCGTCAAAGCCTTCGGGCACGCGATTCATGGAAAACTGCTCGGCCTTGAACCCGTGGCTGGTGGCAAAACGCCGCGCCTCGGAAAGCGTGGTTTTGCGCACGGCAAAGGTGGGGGTGAAGCCGTTTTCATCCGTCGCGCCCAGTTCTACCAGAAAATCATCGGCAGGATGCGTGGTGATCGTGGCCAGCGCAGTGCGGGCTTCGGCACGGCGGGCCTCGGCCTCGGTTGCTGCAATTTTCAGTTTGCGTTCAATGATTTGCGCATCGGGCAGCCAGACGGTGTTGTGAAAACGCCGCCCTTCGAGCCGCACGGCAACCCGCCGCATGAAGGCCATTTTCTCGGCCAGCCCGTTATCGTTGAAACCGGCGCGCGCCATTTCATGCCAGTGGCCGTCAAAGGCCAGCTGCTGGAGCGAGGCGGCATCGCCAGACAGGTCTAGCGCAAGGGTGGGCGATTGTTTTGTCATCGGCTCTAAAACTAGTTTCTTGCACGTTCTAGCATTCTTGCCGCGCCATGTCAGCGCGGCAAGTTGGGCATGGGCAGTTTCAGGCCGATCAGGCCGTGGCTGCGTTCAGCGCCTGATCGAGGTCGGCGATCAGGTCATTGATGTCTTCAATACCGATGGACAGGCGCACAACATTTGCACCCGCGCCCGCCGCTTCCTGCTGTTCCGGCGTAAGCTGCCGGTGCGTGGTCGAGGCGGAATGGATGATCAGGCTGCGCGTATCGCCCAGATTGGCCACATGGCTGAAAATTTTCACCGCGTCGACCAACTTGGTGCAGGCCTCATAGCCACCCTTTACCGCAAAGGTGAACAGCGCACCCGCCCCTTTGGGGTAAAGCGCCTTGGCCCGCGCCGCATAGGGCGACGAGGGCAGGCCCGCATAGGTGACATAGTCAACGCGCGGGTCGGCCTCCAGCCAGGCGGCCAGCTTTTCGGCATTCTGCACATGGCGCTCCATCCGCAGGCTCAGCGTTTCAATGCCCAGCAGGGTTTGAAAGGCGTTCATCGGCGCCATCGTCATGCCAAGGTCGCGCAGGCCAATGGCGATGCCGTGAAAGACATAGGCCATCGGGCCGAATGTTTCGTGGAACTTCAGCCCGTGATAGGCAGGCTCGGGCTGGGAAAGCGACGGGAACTTGTTGGATGCCGACCAGTCGAATTTGCCGCTATCAACCACCATACCGCCCATCGAGGTGCCATTGCCCGACAGGTATTTCGTGGTGGAATGCACAACAATATGCGCGCCCTGCTCGAACGGGCGGCATAGGTAGGGGGTGGCCGAGGTATTGTCGACAATCAGCGGCACGCCAATTTCGCCCGCCGCTTTGGCCACGGCCGGAATATCGGTGATATAGCCGCCGGGGTTGGCGATTGATTCGCAGAATACCGCCTTGGTGTTCTCATCGGCTGCGGCGACAATCGCGGCCGGGTCGTCAAAATCGACAAAGGTGGCCGACCAGCCGAATCGTTTGATCGTATGGCTGAACTGCGTAACCGTGCCGCCATATAGCCGGGTTGAAACCACAATATTGCTGCCGGGCTGCATGAGCGGGAACAGCGCCATAATCTGGGCCGCATGGCCCGACGAACAGCCAACGGCGCCAATGCCGCCCTCCAATGCTGCAACGCGCTCTTGCAGGGCGCTGACAGTCGGGTTGGTCAGGCGCGAATAGATATAGCCAACCTCTTGCAGGTTGAACAAGGCCGCCGCGTGGTCTGCATCGCGAAACACATAGGCGGTTGTCTGGTAAATGGGCGTTTGGCGCGCACCGGTGGCAGGGTCGGGGCGGGCACCGGCGTGTATTTGTAGCGTGTCAAAGCCGTATTGTGGGGCGTCGGTCATTCAAGTCTCCAAATGTCAAAAGGGCGCGGTCACAGCTTAGCCGAAATCAGCCCGGTGTTGAAACCACCCATGCGCAATTCGCCCTGCAGCCGCTGATATTCGATTTTCGGGCAACGATCCATCACCACGCGCAGCCCGGCGGCAAGGGCGCGTTCGGCTGCGGCCTCATCGATAACGCCAATCTGCATCCAGATTGTGCGCAAATGGGGCAGGGTTGCAATGGCTTCGTCAACCACGGCGCCCGCCTCGCTGGAGCGGCGGAAAATATCGACCATGTCAACGGTTTCGTCTTTGGGAATGTCGGCAAGGCTGGGCACAATCCTTGCCCCGAACAGCGTTTGGCCGGCATAGGCCGGGTTGACGGGAATTACCTTGAACCCGCGCAGCCCCAGATAGCGCGCCACAAAATAGCTGGGGCGCACGGGGTTGGTTGACACACCCACACAGGCAATGGTTTTGGTTTCGGCGAAAATCGCGCGCAAAGCGGCATCATCTGGCGGGGTGTAGCTCATGGCTGCAAACTAGTCCCTTGCCCTGCCAAGCTCCAGAGCAAAAAAAGCGCCCGGGCAAATGCCGGGCGCAGTGTGGAACGAGGGACAGTGAAGGAAGCAGGGCGTTCCAGCATCCTGCTTCCGACTTAAGGTAAGGGCATTTTCGCCCCGTTAAAGAGCCTATCAGCACAATGTGAACGGGGCATGACCAAGGGCGCGGATTTCTGCCGATTAGGTCGCAAAATTTGGCCAATTTGCGTTTGCACGCGCAATATAACCCGCCGGATCGCGCCGCCATGTCGTGCGCACATCCAGGCTGAAGTTCAGATAGAGGCGATTCTCGACCACGCTCCAGGCTTCGGGCACGGTGCTGGCTTGCGCGTTCTGGGCCATTGCAAATGCACACCAGCCGCCATATTGCGGGGCGTATTGCGCCGGGTTGGCGGTAAACATATCGCGCGTCTCGGCGCTGGCAAATGCAAAGCGTGCGCCATCATACATGGTGGTGAATTGCGCCTGGCCCGGCACGGGCGCGCCTTGGGTGAAATAGGCCACAACATCATGCCCGTTGGCAGCGAGGTTCTGGCGCAGGAAATAGGGTGCCGATAGCGCGGGCAAGGCAAGGCTGGCGCTGGCAAGGCCCAGAACAAAGCTGCGTCGCTGCATGATTTCCCCCCTGATAACCAAGGGGAATCTAGCAATTTTCAGCCCCCGTCGCCAGCCGCACCAACGCGAATGTGATCGGGCTGGCGCGCGGTTACGGCATAAAGCGACACCGCCGCCGCGTTGGAAACGTTGAGCGAGGCAAATGCCGCTGCGGCCGGAATGCGCACCAGATGGTGGCATAAATCGCGGGTCAACTGGCGCAGGCCCGGCCCTTCGGCGCCCAAAGCCAGCGCAATCGGCCCCTGTGGCAGGGTCGGGGCAAGCGCGCCGATATCGGCCTCGGCCGCGCCATCCAGCCCCAAAATCGTATAACCCATGTCGCGCAACCCGTTCATGGCGCCCGCAAGGTTGGGCACGCGCATATAGGGCTGGCGCTCTAGCGCGCCCGATGCGGTTTTGGCCAGCGCGCCGGTTTCAGGCGCCGAATGGCGATGTGGGGCAATCACCGCGCGCGCGCCGAACACCTCGGCCGAGCGCAGGATCGCGCCCACATTATGCGGGTCGGTCACACGGTCGAGCAGCAGCACGAGCGGCGCATCGTTGCGCGGCGCGCAGATTTCCGAAACCGAACCCCAGTCGAGCGGTTTCACCTCTAGCACCGCGCCCTGATGCACCGAGTCACGGTCGATCGGCGGGTTGAACTTGCGCGGGTCGTGGAGTTCAGGCGCAAGGCCGCTGGCCGCGATCTCGGCCGCAAGTTTTTGCGCGGCATTCGGCGTGACCATCAGGCGCAGCTTTTGGCGTGCCGGGTTTGCCAGCGCATCGCGCACCGCATGAAGGCCAAACAAAAAGAGGGTTTCCGCCGCACCGGCCCGCTTGGCACGTTCTTTCTCGATCACATGCGCGGGTTTTTTGGGCCGTTTGGCCGGAGGGTGAGACATGGTGAACCTTTCCGAAACCGCACCCATCGGGCGCTGATCTGTGCATATACCGCAGTTTTTCCGGAAATGCCCGAAAATCGGGTTTCGTGGTGGGCGATCCTGGAATCGAACCAGGCGTGAGTCGCCTCGAGGGAGTTACAGTCCCCTGCCACACCTTGCGGCCTATCGCCCATCACAGCGGGGTGAATAATCGGCCCGGGGTGGCGCGTCAACTCGAAAACTGCCAAAATTTCAAAAGATGCGGCAATGCAGGTAAAGCCGGGCTAACTGGTGCCCGGTTTGCCGGGCGGTGCAAGCCGTTGCGCGGTTGGCGTGGTATCTTGTGCAAGCGATAGCAGTTGCAGGGCCTTGTTGCGCCGCGCTGCGCCAAGTTTGCCATGCCCAAAGGCCAGGCTGCCGTTGCGATGCGGCAATTCCAGCGCAATATCGGAAAGGCCAAGGCCCGGAAGCGGCAGGAAATCGCCGCATTTCAGGCCGGCAACCATGCGGGTTGGCAGGCTGAAACGGTCGATAATGCAGCGCGCGGCAATGGGGGCGCCCAGAGCAACCTTGTGCATATGCGCATACCAGTTTTGTGCTTCGGCGCCAAGTTTCTGCGGTGCGTCTGTGGTTGATGTGCTGGCAAGCCTGTTGCAAAAATCCAAATGAAAATAGATACTTATATTGCAAACCTCATTATTCGCATCAAGTTGGACAGGAAGCAGAAATTCTGCATAACCCCCCTCGGGCAGACGGGATTGCAATGCAGCTTTGTCGGGCTTCGGGCCACGGTTGGGCAAGGGGGACAGCATGGAGTCACCCGCATTCGGGGTAAGTTTTTCGGCCAGCTGTTCCAGCAGACGATGCGCAAAAAACCCGGCCAATGCGCTTTCAACCCGCGAGGGTGCCGCCGCGTTGCCGCGCGGTTTCGTGCCGGCAAGCGCGCAGGCGAGCTGGCGCACAAGGGCCGGGGGCAGGGCAAGCAGGCCAACGGGCGGGGCTGGCCCGGCGCGCAGAACCTGCAGGAACGCGCCATCTTCCAGCGTATCGAGCATGGCGTCGCGCGCGACAAGCGCAATGGCTGGCGGCGATACCTGGGCCTTGCCGGCCAGCATTTGTGCATTGGCGGTGTTTGCTGCGGCCAGCAGGCCCGCCACAATTGCGTTCTGATGGGGAATTGCCGGGCCGGTGGTGTTGCGCGCGGCCAGCAAGGCGGCCTTTGCACTAGTCATTTTGCGCCTCGTCGGGCGGATCGAGCAGTTTGATTTCGCCCGCCTCGACCAGGCGGCGGATATTGCGCAGTATGTCAAGCTGGGCGGCATCGGCTTCGGCGGGTTTGACGGTGCCAAGCTCGGCCATCGCCTCCTCCATCTGCGCGGCCATGCGTTTGGACAGGTTGCCAAGGATGAATTCGCGGCTGTCCGGCGCGCTCGTCTCGGCCCCGATCAAGGCGCGCAGCAGCATGTCTTCTTCAACGGCTTGGGTGATCGAGCCGATGTCGCGCGGCGAAATGCGCATCGGAATATCGTTGAAGGTGAACATTTTGCGGCGAATCGCGGCCGAGACTTCGGGCATCGTGCCTTCGAAATGGCCAAGAATATGGTCGCGCACCGGGCCGGGGGTAAAGTTCATGATGGCGCCGATCCGCTCGCTTGGGGGCGTGGGGCGCTGGCGGGGGCGGGCGCGCAATGCCTCGTGCAGCACGGCACCGATTTCGGCCACAACCTCGTCGGCCAGATGCTGGTTTTCGTTCAGCGCGACAACCACATCGCGCGCATGGTCGGCATCAAAGGCGGCCAGCACGGCGGCGGCCCGTTCGGCGGGCAGGCGGGCCAGCACGATCGCGGCAATTTGCGCGTGTTCGGGGGTAAGAATATCGCACAAAGCCTCGGGCGGGGCGGCGATGATGTCGCGCCAAACATCCTGAGCGTCGCTGGCCGAAAGCTCGCCCATGATCCGCTCCATCACGGCGTCCGATACATAATCCTTCAGCAATTCGCGCACATGACCCATGCCACCGGCCACGCCCAGCCCGGCGGTTTCAAGTTCGGCCAGAAATTCGTCTATCACCAGATGCACGGTGTCGGGGCGGATCTGGCGCAGTGTCGACATGGCGGCCACGAAATGGCGCAACCCCGTCTCATCCAGCGTTTCAAGAAAGGGGCGCGCGCTTTGACTGCCAAGCGCGCCAATCAGCACCGCCGCCTTTTGCGGTTTGCTGAGCTTTGGCACCGGTGCTTGCGGGGCAGTCGGCGCGGGTTTGGCAAGGGCGGTGCTGGGCATATTCTGTCCGGTCGGTGTTTTGCCCGATCATTGCCGCAGATTATGAAGATTGGCTTAAGGCCGCTCGATGGCGATGGCCGTGCCCTCGCCGCCACCAATGCAAATGGCCGCCACGCCGCGCTTCAGCCCGCGCCGTTCCAACGCGTGCAGCAGCGTTACGATAATGCGCGCGCCGGAAGCCCCAATAGGGTGGCCAAGCGCACAGGCGCCACCGTTGACATTGACCTTGTCGCGGCTCAGCCCCATTTCGCGCATGAAGGCCATTGGCACCACGGCAAAGGCTTCGTTCACCTCCCACAGGTCAACATCCGCCACGCGCCATCCAAGCCTGGCAAGCAGTTTTTGCGCGGCAGGCACCGGCGCGGTGGGGAAATTGGCCGGGGCATGGGCATGGCTGGCATGGCCCAGAATGCGCGCGCGAACCTCGCCCTTGGTGCTGCTTTCGCGCGCCAGCACAAGCGCCGCGGCACCGTCTGAAATGCTGCTGGAATTGGCCGCCGTAACCGTGCCGCCCGCGCGGAAGGCGGGTTTGAGCAGCGGAATCTTCTCGGGCCGCGCCTGGGCGGGCTGTTCGTCTTGCGCAACCGTCACACTGCCTGTGCGGCTGGTTACGGTCAGCGGCGTCACCTCGGCGTCAAAATCACCCTCGGCAATGGCGCGCAGCGAAAAGTTGAGCGAATCCAAAGCATAAGCATCTTGTTCTTCACGTGAAAACTGAAAGGTCTGCGCGCAGTCTTCGGCAAATGTCCCCATCAGGCGGCCCTTGTCATAGGCGTCTTCCAGACCGTCCAGAAACATGGAATCAACCACCTGCCCATGCCCAAGCCGCGCGCCTGCGCGCATTTTGGGCAGCACATAAGGCGCGTTTGACATGCTCTCCATACCGCCGGCAACCACCAGCGCGCCGTTACCGGCCAGCAGTTGGTCATGCGCCATCATCACGGTTTTCATGCCCGAGCCGCACATTTTATTGAGCGTCGATGCGGGAACGGATTCGGGCAATCCGCCCAAAAACCCGGCCTGGCGGGCGGGTGCCTGGCCCTGGCCTGCGGGCAGCACGCAGCCCATGAGCAACTCATCGACCTGCGCGCCCTCTATGCCTGCACGCTTCAGTGCCGCGGCAATGGCAGCCCCGCCAAGTTCGGCGGCGCTGAGCGGCGAAAGCGCGCCCATCAGCCCGCCCATTGGCGTGCGGGCGGCACCCAGAATCACCACCGGGTCAGTCATGGGCTATCTCCTGTTGGCCGCGCTCGCGGTAGGGGGTTGTGGCGAAATGCGCGCGGTAGCATTTGGAAAAATGCGACGGGCTGGCAAAGCCGCAAGCCAGCGCCACGTTGATCACGCTCATATCGGTTTGCAACAGCAGGTTGCGGGCCTTTTGCAGCCGCAGCTCCATATAATAGCGTTTGGGCGAGCGGTTCAGATAGCGGCGGAACAGCCGTTCCAACTGCCGCGTCGACATGCCGACATCGCTGGCCAGAATGGATGGCGACATCGGCTCTTCGAGGTTCTTTTCCATCACCTGAATGACATTGGCGAGCTTGGGGTGGCGCACGCCAATGCGGGTTGGCACGGAAAGGCGCTGTTCGTCCTTATCGGTGCGCACGGTGGTATAGATCATCTGGTCGGCCACGGCATTTGCCAGATCTGCCCCATAGTCATTGGCGATGATCTTGAGCATCAGATCGGCCGAAGATGTGCCGCCGGCCGAGGAATAGCGGTTGCCATCAATGGTGAAAATCGCGGTCGAAACCATCAGTTCCGGATATTCCTCCTGAAACGCCTCGCGGTTTTCCCAGTGGATTGTCGCGCGCTTGCCATCCAGCATTCCGGCCTTGGCCATAAGCTGCGTGGCGGTGCAAAGCCCGCCAATCGGCATTCCCTTGCGCGATTCGCGGCGCAGCCAGGCGATCATCGGGCGGGTCATGGTGGTTTTGATGTTGATGCCACCGCAGACCATGATTGTGGTATCGCGCGCCACGTCACCAAGCCCGGAATTGACCCGCACTTCGGTGCCGTTGGAACACACCGCCGTTTCGCCGTTTTCCGAGGCAAGGCTCCACTGATACAGCTTTTTTCCGGCCATGCGGTTGGCCAGCCGCAGCGGTTCCAGTGCCGAGGCAAAGGCGATCATGGAATAATCATGCAGCAGCACAAACAGGTAATGTGCAGGCTTTTGGTCTATCGAATCATTGCGCAACGCCATCACACACTCCCCTACGCGGCACATCATGTTCAGATTGCGGCGTGGCAGGGTCAAGGGGTATTCAGAAAACGGCGTCGCATATTGGCAAAAATCGCCGAAAAACCGCGTTTGTGCGCTGGTCTCCTGCTTTTGCCTGCCGTATAACAAACCGCTTTATTTACAGCGATGACAAAGGTGGCAACATGACAAAAGCTTGGACAAAATCGGGATGGCGCAACCTGCCGCGGGTGCAGATGCCAGATTATACCGACCCCGGCGCGCTTGCGCGGGTTGAAGGCCAGCTTTCTGCCTATCCGCCGCTGGTCTTCGCGGGCGAAACCCGTCGCCTGAAAAAAGCCTTGGCCGAAGTGGCCGAGGGGCGCGCGTTTTTGCTGCAGGGTGGGGATTGCGCCGAAAGCTTTTCGGAATTTTCCGCCGACCTGATCCGCGATACGTTCAAGGTGATGCTGCAAATGGCCGTCGTGCTGACATTCGGCGGCAAAACCCCGGTGGTCAAGATCGGCCGCATGGCGGGGCAGTTTGCCAAGCCGCGCTCGGCCCCGACCGAAACCATTGGCGGTGTGGAACTGCCCAGCTACCGTGGTGACATCATCAACGATATCGCCTTCACACCGGAAGCGCGCATTCCCGCACCCGACAAGATGCTGCAGGCCTATACCCAGGCCGCCGCCAGCCTGAACCTGCTGCGCGCGTTCAGCACGGGCGGTTTTGCCGATATCACGCGCGTGCATTCCTGGACGCTGGAAAGCACGCAAGGGGCCGAAGGCTACGAGCAGTATCACAAGCTCGCCAACCGCATTTCCGAGGCGCTCGACTTCATGAAAGCCGCCGGTGTCAGCTCTTCAAGCGTGGAGTCGCTGGCCAAGGTGGATTTCTACACCAGCCACGAGGCGTTGTTGTTGGAATATGAAGAGGCGCTGTGCCGGGTCGATTCGCTTTCGGGCCAGTCTGTTGCAGGCTCCGGCCATATGATCTGGATTGGCGACCGCACCCGCCAGCCCGATGGCGCGCATGTTGAATTTTGCCGTGGCGTGATGAACCCGATCGGGTTGAAATGCGGCCCGAGCCTTGAGCCCGACGAGCTTTTGCGCCTGATCGACACGCTCAACCCCGAAAACGAGGCCGGACGGCTGACGCTGATCGCCCGTTTCGGCGCAGGCAAGGTTGAAAACCACCTGCCGGGCCTCATCCGCGCGGTAGAGCGTGAGGGGCGCAAGGTTGTCTGGTCGTGCGACCCGATGCATGGCAACACCATCAAATCGCCGTCCGGCTATAAAACCCGTCCGTTCGAGCAGGTTCTGGCCGAGATGCGCGAATTCTTCGCCATCCACAAGGCCGAGGGCAGCTATGCAGGCGGTGTGCATTTCGAGATGACCGGCAAGGACGTGACCGAATGCACCGGCGGCGGGCTGCGCGCGGTTACGGATGAGGACCTGTCCGACCGTTATCACACGGCGTGCGATCCGCGCCTCAATGCCAGCCAGTCGCTTGAACTGGCGTTTCTGGTGGCCGGAGAGTTGCACAAACGTGCCGAGGCCGAGCGCGCGGCGGTTTAGGCCATGAACAGCTTTCTGGTGGTTACATCCGCGCGCAACCTTGTTGCCGCGGATGTGGATGCAGCCCAAAATGCCCTTGTGGCGCACGGCTACAAGGGCGGTGCGGCGCAGGGATTGGATGATTATGCGGTGCAAATTCCGTTTGCATCGGACAGGCCCGAATTTGCGCCCGCCAACTGGCTGCCCGAAAGTGATCTGGACCTGAATATCACCCCGGCCAGGGGCCGCGAGAAGCGCGCGCTGGTGGCCGATATGGATAGCACGATCATCGGCGTTGAATGCATTGACGAGCTTGCCGATTATGCCGGGGTAAAGGCCGAGGTTGCCGAAATTACCGAACGTGCCATGCAGGGCGGGCTGGATTTTGAAGGCGCGCTCATTGCCCGCGTGGCCTTGCTCAAAGACCTGCCCGTAAGCAAACTTGGGCAATGCTATGACGAGCGTGTGCGCCTCAATCTTGGGGCGCGGCGGCTGGTGCAGACAATGGTGGCGCGCGGTGCCTATACGGCGCTTGTCTCTGGCGGTTTTACCTTTTTCAGCAGTCGTGTCGCAGCCGAGGCAGGGTTCAATGAACACCGCGCCAACGTGCTGGAACGCAAGGGCGAACGGCTGACCGGCACGGTCGAGATGCCGATTCTGGGCCGTCAGGCCAAGCTTGACGCGCTTTTGGAAATTTGTGCCGCCCAAAAGATTGCGCCCGAAGAAACCATTGCCCTTGGCGATGGTGCGAATGATCTGGCGATGGTCAAAGCCGCCGGTTTGGGCGTGGCCTACCGCGCCAAACCCGCGCTGGCCGAACAGGCCAATGCCGTGCTGAACCATTCCGATCTGCGCGCCGTGCTGGCGCTTCAGGGGCTGGTTGTTTAGGCTTTCATTGCAATCCAGCACCCCAAAGGTTAGCGTTTCCAAATTGTAAAAAGTGGAGATGGTGATGTTTGTTTTACGCGCTGTGCTGGCAGCAATTCTGGCACTGTCCGCCCCCTTAGCCGCCCAGGCGCAGGCGCAGGCGCAAGCCCGCGCGCAGGCCGGGGGTGCGGCCAGTTGGGATTATTACAGCACGATAAGCCCGGACCCGTTCCAAACAACGCTCGCACTTGTTTATGGTGTGCCCGAAACCGATGCCGTGCAATTCGTCGCCCAGTGTTTTATTGGCAATCGCGGCCCATATGTGCAGGTTGAAATCGGCGCGGCCATTGGCGGCCTGCCCGATGATGCGGGTATTGAGGTGACTTTTTTCGCGCCATCGGGATATACCCAAACGGTTGCGGGGGCGGTTGTGGGGCGCGCGCGCGAAGAGGGGATTACCGGCGCCTCTATCGCGGTTTCAACCGATGATGCCTTCTGGCAGGGCATTATAAATGAACGATCCTTGCGCTATATGATTGCGGGCGAGGCTGAGGCAACGCTTGATCTGCGCGGCAGCAGCGCGCCAACAGCAAATTTTCTGCGCGATTGTGCCAATATCGGCGATCTTGTGGCCACAGAAATGCCGCCGGAAGATGACCCGACCGCCAGTTGCAACGCCTTTGGAACGCTGCGCTCGCAAGGTGGCGGGCAGGCGCAGACCGTGATTTTCCACAACCAGACCGATGGCTGGCGCGCGCTGCTCTGGCTCGATTATGAGGGGAATCCGGTGGATTATGGCGGCATGAATCCCGGCGAATCGATCCAGATCGAATCGGCGACATTGCACCCCTGGATGCTGACCGACGGGCCGGGCAATTGCCATGAAATCATCATGCCGGTGGCCGGGCAGCTAGATTATTACGTGACCGTGCCAAACCAGTATTTTGGTGCGGAATAGTCCTAGCCTTCGTCCAACCCGCCCTTGATAACCCGGAACCGGCCGCGCGAAACGCCCGATTGCGCGGCTGGATTGTCGCTGACCTGCTGAAATTTCGGCGTGTCCTGTGCGCCAAATGCAGCGGCTGGCTCGGAGAACCCCGGCATGGTCTGCGCGTCGAACCGCGCCGCGGCGATTGTTTTGATCTGGACATCGGCAATGCTTAGCGTAAGCGGTGTTGCGGCGGGTGGCGCGGCGCTGGTAATGCCGCACAGCATACGGTCCATCACGCCAAAATCGCTGCGCAACGGCATCAGCAGCAGGTTCACCGAAAACACCTCGCCGTTGTCATCTTGCGCATTCAACACAAGCTCGGCCACGGCGGGGGTCTCCAGCACCTTTTTCATCACCAGAACCAGTTGCGCGCGGCTTTCATGGCTCATCAGCGAAACCAGCGGCCGGCCATGCGCTTCGGCCCCCGCAATTTTGTTCAACACTGCGCCGGGATGGCGGATTTTGGCAATGTCGCCCTGAATTTCGAGCTGAAAGACGATCGCGGCCAGCGGCCCAGCGCGGGGCGTTTCGATTTCGGCGCGAAAGGGTGCAAGCCGTTCAGCGCGGGTCTGACTCCACAAATTATATAGCGTTTGCAATGCAACGTCGCTCATGACGCAAGAACCAATCAAATCTACGCCACTTTTCCGTGGCTTTATGTTCATGTTTTTACCGCATTTTAACTTTCATTGCAGCAATTTCGTCATTTGTCGTTAACACCTGTGGCATTGACCATGCGCGGGCGGGGCAATAGACAGGCCGCCAGGCACGGGGTTTGGCAAGTTTCATGGGCAATCACATACATTCGATGACAGGTTTTGCCGCGCTTTCGGGCAGCCATGCAGGGCTAAGCTGGGAGTGGGATATTCGCGCGGTGAACGCGCGCGGGCTGGATATCCGGCTGCGTCTGGCCGAGGGGTTTGAGGCGCTCGAAACCCCGCTCCGCCGCGCTTTGGGCACAGAGCTTGCGCGCGGGAGCGTGTCGATCACCCTGAAACTGGCGCGCCGAAGCCTCGAATACGGCATTGCGCTGAATGTGGATGGGCTGAATGCCGCGCTTGCGCTGGTGGACGCCGCCCGCCAGCAGGCCGCCAGACAGGGCGTTGAACTGGCCACGGCCAGCATTGCCGATGTGTTGCAAATGCGCGGGGTCATCGAGACGGGCGGCATCGCCGACATTCCGGCCAGCGCGGTTGGTGCAGCCACAGCGCAAATTCCCGACCTGCTGGCCGCGCTGAACGCGATGCGCGCCAGCGAAGGTGCTGCACTGGCTGCGGTGTTGGCTGGTCAGCTTGCCCGGCTTGCCGCGCTCACCGATGCGGCGCAAAGCTGCGGCGAGGCGCGGGCGGCGGCGGCGGGCGCAGTGCTGCATGATCGTGTGACAGCCCTGCTGGCCACGGCCAAACAGGGCGATACCGCGCTTGATTCTGCGCGGCTGGCGCAAGAGCTTGCATTGCTGGCGGTGAAAACGGACATCACCGAAGAGATTGACCGGCTCAAGGCCCATATCGCGGCCGCACACGCGCTTTTGGCCGGTGGCGGCGCCATTGGGCGGCGGCTGGATTTTCTGATGCAGGAGTTCAACCGCGAGGCAAACACCCTGTGTTCCAAAGCCCAATCCAACGACTTGACCCGCATCGGATTGGACCTGAAAGTAGTGATCGACCAAATGCGTGAACAGGCCCAGAACCTTGAATAAAAATGCCGAAATCGCCCGTCGCGGGCTGCTGATCATCCTGTCCTCCCCCTCGGGTGCGGGCAAGTCCACCCTGTCGCGCCGCGTGCTGGAAAGTGATCCGGATGTGGTGTTTTCAGTCTCCGCCACCACCCGCACGCCGCGTCCGGGCGAGGTGGACGGGAAAGATTATGTCTTCAAATCGCGCGCCGAATTTCAGGCGCTGGTCGACAGCAACGGAATGCTTGAACATGCCGAAGTATTTGGCAATTTATATGGCAGCCCGCGCGCACCCGTTGAAGCCGCGATCAATGCCGGGCGCGATGTTCTGTTCGATGTCGATTGGCAGGGCGGCCAGCAAATCCGCCAGTCTCCGTTAAGCGATGCGGTAGTTTCAATCTTCATTTTGCCGCCCTCCATTGCGGCTTTGCGCGACCGGCTGACAAGGCGGGGGCAGGATTCAGCCGAAGTGGTGGCCGGGCGCATGGCCAAATCGCTCGACGAAATCAGCCATTGGGCGGAATATGACCATATCGTCATCAATGACGATGTTGATCGCGCCGCCGAAGAGTTGCGCGCAATCGTGACCGCCGCGCGGCTGCGCAAGAATCAGCGGCCGGGGCTGGGGGGGTTTGTGGCCGGGCTGAATGCCGAGTTCAAGGAAATGAGCGCGCTTTAGGCTGGGGAAGTCTGCACGCTTAGCTGCGTTTCGCCTGCGCTGAATCGCACATGCAGCCCGCATTCGGCCAATGCCGCGCGCGCCAGCGCGAAATGCACGCGTGTGGCGCTGGGGGCCGCGAGCGGCGCGCCATGTTGCAGATGGGCCCAATACTCTGCCTCAAGCGCAATGCGCCGCCCGTTGCCCGTAAGGGTGAAACGCGGCGCGCTGCCCGCAACATCCAGCTGGCCACCCAAAGGCAGCGCGCTTTCAACGCACAGCATAAGCAACAGCAACAGCCGCGCCTCATCGCGCGGCAGGGTTTCGGGCAGGTGCATCGGGTTGGCGCGCATCCGCGCGGATTGAAACATTGAAACGGCGGTTTGCGCGACAGTGCTGCCAGCAATGGTAACGCCGGGCGTTGCACCATCAAAGGCAAGGCGGAAAAAGCTGATCTTGTCGCGTGCCGCCCGTGCGCTTTGCGCGATCAGGTCCAATTCCGGCGAGCGGCCATTCACCTCGCTCAGCAGTTCAACGCCGTTGCTGATGGCCCCGATGGGCGAAATCAGATCGTGGCAGATACGCGCAATCGCTTGCGATTCAATGTTGGGTCTCGTCATATAGGCTTTGGTCCGCAATGGAGGGGTTGAATGTTTATCGTGCCGGGTGCCTTGGTCAATCATCCCTTGCAGCCTGCTTGGGGGGTGGGGCAGGTTCAATCTGTCATTGGCAACCGGGCGACTGTCAATTTCGAACATGCGGGTAAAGTAGTCATTAATACCGACCGGGTGACGCTGGATATTTTTGACGGGGTTGCACCTGATGGCAAGAGCGGGCAAACCGACAATGGATGAGCTGAAATATCGCATTGATTCAGTAAATGGAACGTGAATATATCCGCGCCAAACCCGAACCGCTTGCGCAAGGGCCTTCAATCGGGTGAAATTCGCCCCAAAGAGTTAGCCGAGCAGCCCGTGAGCATAGGCGATTTTAGTGTGAAGATGGATGCAAACAGATTTGAGGTGCGCCTGGCCAATGGCCCCGATGATTTGCGCGCCGCCCAGAAATTGCGCTATCGGGTTTTTGTGCAGGAAATGGGTGCCAAGGTCAGCGATGAAGACGCCGCCGAAGGTGTGGAGCGCGACCGGTTTGATGCCTATTTCGACCATTTGCTGCTGATCGACCGCACCTTGCCGCAAGATGCATCGGGCCAGCATGTTGTGGGCGTTTACCGCCTGCTGCGTGACGAGGTGGCGCGCAAGGGGCCGGGGTTTTACGGGCAGACCGAATATGACCTGACGCCGCTGCTCAACTCCGGCCGCCGTGCGGTCGAGCTTGGGCGCTCGTGCCTGGACAAGGCCTATCGTGGCGGGGTTGGAATGCATTTGCTGTGGGATGGGTTGGGCGATTATGTCACCGAACGCGGCATCGAGGTGCTTTTCGGTGTCGCCTCCTTCCACGGCACCGACCCCGATGAAATTGCGCAGGCGCTTTCATACCTGCATTACAACCACCTTGCGCCGGAAGATCTGCGGGTTACGGCCCATGCGAACCATTGTGTCAGCATGGCGCGGGTTGCGCCCGACAGCATTGATGCGCGCGCCGCGGTGCGCCAGATCCCCTCGTTGATCAAGGCCTATTTGCGGCTTGGCGGCTTTGTCGGGCAGGGCGCCTATGTTGACGCGGAATTCAACACGATCGATGTCTGCCTGCTGATGGATACCAGCCGCATGGTGCAGCGATACCGCGAGTTTTACGCACGAAAACGGGGTGGCTGATGGCCTGGGGTGAGGGAACGGAAGCGCCATTTGCGAAAATTGGCGTGCTGGGCGGGCTGCGCTTCGGGCTGTTTGCGGTAATCTTCGTGCTTGGCACGCTGCCGCTGATCAGCCTGACCTTGCTGTCATATATGGTCGAACGGTTGACCGGCGGGCGGGGGCTTTCAGATGTGTTCATCAAGACATGGGGCCGGATGGGGCGGCTGCTGTGCGGGCTCAAGCTGGAGATCCGCGGCACAGAACTGGCCCAGGGCGGCGCGATGGTCGCCAACCATGTCTCTTGGTCCGATATTTTTGTGCTGCATGATGCGGCGCATATCCATTTCGTTGCGAAATCCGAGGTGAAATCCTGGCCGGGCATCGGGTTTCTGGCCAATGCAACGGGAACAATCTTTATTGAACGCCGCGCGACCGAGGCCAAGCGCCAGCAGCAGCAACTGAAAGAACGGCTGCAAAAGGGCGACAAGCTGTGCTTCTTCCCCGAAGGCACAAGCAGCGACGGGCGGCGGGTGCTGCCCTTCAAATCGGCGCTGTTTTCAGCCTTTCACACGCCGGAATTGCTGCCGCATATGTGGGTGCAGCCGGTAAGCGTGACCTATTTTGCGCCAAAATCACAAGCGCCACGCTTTTTTGGCTGGTGGGGGAATATGAGCTTTGGCGGCCATATGCGCACGGTTTTTGCGCTGGGGCGCGGCGGGCGTGTGCGTGTTACCTTCCACGCGCCCGTGCGCGCCGCCGATTTTGCCGACCGTAAATTGCTGGCCGCCCATTGCGAAGCTGCGGTACGCGCCGGAATGGCGGCCGATCTGGCCGAAGTCGGGCAGGAAATGGCGGTGGATTAGGCCGCCATCATGCCAAAGCCGCGCAATAGGCTTTGAAGGCGGCAACAGGGTCATTGCTCCCCCAGATCTCGGCGCCAAGCGACACAAAATCGACCACGTCTTTTATGTCGGCAAGCGCGTCAAGCCCGACACCGCCCATTGCGACAACCGGCACCTCGATCATTTCCGACCACCAGGCGAATAAATCGCGCGGGGCAAGCGTGCCATCGCCAAGGCCGGTTGCATCGCTGAGCGGGCCAAAAGCAATGTAATCGGTGCCGATTTCAGCGGCGGTCATCCCCTCGTGGCGGCTATCAGCGCAAAAGGCACCGACTATGCCGTCGGCCCCCAGCAATTTGCGCGCCTCGCGCACGTGGCGCGCACCGTCGGTGAGGTGAACACCATCCAGCCCCAGCGGGGTGACAAGGCGGAAATGGTCGTCGATCACCATAGCGACATCGTGCTTGTGGGCCACGTCGCGGCAGGCATCGGCGGCGCGCGAAATATCTTCGCGGGCCTCGGCCACAAGGGCAAGGCGCAGGCAGGCCACCGGGCCGGCAGCCAGCACCCTGTCGAGCAGCGGCACAAATGTGGCAATGTCAAAGCTGGGCGGGGTGGCCAGATAAATCTGCGGCCCGGTGAAAGCGTCTTGCGCCATGTCGATTATCCTGAAAGCGGGGCGCGGCACGGGGCCGCGCCCGAAAGTTTAGCGGGGCAGAACCGAACGCCCGGCGAAGCGCGCCGCCGCACCAAGCTCTTCTTCGATGCGGATAAGCTGGTTGTATTTCGCCAAACGGTCAGAGCGCGACAGCGAGCCGGTCTTGATCTGCCCGCAATTGGTGGCCACGGCCAGATCGGCGATGGTCGCATCTTCGGTTTCGCCGGAACGATGGCTCATCACCGCCGTCATCCGCGCGCGATGCGCCATGTCAACCGCATCAAGCGTTTCGGACAGGCTGCCGATCTGGTTGACCTTGACGAGGATCGAGTTGGCGCAGCCCTCTTCAATGCCGCGCGCCAGACGCGCGGTATTGGTGACGAACAGATCATCGCCGACAAGCTGGCACCGGTCGCCGATCAGCCCGGTCAGGGCTTTCCAGCCCGCCCAGTCATCCTCGGCCATACCGTCTTCGATGGAGATGATCGGGTAGCTGTCGACCAGGGCGGCCAGATAGGCGGCATTCTCGGCGCTGCTTAGAACCTTGCCTTCGCCCTTCATGTTGTATTTGCCATCCGAAAAATACTCGGTGGCGGCACAATCAAGCGCAAGGTAGATATCCTCGCCCGGTTTGTATCCTGCCTTTTCGATAGATTTCATAATGAAATCAAGTGCGTCGCGGGTAGAGTTCAGGTTTGGCGCAAAGCCGCCCTCATCGCCGATGCCGGTATTGTGGCCCGCGGCGGAAAGCTCTTTCTTCAGCGTGTGGAACACTTCTGCACCCATGCGAATGGCCTCGGCGCAGCTTGTCGCGGCGACCGGCATGATCATGAATTCCTGAATGTCGATCGGGTTATCGGCATGTTCGCCACCATTGATGATGTTCATCATCGGCACGGGCAACACGCGGGCATTGGTGCCGCCGATATAGCGATACAGCGGCTGGCCGGTCGATTCTGCCGCCGCCTTGGCCACAGCCAGCGATACGCCCAGAATGGCATTGGCCCCAAGGCGCGATTTGTTCGGCGTGCTGTCAAGCTCGATCATCGCGGCGTCAATCTCGGCCTGCTCGGTGGCGTCCTGGCCCGCCAGCATTTCGTAGATTTCACCGTTGACCGCATCAACCGCGTTCTGCACGCCCTTGCCGCCATAGCGCGACTTGTCGCCATCACGCAGTTCCACGGCTTCATGCGCTCCGGTCGAAGCCCCCGAGGGCACGGCGGCGCGGCCAAAGCTGCCATCTTCCAAAATAACGTCGACTTCAACGGTCGGGTTGCCGCGGCTGTCCAGAATTTCGCGTGCGGTAATGTCCAGAATGGCGCTCATCTCTTGATGTCCTTTGCTTCGGGGCGGGCCTGTTGGCCTGCACATAGCGCATTCGGCGAAGGTGTGAAAGAGCGTTGATCAGGGGCGCGGATTGGTGCCAAGCGGCGAGCGCGCGGCGGGAATGAGGTTTTTGCGGCGCAAACGCTGCTCGCGCATGAAGGTATAAACGCCCGATACGATGATGATGGCCGCGCCAAGCAGCGTCCAGAAATCCGGGCGTTCGGCAAAGACGAAATAGCCAACCGCCATTGCAAATATCAGGCGCGAATACCGAAATGGCGCGATGACCGAAACCTCGCCCAGCCGTGTGGCCAGAATGACCGCGTAATAGGAAACAGCCCCGATTGCGACAGCCGCCAGCAGGTAAAGCGCATTGGTCGTGCCGGGCATTTTGGGCGTGCCGGTGAACAGGCTCAGCACGGCACCCGTGGGGATGATGATGATCAGCGCAACCGCCGCCAGCCGCAGGCTGGAGATGGATTTGGGCACTTGCCGCGTGGACAAATCGCGCATGGCAAGGCCCGCAACCCCGATCAGCGCGAAAATGGAATAGGCGTTGAAGCCTTCCAGCCCCGGGCGCACGATCATCATCACACCCATGAAGCCAATGGCAATCGCGCTCCAGCGCCGCCAGCCCACGGTTTCGCCCAGAACCAGCGCCGCCCCCAGTGTTACCGCCAGCGGCGTGGCCTGCAAAATGGCCGAGGCCGAGGAAATGGGCATGAGCGCCAGTGCCGACACAAAGCCGACCGAGCCGATCACCTCGCCCAGATTGCGCAGGTTCACGGCAGCCGACAGCAGGTCGCGGCCCCAGAACCGTTCGCCGCGAATGCGCAGCGCAAGCAAAAAGAAAACCGCACCGCCAATGCCGAGCGACATAAGGATCTGCCCGACCGGCACCTCGTTTGCGGCGAGTTTGATGAACATATCCTCAACGGCAAAGCCAGCCATCGAGGCGACCATCAAGATGATGCCGCGCAGGTTTTCCATGATATTCGCTCGTCTTTACAGAAGGTCGGGTTCGCGGTTCAAACGCCGTGCAAGGGGTGCAATTGTCAACCCCTGAACCACGATGGAAAACACCACAACGATATAGGTCATGGCCAGAAGCAGCGGTTTATACTCGCTTTCCGGCAGGCTCAGGACCAGCGCCACAGAAATGCCGCCTTTCAGCCCGCCCCATGTCATGATCGGCACAACATCGCGGCCGACCTTGCGCCAGCGCGCGAGCGCAAGCGTTGGCACCGCAACCGCGCCAAGCCGCGCCACAAGCGACAGACCAATCGCCAAAGCCCCGGCCAGAAGCGTGGAAGCCTCGAATGTCACGGCGAAAACCTCGATGCCGATAAGCAAAAACAGCAGGGCGTTGAGAATTTCGTCGATCAGCTCCCAAAACGCGTTGAGGTAGCGGCGCGTGGTTTCCGACATGCCGTGCTTTACCCCGACCTCGCCAATGAACAGCCCCGCCACCACCGCCATGATCGGGCCGGACAGGTGCAGTTCTACCGCCAGCGAATAGCCGCCCAGCACAAGGCCAAGCGACAGCAGCACTTCAAGCGCGTAATCGTCAATCCGCTTCATAAGCTGGAAGGTCAGCCAGCCGGCAAGCGCACCCAGAAGCGCGCCGCCCAGTGCCTCTTGGAAGAACAGTTGCAGGGCAGCGCCCAGCCCGCTTTCGGTGGCAGAAGCCGCCGGAAAGGCAAGGCTGACCAGCAACAGAAACACCACATAGCCGACACCATCGTTGAACAGGCTTTCACCGGCAATCTGGGTTTCAAGCGATTTGCGCAGGTTGGCCGTGCGCAGCACACCCAGCACGGCCACAGGGTCGGTGGGCGAGATCAGCGCGCCCCAGACCAGCGCCACAAGCATTGGCACGCCCAGTGCCCAGCTTAACCCAAAGCCGGCGATTGCCGTGGAAACGGCCACACCCAAAGTGGCCATCAGCGCAACCGAAACCCCCTGTTCGCGCAGATCGTCAATTTTGACATGCAGCGCACCGGCAAAAAGCAGCAGGCCCAACATGCCTTGCAGCAATGTGTCTGAAAACTCTGCCTCCAGCACCAGCGCGCGCGCGGTATCGCGTATGCCATAAGCGGGCACAAGCGTGTCGATCCCCATCATCACCAGTGACACGATCAGCGCGACGACCAGAATGCCGATAGACGAGGGCAGGCGCAAAAAGAAGTAATTCACGCAGCCGAAGGCCCCGGCCAGAACGATAAGGATTGAGGCGATCTGTAGCGCGTCCATGCGGGCTCCTGTTGTTCAGGCCTGCCTAGCACTCCGCGCGGCGCTGCGCAGCAAAAATTTGCCACGCCAAAAAGCAGCGGGCCAGAGTTTCCCCCGGCCCGCCAGCCAATTTGCCCTGAAGGCCTATTCGTCGAAATTGACCTGTTCGATCAGCCGCACGGCATCGGCGCGCTTGGCGGCAACCTCGGTCAGCGAAATCGCATCCGGCGTGAAGCTGCCCCAGCTTTGCACCAGTTCGCTTGGGCTGACCGCGGGGTTGAGCGGGTATTCATAGTTGACTTCGGCATAAAGCGATTGCGCCGTTTGCGATGTCAGGAATTCCATCAGCGCCAGCGCATCGTCGCGGTTAGGGGCGCTTGC
This sequence comes from Abyssibius alkaniclasticus, assembly GCF_020447305.1. Taxonomy (NCBI): domain Bacteria; kingdom Pseudomonadati; phylum Pseudomonadota; class Alphaproteobacteria; order Rhodobacterales; family Paracoccaceae; genus Abyssibius; species Abyssibius alkaniclasticus. Next base: position 2,705,670 of record NZ_CP095732.1, on the reverse strand, counting down.
AGTCATCGCCATGCCCGACACGTTTACATGCGCGCCACTTCCACCCATGATCGGGAAGACGATATTTGTGGAATTGGCCCATTCGGTTTGTTCAGGGTCTTCCAGCATTTTGCCCATGTAATAGGTGTTTCCAAGGGCAACATCGCATTCGCCAGCCCAAATCGCCTTGACCTGCGCACGGTCATTGCCTTGCGGGCTGCGGGCAAGGTTGGCCTTCAGGCCTTCCAGCCAAGCCAGGGTTGCCTCTTCGCCATTATGTGCAAGAAAGGCGGCAACCATTGCCACGTTATAGCTATGCAGGCCGGAACGCGTGCAAATGCGGCCCTGCCAGCGCGGGTCGGCAAGGTCTTCAAATGTGGTGATCTCGCCCGCTGCCACGCGCTCGTTTGAAACATATGCAACGCGGGCGCGCGAAGTCAGCCCGATCCAGTTTCCCTCCGGGTCGCGGAACTGGGCGGGGATATTGGCATTGATCAGATCGCTCACCACCGGTTGGGTCACGCCTGCTTCCGCGATTGCCGTCAGGCTGGCAATGTCGACTGTCAGCACAACATCGGCCGGCGAGCGCGCGCCTTCGGCTTTCAACCGCTCGATCATTCCGTCTTGCAAGAAAACGATATTCACATCGATGCCGGTTTCGGCGGTAAAGGCGTCGAGCATCGGCTGGATCAGCTCGGGCTGGCGGGCGGAATAGATATTCACCTCGGCAGAAAGCGGCAGGGCGGCCGCACAGACAAGGGTGGTTGCTAGGGTCAGATTGCGCATCAAAGTCTCCATCAGTTGATGGCGACTCAGTATCTGACTAATTTAGTCGGGTCAATAGTCGAGTGTTCTACTTTGTTATTTTTCCCGCACCCTTTCATCGGCCTTGACCGCATCCCAAAGCGCATCCATTTCCGCCAGGTCAGACTGGGCCGGGCTTTTGCCCATAGCGGCCAGTTTGCGCTCGACCCCCTCAAAGCGGCGGGTGAATTTGGCATTGGCGGCGCGCAAGGCGGCTTCGGGGTCGATTTTCAGATGCCGTGCTATATTGGCGATCACGAACAGCAAATCGCCAAACTCCTCGAACCGGTCTTCGGGGGTGGGGGCGGTGGCCAGCTCGGTGGCCTCCTCGGCCAGTTTGGCGATAACGGGCGTAATATCCGGCCAGTCAAACCCCACGCGCGCGGCGCGGTTTTGCAGCTTCACCGCGCGGGTCATTCCCGGCAGGCCCAGCGCCACGCCTGCCAGCGCGCCGGATGCAACACCACCACGTTCGGCCGCCTTGATCTTTTCCCAATCGCGGGTTTGCTGGCTGGCCGATTTGTCGCGGCTTTCATCGCCAAAAACATGCGGATGGCGGGCGACCATTTTATTGGAAATCTCCGTCACCACATCATCCCAGCCGAAATGCCCCGCCTCGGCGGCCATTTGCGCATGGTAAACCACCTGCAACAGCAAATCACCCAGCTCGCCACGCAGATCATCCATTTCACCGCGCGCAATCGCATCGGCCACCTCATAGGCTTCCTCAACCGTGTAGGGGGCGATGGTTGCAAAGGTTTGCTCGATATCCCACGGGCAGCCGGTTTGCGGGTCGCGCAGGCGGGCCATGATTTCCAGAAGCCGGGGCAGGCCGCCGGTTTCATCATGCACCAAGGCATCGGAATGCGGGGTGGGGCGGGGGCTGTGGGGAATCGGGTTTTTCATGGGCCAAAGGCTAGCGCGCGGGATTGACGCCGCCAATGGCCAAGGCTCATATGGCGCGGAAATTCAGGAGCCTTTATGCCAGTTACCAACCGCATCGCCGATTATGCCGCCGATATGAAGGCATGGCGCCGCCATTTGCACCAGCACCCCGAGCTTGGCTTTGACACGGTTGAAACCGCCGCTTTCGTGGCCGCGCGTCTGCGCGAATTCGGCGTTGATGAGCTGCATGAAGGCATTGCGAAAAACGGGCTGGTGGCGATTATCCGCGGGCAGGGCGATGGCCCCACAATTGGCTTGCGCGCCGATATGGATGCGCTGCCGATTGTCGAGGAAACCGGGGCCGCCCATGCCTCGCGCACCACGGGCAAGATGCACGCCTGTGGGCATGACGGCCATACCACCATGCTGCTGGGTGCCGCGCGCTATTTGGCGGAAACGCGCAATTTTGCCGGCAGTGTGGCGCTGATCTTCCAGCCCGCCGAGGAAGATGGCGGCGGCGGGCAGGTCATGGTGGCCGAAGGGATATTGGAGCGGTTCAACATCGCACAGGTTTATGCGCTGCACACCGTGCCGGGCCTGCCGCTTGGGCATTTCTTTACCAATCCGGGCGCGCTGATGGCGGCGGATGATACGTTTCACATCACCATAAAGGGGCGCGGGGCCCATGCCGCCTATCCCGAAGAGGGGATCGACCCGATTCCCGTTGCCATGCAGATGGTGGGTGCAATCTACAATCTGCGCAGCCGCGTGTTGGCGGGGCTGGACAATACGGTCATATCGGTCACGCAGGTCCATGCGGGCAGTGCTGACAACATCATCCCCGATACGGCTTTTGTGGGGGGCACATTTCGCACATTATCGCCCGAAACACGCCGAAAACTGGCCGAAATGCTGCCCGAACTGGTTGCCAATTGCGCGGCCAGTTTCGGGGCAACGGCCGAACTTGCCTTCATCCCCGGCTATCCGATCACCTATAACAATGCCGAAAAAACCGCTTTCGCGGTCGATATTGCCCGCCGGATTGCAGGGCATGACAATGTCGATGACGCTATTCCACCGGAAATGGGGGTGGAGGATTTCTCGTATTTGCTGGAACAGCGCCCCGGTGCTTACCTGTTTCTGGGGCAGGGCGATGGGCCGGGCTTGCACCACCCGAAGTTTGACTTCAACGACGAGGCCGCCCCGATTGGCGCAAGCTTCTTTGCGCAACTGGTCGAGGCGGCGCAGCCTGCCGCCCGCTAGGCGCTTGTCAGCATCAGCCGCTCCAGCCCATGAAAATGGTAGCGGTTGGCATATAGCGGCGCTGCGGCCAGTTGGAGCCTTGGCAGGCGGCTGAACAGAATGGGCAGCGCATAGGCCAGTTCCAGCCGCGCCAGCGGCGCGCCCACACAAAAATGCAGCCCAGCGCCAAAGCTGGTATTGCCAAGACCGCCGCGCACCGGGTCAAACGCATTGGGCTTGGCGTATTTTGTGGCGTCACGATTGGCACCGGCCAGCAGCAGGCCCACGACCTGCCCCTTGGCGAATTGCTGTCCGAATACCTCGATATCTTCCATCGCGAAGCGGGTGAACATGTGCAAAGGCGGGTCATAGCGCAGGGTTTCCTCGATCACGGCGTCGGAAATTTCGCCCCTGTATTCCAGCTCCAGCAGGGTTTTGGTGGCATTGCCAATGGCGTGGACCGTTGCTTCATGCCCGGCATTGAGCAGCAGCACCGATGTCGAGATCAGCTCATCTTCGCTGAGCCTGTCACCGTCATCGCGCGCGGCAATGAGGCTGGACAGCAGGTCGTTGCCCGGGGCTTTGCGGCGTGCGGCGATAAGGTCGCGCAGATAGGCGGAAAAGGCCAGCGTGGCGGCCACCGCGTCATCCTCGATCTTGCGGCTGCGCCCGGCCTGATACATGGCGACCATATCATGGCTCCAGCGCAGCAATTGCGGGGCCATCTCCTCGGGCACGCCCAGCAGCCGGGCGATCACGATCACCGGAATGGTTTCGGCATAGTGCTGCAACAGGTCGAATTGGCCATCAGGAAACCTGTCGACCAGTTCATGGCACAAAGCCTCTATTCCCGGCGCCAGTGCCGCAATCTGGCGGCTGGTAAAGGCGCGCACCACAAGGCTACGCAACCGCGTATGGGTGGGCGGCTCGCGCTCCAGCATGGAATGAGATTCAAAATCATAGAACGGTTTCAGGTGGTCGGGAATATCGCGCGACAGGCCCGCCGGAAGCTCGCGCCCAAAGCGACGATCGCGCAACAGGGCCGAGACGACCTCGTAACTTGCAGAACACAAGTGGCCATAATCGGCCCAGTCGAAGAAAGGGCCGGTCGGGCGCGCGCGGTCATAAAACGGATAGGGGTTCTGCACAAATTCCGGCGCGGTTGGCGATTGTTCAAAACGCGTGGTCATAGATGTTCCAATGCTTGTTCCAGATCGGCAATCAGATCATCCGCGTCTTCAATGCCCACCGAAAGCCGCAAAAGCGTGTCGGGCACAATGGAATGCGGCCCTTCAACCGCCTTGCGATGCTCGATCAGCGATTCAACCCCGCCAAGGCTGGTAGCGGGCAGGAAAAGCTGGGTAGAACGGGCAATATGGCGCGCATCGGCACCAGAATGCGCAAGCAGCGACAGCATACCGCCAAAGCCGTGCAGCATCTGGCGCGCGGCAATGGCGTGGCCCGGATGGCTTGGCAGGCCGGGGTAAAGCACAGCGGTGATTTTCGGATGCGCTTCAAAATACCGGGCGATGCGCAGCGCATTGGCCGAGGCGCGCTCGAACCGCACGAACAAAGTGCGCATCCCGCGGATCAGCAACCATGCCTCGAACCCCGCCATGACGCTGCCCATCAACGTGCGGATCTTGCGCAACTCATCCCATTCCGCGCCGGTTTTGGCGGTGGAAAGCACGCCGCCGGTAATATCGGAATGCCCGTTCAGGTATTTGGTGGCCGAGTGGAAGACCATATCCGCCCCAAGCGCGAGCGCCTGCGTGGTGCAGGGCGAAGCGGCCGTGCAATCCACCACCAGTTTCGCGCCAACCGCATGGGCGGCCTTGGCCGAGGCGGCAATATCGACCACATCCCAATTGGGGTTGATGGGGGTTTCTGTCCAGACAAGCGCCACATCGCCGCCCGCAAGCACGCGCGGCAGGGCCGATGGGTCGGCGGCATCAAAGGTGGTCAGCCGCAGAATGCCGCGCGCGGCCTGCCGGTGCAGCCATGTCAGCACGCCATGATACATGACATTCGGCGCCACGACATGCGCGCCAACCGGCAGGCTTTCAAACAAGGCCACCGCCGCCGCCATGCCCGAGCCGAACAGCAAACTGCCCGCAGCACCATCCAGATCGGCCAGAACCACCTCGGCATGTTCTACGGTCGGGCCACCGTCGCGCGCATAGATATAGCTTTGGCGCGGGTTGTATTCGGCATCGCGCGCAAAGGTCGAGGCCAGCGCGATATCGGGCACAACCGCGCCGGTAATCTCGTTGATGCGGTGCAGCGCCTGTGCGGCGCGTGTTGCAGGGGAAAGCTGCAATTGGCTTGGTTTTCTGCTCATTCTACCCTCGTATTTCGGGCCGGATCATGCGGCGCGAAACGGGGGAATGTCCAGCCTAGTCTGTGCCGCGAAACGGCTGGACATATTGCAGCGCCATATCCCAGGGAAAGAAGATCCAGGTATCCTGGCTGACTTCGGTGATGAAACTGTCAACCATCGGTTTGCCCGCCGGTTTGGCATAAACGGCAGCGAAATGCGCCTTGGGATACATCTCGCGCACCAGTTCCAGCGTTTTGCCGGTATCCACCAGATCATCGACAATCAGAATGCCGGTGCCATCGCCCATGATTTCGGCATCGGGGTGTTTCAGCACTTCGGCTTCGCGGCGCTGGTCGGCCGCGCCGCCGCCCGAATGGTAGGATTTTACCGAGATCGTATCGACCGTGCGAATATCCAGCTCGCGCGCCACAATCATTGCCGGTGCCATGCCGCCGCGCGTTATGGCCACAACCGCGCGCCAGCCACCCGCATCCGGGCCCTTGCCATCCAGCCGCCAGGCAAGCGCGCGCGCATCGCGGTGGATCTGGTCCCAGCTGATATGGAAGCCTTTTTCATGCGGCAGACGGTCGGTCATGGCTCAGTCTCCCAGCGCGATATCGGGGGCGTCTTCGGCCTTCATGCCCACAATATGATAGCCCGAATCGCAGTGATGGTTTTCACCCGTCACACCCGAAGACAGGTCGGACAGCAGATACATGCCCGATTTGCCCACATCATCGGTGGTGACATTGCGGCGCAGCGGCGAGTTCAGCTCGTTCCATTTAAGGATATAGCGGAAATCGCCAATGCCGCTGGCGGCCAGCGTCTTGATCGGGCCGGCGGAGAGCGAGTTCACGCGGATATTCTTCGGCCCCAGATCCATCGCCATATAGCGCACCGAGGCTTCAAGCCCGGCCTTGGCCACGCCCATAACGTTGTAATGCGGCATCACACGTTCCGAGCCGTAATAGGTAAGCGTGAGCATCGCGCCGCCATCGGGCATCATCTTTTCGGCGCGCTGGGCGACGGCGGTAAAGCTGAAAATCGAAATATTCATTGTCAGCGCGAAGTTATCGGCGCTGGTGTCAATGTAACGGCCACGAAGTTCGTTTTTATCGGAAAAGCCAATAGCGTGAACCAGAAAGTCAATCTTGCCCCATTTGGCTTGCAATGCGGCAAAAACAGAATCGATCGAGGCGCCATCGGTAACATCGCAAGGCAGCACAATTTCTGCACCAATACTTTCCGCCAGTGGCTTGACCCGTTTGCCAAGCGCATCGCCCTGATAGGTAAAGGCCATTTCGGCGCCCTGTTCGTGGCAGGCCCGCGCAATTCCCCATGCGATGGATTTGTCATTTGCCACGCCCATGATCAGGCCGCGCTTGCCGCTCATCAATCCTGCACCCATGGTTTTTCCTTTTTCTTGATGCCGTGTTGAATTGGGTTTACGTCAAAGCTGGGCGCGCATCAAGAATGTAAGACCCAAGGGAAAGGTTCATTTCATGGGTGACAAAACCGACCGTAGCGGAATTTTTGCCGGCGACGACCCGTTTGCCATTGCCCGCAACTGGCTGGCCGAGGCGGAACAGACCGAGCCGAATGACGCAAACGCCATTGCGCTGGCCAGCGTCGACGGGCGCGGCCTGCCCAATGTGCGCATGGTCCTGCTCAAGGAAATAGAGACCGATGCCTTTGTTTTTTATACGAATTATGAAAGCGCCAAGGGCCAGGAGCTTGCGCAGTCGGGCAAGGTCGCCTTCGTGATGCACTGGAAATCCTTGCGCCGGCAGTTGCGTGTGCGCGGGCTGGTCAGCCGCGAAGACGGGCCGCAGGCCGATGCCTATTTCGCCAGCCGTGGGTTGCAAAGCCGTATCGGGGCCTGGGCGTCGGACCAGTCGCGCCCGCTTGCCTCGCGCGCGTCTTTGGTGGCGCGGGCGGCTAAATTTGCGCTCAGCAAGGGGCCAAACCCCGCGCGCCCGCCCTATTGGGGCGGATTTCGAATCCACCCGCTTGAAATCGAGTTCTGGGCCGATGGTGCGCACCGGTTGCATGATCGCTTCCAATGGCGCCGCGAAGTTGTTTCCGCTTCTTGGGAAATAACCCGTCTCAACCCGTAACCGGCGGAAAATCCGCTCATAATCTCAAATATCTATGCAGCCCGCTTGCACCTAATGCACAGTTGCGCGATATTGCCTACTCGGTTGGCGTATCGTCGAGTTTGTAATGAGTGTGCTGCGCTGAAACAAATGCAAACAAGACAGGCACCTGCTATATGATTAAAGGACTGGTCAAATGGTTCGACGCCGGTAAAGGCTATGGCTTCATCCTTGTCGAGGATGATGGCGGCGATATTTTGTTACATGCCAATGTGTTGCGCAATTTCGGCCGTGGTTCTATCTCCGAAGGTGCCGAGGTCAGTTTTTCGGTTCAGCAAACCGAGCGTGGCCGTCAGGTTGCCGAGATTTTTGAAATTTCCGCACCCGTCGAGGCCGAGGCTGACGAAGAGGCCCGCATGACCATGCCCGATGTGGGCGATGCACCGCTTCTGCCGGCACGCGTGAAATGGTTCGACAAGGTCAAGGGGTTTGGCTTTGCCAATGTCTTTGGCAGTTCGGACGATATTTTCCTGCATATGGAAATTCTCCGGCATTACGGTTTTTCCGATCTGGCCCCCGGCGAGGCGCTGAGCCTTCAGGTGGTTGACGGGCCGCGCGGCCAGATGGCCGGCGCGATTTATTCATGGGACAGGCCCGTTTTGCTGGCCAGATCGGGGCAAAAATGAAAATACTTCCAGTCCTTGCGCTGCTGGTTGCGTTTGCCAGCAGTGCCGTGGCGCAGGTCTGCGATCCGCAATTTCTGGATGTGCGCGGCGATGGCGTTTCGGCACGGTTTGAAGTTGAGGTGGTTGAAACACCGCAAGACAAGGCGCGCGGGCTCATGTTTCGTGAAAGCCTGCCAATGTTCAGCGGAATGCTGTTTGTCTATGACCGTCCGCAGCGCGTTTCCTTTTGGATGCGCAACACGCTCATTCCGCTTGATATGATCTTTATCGGGGCCGATGGGGTTGTGCGCAATGTCCATGCCAATGCCAAGCCGGGCGATGAAACCGGCATTCCCGGTGGATCGGATGATATTCAGTTCGTGCTGGAGGTAAACGGCGGTTTGGCGCGGATGCTGAACATCGTGCCGGGCGTTGAAATCCAGCATCCGGCCATCGATGCCAGCCTTGCCGCATGGCCTTGCGAAATAGCCGCAGAATAGCCTTTTCATTCCGGCCCAAAGCCGCTAGATGATGCGCGTCGGGGCGTAGCGCAGTCTGGTAGCGCGGCGGTTTTGGGAACCGTAGGTCGTAGGTTCGAATCCTATCGCCCCGACCATTCCTTCATATCGTCAAAGCAAATCGGCCCCGCCAGCGCAGCCTTTTGCGCGCCACCTGCCAGTAAATCGGACTGGACTGAAACCCGTTATTTGGGTCTAATGCATCAATAGTCATGTATTCGTCGGTTTCGGAGCGGGCCGTGTCATCGCAGTGGTTTTTTGACAATATCTCGGTGCTGTTACGGCGGCTTTATGCCAGCATCAACACACCGCCCGTGCTGGATATGGAAGAATTCTTCCCCGCACATCGGCAGATTCTCGACAATTTCGAGGCCATCCGCGATGAGGCAGTGGCGATCTTTCAGGCCAACCCGAATGTGCCGCGATTTCACGACATTTCCTCGACACAATACCGTATTTCCGACAATGACGGTAAAAACTGGCGGATGTTCCTGGTAAAATCCTACGGGCGGCTGATCCGGGGCAATGCCGATATGACCCCGACACTTACCCGGTTTTTGCGCGCCAACCCGCATGTGACAACCGCCGCCTTGTCCTATCTGGACCCCGGCAAGCATATTCCGCCGCATAAAGGCCCGTTTCGCGGCATTTTGCGCTATCACATTTGCCTTATGGCGCCCGATACGCAATCCGACAATCCGCCCTGGCTGGCGGTGGATGGCACCCGCTACCCCTATGCCGAGGGGGGCGATCTGCTGTGGGACGATACCTTCCTGCACGAGGTGCTGAACCCCGGCCCCAACCCGCGGATTGCGCTTTTGCTGGACGTAAAGCGCCCCGTGCCGCGCCTGTTTCACAAGGCGCTGTTCAACATCACGCTGTTTGGCGGCTGGGTCTATACCCGCGTGAACGAGCGGAGCTTGCGCATCACGACCAGCCAACCCGCGCCTGAAAACGGTTGATCTGGCGGCCCCGCCCGGCTGCGGGGCCACCGGGGTTTACGCAGCGCCCAGCTTGCTTAACACCCGCACCCAACTGCGAATGCCCTTTTGAAAGCTGGCAAGGTTGTATTTCTCATTCGGCGAGTGAATCGCGTCATCATCCAGCGCAAAGCCGATCATGACCGAATTCATGCCCAGAATTTCCTTGAAATGCCCAACAATCGGGATGGAGCCACCACCGCCGGTGAACACCGACGCATTCGGCCATTCATCGCTAAGCGCCGCCGCTGAAAGCGCAAATTCGGCTGAATCGCTGGGCAAAACCGTGGCTGGTCCGCTGCCATGTTCTTTAAACGTGGCGGTGCAATCGGGCGGCAGCATGGCGTTGACATGCGCGCGAAAGGCGCTGCGCACTTTCGCAGGGTCTTGCGTGCCGACCAGCCTGAAGCTGACCTTGGCATGGGCCTTGGCGGGCAGCACGGTTTTGAAACCCTTGCCGGTATAGCCGCCCCAGATGCCGTTGATCTCTGCCGTGGGCCGCGCCCAGTTCTGCTCCAGCGCGCTAAAGCCCTGTTCGCCTGCCAAATGCGACAGGCCGACCGCGCCCAGAAAGGCGGCTTCGTCGAAGTTCAGGCTGTCCCATTGTGCGCGGGTGGCGTTGGAAATCGGCGCGACCCCGTCATAGAACCCGTCCAGCGTGACGCGGCCATCCGCATCATGCAGCCCCGCCAGAATATGCGACAGCACGCGCAGCGGGTTCACGGCAGGGCCGCCATAGCCGCCCGAATGCAGGTCGATATCGGCGCCCTGTATCGTGACCTCTTCGCCCACCAGACCGCGCAAAGTGGTGCAGATGGCGGGGGTATCGGCATCCCACATGCCGGTATCGCAGACCATTGCAAAATCGGCGCGCAGCTCATCGGCATTGGCCTTCAGAAAGGGGGTCAGCGAGGGCGAGCCGCTTTCCTCCTCACCCTCGAACAGAATGGTGATCTTGCAGGGCAGGGCGCCGGTTTCAGCCTTCAGCACGCGGCAGGCCTCGACAAAGGTCATCAACTGGCCCTTGTCATCGGATGCGCCGCGCGCGCGGATGACCTTGCCCTTCGGCGTGTCTTCCAATTGCGGGTCGAACGGGTTGGAGTTCCACAATTCCAGCGGGTCAACCGGCTGCACATCGTAATGACCGTAAAACAGCACATGCGGGCCGGGGCCATCATGATGGGCCACAACCATCGGATGGCCGGGCGTGTCGCGCCGGCTTGCGGTAAAGCCGATGCTGGTCAGATCCTCCACCAGCCAATCGGCCGCCGCACTGCAGGGTTCGGCAAAGGCGCTATCGGTTGAGATGCTTTGAATGCGCAGCAACTCGAACAAACGGTCAAGTGCTGCGGGCATGGCGGCGTCGGCGGCTTCAAGAATTTCGGGTTTCATGCGTGGTCCTTCCTGTGGTCAGTCTTTCAAAATGCCAAGCCCGCGCAGGTAGATGCCCGTGCCGCTTTCCAGCAATTCATCGGGCGAGAACGGGGCGCGGCCACCGGGTGTGCCGCGGGCGAAAAGCTCGACAATGCCGTGGCTCAGCGCCCAGATATGGTGGCTGACCATAATCGCGGGCGGGCGTTTGGCAATGGGGATATGCTCCATCAAGGCTTCGGCGGCGCGGGTCAGCACGGCCATAGCGCGGTTGGAGACATGGGTGAGTTCGGAGTTCCCGGCAATGGAGACACCGCTTTCAAACATCGCGATATAGTGGCCGGGGTAGCGGCGCGCAAAAGCCAGATAGGCGCGCCCAACCCGGTAAAACGCTTCCAGCGGCGAGCCGGTCGGCCCCTTGGTGAAGGCGTGTTCAAGCAGGTCGGCGAACATGTCAAAGCCGATCAGCGCAACTTCTTCGATCAGCTCTTCGCGACCCTTGAAGTGGCGGTAGGGCGCGGCGGCAGACACACCGGCATGGCGCGCGGCTTCGGCAAGGGTAAAGCCCGTTGGGCCCTTTTCAGTGATCAGCTCAAGCGTAGCATCCACCAGCGCGGCGCGAAGATTGCCGTGATGGTAGGATTTACGCTCACCCCCGCCTTCATCGCTCATGCCGTGCCGTCGCCTTCGAAGCCCATGTCTTCGGGCGCGCCAACAAGGGCAGGGTCGGGTGCGCCGATGAGGGATTCATCTTTGCCAGCATAGTCAAACTGCGACAGAACCAGTCTGATGATTGCCAGCCGCGCGCGGCGTTTGTCATCCGAGCGGACCACATGCCAGGGCGCGACGTTATGGTGCGAGCGCGCGAACATCATGGAAATGGCGGCGGAATATTCTTCCCACAGTGACAGGCCTTTCACGTCAATCGAGGAAAGCTTCCACTGTTTCAGCGGGTCGGATTCGCGCGCCAGTATCCGGCGCAACTGCTCGGCGCGGCCCACGGTCAGCCAGATTTTGACAAGGCGGATGCCGTCTTTCACGATCAGGTCTTCAAATTCCGGCACCTGCTCATAAAAAGCATCGCGCTGCGCTTCGGTGCAAAAGCCGAAAACCGGCTCGACCACGGCGCGGTTATACCAGCTCCGATCAAAAGCGATGATCTCGCCCTTGGTGGGCATATGCGCGATGTAGCGCTGGAAATACCATTGGCCCTGCTCGGCCTCGGTTGGTTTTTGCAGGGCGACCACATGGGCCGCGCGCGGGTTCAGGTTTTCGGTGAGCCGCTTGATCGAGCCACCCTTGCCCGCCGCATCGCGCCCCTCAAACACCACGGCCAGGCGTTCGCCGCTGTCGCGCAGCCAGGATTGCAGCTTTGCCAGCTCTATTTGCAGCGCCGCATAATCACGCTCATATTTTTTGCGCGACAGCCGTTCCCGGTAGGGAAAGGCCGGGTTGAGCATATCGTTTTTGTCGGCACGCTCAATCGCTTCGCGCACGGCTTTCGGCGCCTCATCGGCGTAGAATTTCGATATCGCCCCGTCAAACGGCTTTGTAAACGGCATGGCACGCTCCCTCTATCCAGGCCCAACTATGGACATTGCCAAAGACAGGGGCAAGCCAGCTACTGGCCGATTGCGCGCATATCGTAGGGGGTTGTCTGGTAAATTTCGTTGATCCAGTTGCCGTAAAGCAAATGCGCGTGGCTGCGCCAGCGGTTTTGCGGCGTTTTGCGCGGGTCGTTGTTCGGGTAGTAATTCGCAGGCACGTTGATCGCGGCATTTGCGGCGACATCGCGGTCATATTCTTCCTTGAGCGTGGTCGAATCATATTCGAAATGGTTGAAAATATGCAGCGCGCGGCGGGTCGGGTCATCGACCAGGCAAATGCCGCTCTCATCGGAATTGAGCAAAATTTCAAGCGGCTTGCCCGCCAGATCGGCGGCACGGATTTCGGTCCAGCGGCTGACCGGCACGACGAATTCATCGGAAAAGCCGCGCAGATGCGGGTTGGCGGGGGCAAGGTTCTGGTGGCGGAAGCAGCCAAACAGCTTGGCGTCGAGCATATGCTTTGGCACACCGTGGAAATGGTTGATCAGCGCCATGCCGCCCCAGCACACACCAAAGGTGCGATGCACATTGGTTTGTGTCCAGTCCATCACCTCGCGCAGCTCGTCCCAGTAGGAAACTTCCTCAAACGGGAGGTGTTCGATTGGCGCGCCGGTTATGACCAGCCCGTCGAATTTCTCGTCCTTCACCTCGGCAAACGAGCGGTAGAAGGCGTCCATATGTTCTGACGGTGTGTTGCGGGTCTGGTGTTCGCTCATCCGTATCAGATGCAGGTCAATCTGCAGCGGGCCTGCACCGATGAGCCGCGCAAACTGCGTTTCAGTCTGCACCTTCTTCGGCATCAGGTTCAGCAGGCCGATCTTGAGCGGGCGGATATCCTGATGGTCGGCCAACTCATCCGCCATAACCATAACGCCCTCGCGCGACAGCACGTTATAGGCGGGCAGGGTCGAGGGCAGGCGAATGGGCATGGTTTCAGGCTTTCTTGCGCGCGATGGCCGCGCCGATCAGGGTGTCAAAGTCTTGGGCGTCACGCAGGGCGGCCGCCTCGGCGGCTTCAATCGTCACACCCCAGTTTTGCGCCATTCTGGCGTAAATGGGCAGGCGATGTTCCAGCAATTGCCGAAAGCCCCAGCGAATGAAGTCATCCGGGTCAACGGCATCGGGGGCGACATCGCGCGCTTTGCAGTATTCGGCCCATTTTTCGCGCAGGAACGCCTCGTTGTAATACATCGGCTTGGGGGCGGCGGAAAAACGTTTGACCAGCTCGTCGACCAGCGTTTCCGTGCCGCGAATCCAGACCGGCAGCGCCGTTTGGCTGAGCGCGGTCAGCACAGGGTCGGCGGCATCATCGGGGGCCACGACCTCGCAGAGCGAGCCGGAACAATCGGCGATGAAATGCGCATAGCCATAGATATCGGCGGCTTTTCTGGCGAACAGGCCCGCATCGATCGTAGCGGCGATTTCGGCGCTGCGGTGCTGGCGCTGACGGGCGATATAGGTTTCCAAGTCAATGCCGCCGCGCGCCGTATCGCCGGGTTTGCCTAGATAGGTGGAAAGCGGCGCCAGATTGTTGAAGCTGATATTGGAGGCGATATAGATGGAATCGCTCATCAGAAGCTCGCGCAGAAACGCGTCTTGCATGGCGTGATGCTTGAAATTATCGACGATATGCTCGCCCATATAGCGCGTGCCAATGCGAAAATCGACCGAGTAGTGGAACCAATCCCCCGTGGCGCGCAGCATGGTGGCGATATGGGTTTTCCCAAGGCCGGACATGCCGAACAGCGCCACGCGGCGGTGGGGGGCATCGGCCCAGGCGGTTTCATTGGCATAGATCATTGTGGCACCCGGTTTGTATGTCTTGTGACATAGACGAGCGGCGCGCGCTTGAAAAGACCATGCAGGCAGTTCAGCGGAATAGCCCGTGCCGGGCTATGCTGCTTTTAGCGCGCAAGCGCGCGGCGGGCAAGGCGGCGCAGGAAGCGCCCGTCAAGCACCAGCATCCCAAGCGCAATGAGGCCAAGGCCGGCATAGGAGCGCAGCGGCAGGCGTTCGCCCAGCACTGCCGCGCCGAAGATGATGGCGAAGGGTGGAATAAGCAGGGTGACGAGCATCAGGTTTGCCGCCCCGGCCCGCGCCAGAATGCGGTAGTAAAGCAGATAGGCGCCCGCCGTGGCGATGAGCATGATGAACAGCAGCGCGGCGATGCTTTCAGGGGCGGGGATTTTCGCGGGCAGCCCGTCGTAAGCCAGCGCGAGTGGGAGCATGATGAGCGTGGCGGCGCTGAGCATCCCCGCTGCGGCAAGTTCGGGGCGCAGATGGCCAAGGCGTTTGCGCGCCCAGACACCGGCACATGCGTAAGACAGCGTGCCAGCGATGACCGCAAGCTGGGCGAGGCTGCGGATGTCGAAACTGCGCAGGCTTTCCCAGCCAAGCGCGATGACAACGCCGCCAAGGCCAAGCAGCACGCCACTGGTTTTGCGCGCGCTCAGCCGTTCATCGGCCAGCATGGCGGCGGCGGTGATCACGCCGAAGAAGGCGGTCGAGGCATTGAAAATGGCGGTGAGGCTGCTTTCGATATGGGTTTGACCCCAGGCCATGAGCGCGAAGGGGATGACATTGTTGAGCAGGCCCATGCCCAGAAACCCGACCAGTTCCGCCCGGCCCAGTTGGATGGGAATGCGCCGGATGAGCAGATAGGCCCAAAGCGCCAGCGCGCCGCCACCAACCCGCGCGGCAACCAGCGTGAATACCGGAAGGTCGCGCAACACGATGGCTGTGGCCAGAAACACCCCGCCCCAGATGGCGGCGAGCAGCAGGATTTCTGCCCAGTCGAGTGAGGTCATGGTTTTTTGCTGTGTCATGGGGCAGCCTTGCCACAGCTTCGGCGGGCGTGCGACCCGGTTCATGCGCAAACTAGCGCGACACAGCGGCAAAGCGCAGGGCTTCGTCCAACTCCTCGTAGAGGGCGAGGCGCTCTTCGGGGGTGAGATAGGCGCCCAGCTCGATGCGGCGGTTGTTGCCTGCCAGCGTCAGATAGTTTTCGGGCGGACCATCGGGGCTGATATGCAGGCGCAATTCTTGCGGTTTGGCGCACCAGTGGCGCTGCGTTCCATCGGGCTCGTAGCGGGTGACTGACAGGCAATCGGGCCAGAGGCGCACTATTTCACAAAGCCGCGCATCGCGCATGTTGCGTGCAAAGGCAATGGCCAGTGCGGCCAGTGTGAGCCCGGCAAAGAGCAGCACAAGGCTTGCCGCCCCTTGCAGCATGAGCGGCAGAATCGGCAGGGCGAGGCCCGCCACGGCAAACCACACCACCTTGCGCTGCGCATTCGCGCCCAGCGAGCGGTGCGGGGCGAGCCGCTTTACATAGCGCGGCGGCGCGCCGTCTTTCGGGCAATGGCAAAGGGCCGGGGGTTGCGCCCCGGCCCTTGCTTCACTGTCGCCATCGCGCGGCATCAGTGGCGTTGCTTGTCCCACATATCGGGTGTGGGCAGGGTTTCGAATGTATGCTCGGCAGGCGGGTTGGACAGGGTCCATTCCAGCGTGTCGGCATATTCGCCCCAATAGGCGGGCTCGGTAATCTTTTTGCCCCAGATCAGCGAATAGAACATCACGCCGATGAAGAAGACGAACGAGGCAAATGTCAGGAAGGCGCCATAGGACGAGATTTCGTTCCAAAAGGCATATTCCACCGGGTATTCGATGATCCGGCGCGGCATACCCTGCAAGCCAAGGAAATGCTGGGGGAAGAAGGTGACATTCGCGCCGATGAACATGGCCCAGAAATGCACCTTGCCGGCCCATTCCGGGTATTGGCGGCCCGACATTTTTCCGAACCAGTAATAGATCCCCGCGAAGATACAGAACACCGCGCCAAGGCTCATCACATAGTGGAAATGCGCAACGACATAATAGGTATCATGCAGCGCCCGGTCGACACCGGCTTGCGACAGGATGATGCCGGTCACACCGCCAACGGTAAAGAGGAACAGGAAGCCGAAGGCCCAGAGCATGGGGGTTTTGAATTCGATCGAGCCGCCCCACATGGTTGCGATCCAACTGAAAATTTTCACACCCGTTGGCACCGCAATGACCATTGTCGCCAGCATGAAGTAGCTTTGCTGGGTCAGCGACATGCCCACCGTATACATGTGATGCGCCCAGACCACGAAGCCAAGCACGGCAATCGCAACCATTGCATAGACCATTGGCAGATAGCCGAAGATCGGCTTTCTCGAAAAGGTCGAGATCACATGGCTGATAACGCCAAAGCCGGGCACGATGATCATATACACTTCCGGATGGCCGAAGAACCACAGGATGTGCTGATAGAGGATCGGGTCACCACCACAGCTTGCCTGGAAGAAGCAGGTGCCGAAGTTACGGTCGGTCAGCAGCATGGTAATGCCACCGGCCAGAACGGGCAGGGAGAGCAGGATCATGAAGGCTGTGACGAAGATCGACCACGCAAAAAGCGGGGTTTTATGCAGTGTCATGCCCGGGGCGCGCATGTTCAGGAAGGTGGTGATCATGTTGATCGCACCCAGAATGGAGGACGCGCCCGAGATATGGACCGCAAAGATTGCAAGGTCCATCGAATAGCCGCCTTCAGCGGTGGAGAGCGGCGCATACAGCACCCAGCCAACACCCGAGCCAAGCTGCCCGTTGCCACCCGGCGACAGAAGCGAGGCTACCGCAAGCGAGGAGCCAGCAACATACATCCAGTAAGACAGGTTGTTCATGCGCGGGAAGGCCATGTCAGGCGCGCCAATCATCAGCGGCATGAAGTAGTTGCCAAAGCCGCCGAACAGCGCCGGAATAACCACGAAGAACATCATCAGAATGCCGTGGCCGGTGATCAGAACGTTCCACAAATGGCCGTTCGGGTCACCATCAAGCGTGTCAAGCAGGCTGTAAAGCAGCGGGCGCTCGGCATCGCCCGCAGTGGCAATGGCAGCGTTCATCGCGTCCATCATATCGGCACGCATGGCGCCGGAAATGACGGTCTGCGCCGAACTGCCGTCAGGCCCGGCAACCGCCGCTGCGACAAGCGTGTCTTGCAGACCGGTTACAGCCGAAGGCACATCGGCACCGAGTGCGGCATAGGCCGTTTGCAGATCGCTGAACAAAGCGTTGATCCGGTCAACGCCAAGCTCGGCCGCCAGATACATATATTGCACACCCGGCTCCATAAGCTCCATGCGCATATAGACGGTGAAGCCCACAGAGACGAAGCCCAGAATGGCCGCGGTGAACAGATAAAGGATGCCGATATCCTTGTGGTTCGTCGACATGAACCAGCGCGTAAAAAATCCGCGCGTGTCGTGATGCTCGTCGGCGTGAGCGGCTGCGTCTGCCATGTTATTCTCCTGACACGTCTTTCAAGCGATGCGAATCCGCCACAGCGTTCGCACCGATACAGGGTTCTGTGTAACCAATGGGGCGGTCAGGCTCAACTATCATATGTGTCGCAGCCGCGCTGTTGGGTAAGTTTATTGCGCAGACAGGCTGCGCAGATAGGCTGCAATGTCTTCGGCGCCATCGGCAAGCTTGAAGGTCATGCGTGTGCGCGGCGCAGAATCACCCAATGTGGTTTCCAGAAAAGCGCGCGGATCGCTGACCCAGGCAATGAAATTCGCGTCATCCCAGACCGTGCCAGCCTCGGCCAGCGCCACCAGCGCATCGGAATAGCGAAAATCGGAAGTGGCGACGGGGTTGTCCATGATGCCAAAGAGATTGGGGCCGGTGCGCCCGCCGCGCACGATGACATTGTCACCATCGGCAATTGTATGGCACGATTTGCAGCTTCTGAACAAATCTTCCCCGCGTGACGCATCGCCCTGGGCAAAAACGGGGGTTGCGGCAAAAAGCGCGGCGGCAATAACTAGCGGTTTCATGGTGTTTCCTTTGCGTTATTCTGGGCGCAGAATATCCCACTACAGCGCGTTGGCAACACGCAGAAATGTCGCGGCTAGCCGCCGAAAAATTTCATAAAGTTACGCTTTAACGCAATATCGACATCGGCCATCGTGACCGGAAGGCCAAGGTCGACCAGGCTGGTCACGCCATAGCCCGAAATGCCGCAGGGCACGATGCCGTTGAAATGTCCAAGGTCCGGCTCCACGTTCAGCGCAATGCCGTGAAAGCTGATCCAGCGGCGCAGACGAATGCCTATGGCGGCGATTTTGTCTTCGGCCGGGCTGCCATCGGGCAGGGGGGGCTTGTCGGGGCGCGCAACCCATACGCCCACGCGCCCGCTGCGCCGCTCGCCCTTCACGTTGAAATCGGCCAAGGTAGCGATGATCCAGTCTTCAAGGCGGCAGACGAATTTGCGCACATCGCGGCCGCGCGTGTTCAGGTTGAGCATGGTATAGGCAACGCGCTGGCCGGGGCCATGATAGGTGTATTCGCCCCCGCGCTGGCTGGTGAATACCGGAAACTGGTCGGGGTGCAGCAAATCGGCAGGCTTGGCCGAGGTGCCGGCCGTATAAAGCGGCGGATGCTCGACCAGCCAGACCTGCTCATCCGCCGCGCCCGCATGAATGCCCGCCACGCGCGCTTCCATTGCTTCAACCGCGGCTGGATAAGCGGTTAAACCGTCAGATATTCGCCATTCCATCGCCGTGCCCTGCTTCATGTAACCCGCACCAACACATAAAGCGCGCAGGCGGCAATAAAAAGAGGAACAAACCGCTTCACATGGCAAATTGGCGGTGCTATACGGCGCCCACCTTATGCGGTCGTGGCGGAATGGTAGACGCGCTACGTTGAGGTCGTAGTGGGGTAACTCCCGTGGAAGTTCGAGTCTTCTCGACCGCACCAAAAACCCGGCCAGTTGCGCCGGGTTTTTGCTTTTATGGGGTAATAAGATTGCCGGCACGCAAAAATCATGCCGCATTTCAATAGTGTCGCGGCACTTTCATATTGCTTGAGCCTGGGCCATTGTGGACCGAAAAATAACTTTAGAGGTTCCTATGAGTATTCCGGGTTATCAGACTTTTATGCTGCCGGTTCTGCGCAAATCTGCGGAAGGCGAAGCAAAAATAAGCATCGTCATAGACGAGTTGTCAGACGCGTTTGGCCTGACAGAAGACGAAAAAGCGGAGTTGCTTGCAAGTGGAAGGCAAACGGTTGTTGCAAACCGCATCCATTGGGCGAAAACCTATCTTAAACAAGCGGGTCTCGTCGTGCCAACCCGGCGCGGGCACTTTCAAATAACAGCGCGCGGTCGCGAGGTTCTGACGGGAAATCCGAAATCTATTGATAGTCAGCTGTTGGAGAGTTTTGAGGAGTTCCAAGAGTTCAAGGCCCGCAAGCGCACGCAAGTGAGTGCAGAACAAGACGGCCTCGTTGCTCAAGGTTATGAGACCAACGACGCTCAAACGCCGGACGAAATAATGAGATCCGCACACAGCCTCATAGAAAACGCGCTGCGCCAGGAAATGCTCGAGAAAATCAGAGAAGCGTCACCAGCGTTTTTCGAAGGGTTGGTTGTCAATCTGCTGGTGGCAATGGGTTACGGCGGTTCTGTCACAAATGCGGGTAGGGCAATAGGCAGGGCAAGCGATGGTGGCATTGACGGGGTTATAGACCAGGACGCCTTGGGGCTTGACCGTGTTTACATCCAAGCCAAGCGTTATGCCGACGGGAACAATATCGGCCCCGGTGCGATCCGAGATTTTTTCGGAAGCCTTGATCGTTTCAAGGCAAATAAGGGGCTGTTTGTTACGACATCTTCGTTTACACGCGAGGCAACAGATACGGCGCAAATGCTGAGCAAACGGATTGTGCTTATAGATTCTGATACACTCACAAGGCTTATGGTCAGATACAATGTGGGATGCCGGGTTGAAGAAACGCTCTTTCTGCGCCGGTTGGATGAAGATTTCTTTCTGGACTGACAAATTCAACCGGGTTGAAAAGGCAGTCTATTTGGTCATCGGTGTTTGTTTTCACTGGGTGCCGACGACCAAAATGATGCTGGCAGAATAAAGCTGGCAGAATGAAGCTGGATAATCAGGCCCGACGCCATGCACCGGGCCTGTTTGAGTTTTGTTAATGCGCAATCATCACGTGGCGCACGGCGGTATAGTCTTCGAGCGCATACATCGACATGTCTTTGCCATAGCCCGATTGTTTCAGCCCGCCATGCGGCATTTCGTTGACCAGCATGAAATGCGTATTCACCCAGGTGCAGCCATAGCGCAGGGCCGCCGAGGTTTGCATTGCGCGGCCGATATCCTGTGTCCAGACCGATGAGGCCAGGCCGTATTGGCTGTCATTCGCCCAATCCACGGCCTGTTGCGCTTCGCTGAACCGGGTGATGGAGACAACCGGGCCAAACACCTCGCGCTGCACGATCTCGTCGGCTTGCAGCGCGCCGGCAATAACGGTGGGGCGGTAGTAAAAGCCGCCGCCATCGGGGGCAGTGCCGCCGGTTGTCACCTCCATATGGCTGTGTTCGGTTGCGCGCTGCACAAAGCTGGCAACCCGGTCGCGCTGGCGCAGCGAGATGAGCGGCGGAATCTCGTTGGTGCTGTCATCGGGCTGGTCATAGGCGATGCTGGCCGCGGCGTTGGTCAGGTCTGCGACGAGATTGTCGTAAATCTTTGGCCCGGCATAAATGCGGCAGGCGGCGGTGCAATCCTGCCCGGCATTGTAAAAGCCAAAGGCGCGCAACCCGTCAACCACGCGCGCAAGATCGGCGTCGTCAAACACAATAACCGGGGCTTTGCCGCCAAGTTCCAGATGCGTGCGTTTCACGGTTTTTGCCGCCGCTTGCAGCACCTTCTTGCCGGTCGCAATATCGCCGGTGATCGAGACCATATCGACATCGGGGTGGTTGATAAGCGCGTTGCCCACGCTGCCCCCTTGCCCGACAATCACATTGACCACGCCCGGTGGCAGAATTTCGGCCATCAGCTCGGCCATGCGCAGCGCGGTCAGCGGGGTCTGCTCGCTGGGTTTCAGCACCACGGTATTGCCCCCGGCCAGCGCGGGGGCCAGCTTCCAGGCCATCATCATCAGCGGGTAGTTCCAGGGCGCGATCGAGGCGACAACGCCAATCGCATCGCGCCGGATCATCGAGGTATGGCCCTCCATATATTCACCGGCCAGAGGCCCGTGCATATTGCGCACCGCGCCCGCGAAATAGCGGAAACAATCGGCAATGGCGGGAATTTCATCGTTGCGCGCGCAGCTTATGGGCTTGCCGCAATTCAGCGCCTCAAGTGCCGCCAGCTCGTCGCCATGCGACTCGACCGCATCGGCAATGGCCAAGAGCATTCCGGCACGGGTTGCGGGCGTGCTGCGTGACCAGGGGCCGAACGCGGCGCGGGCCGCCTGCACGGCCCGGTCTATCTGGCCCATATCCGCCTCGGGCATCTTGAGGATGAGTGCGCCCGTGCGCGGGTTCAGAATGGGTTCTTCAACCTCGTTGCCCGGCTCGAACGACGTTCCGATCAGCATTTTGGTTTGCATCACATACTCCTTGGTTTCATTTCCCCTGACCGGCCACCGTATCGGTGCCCCGCGTCAGGTAATAGGCGGCAAGAATGGGCAGGAAAGTCACCAGCACCACGACCATTGCCACAACATTGGTAACGGGGCGCTGGCGCGGGCGGACAAGCTCCTCCAGCATCCAGATCGGCAGGGTTTGCTGCTGGCCGGCGGTGAAGGTGGTTACAATCACTTCGTCAAAGGACAGGGCAAAGGTCAGCATCCCGCCCGCCAGCAAGGCCGTGGCGATATTGGGCATGATGACATAGCGAAAGGTTTGGAACCCGTTGGCGCCAAGGTCCATCGCGGCCTCGACCAGCGAGCCGGACACACGGCGAAACCGCGCAACCGCATTGTTATAGACCACAACCACGCAAAAGGTGGCATGGCCCAGAACAATGGTCCAGAAGCTGAACGGAATATCGGCAAGGTTGAAGGCCGAGCGCAGCGCAATGCCGGTGACAATGCCCGGCAGGGCGATGGGCAAGATCACCAGCAACGAAATGGTCTCGCGCCCGAAGAACCGGCTGCGGCTGACGGCAGCGGCGCATAGCGTGCCAAGCACCAGTGCAATCGCCGTGGAAATGCTTGCCACTTTCAGGCTGAGCCCAAGCGCGGCCCACACATCCGGGCGGTTCCAGGTTACGGCAAACCATTTCAGCGTAAGGCCGGGGGGTGGCCATTGGTAGGATTTATCCTCGGTGGTAAAGGCATAGGCAAAGATCAGCAGCAGCGGCAGGTGCAGAAACAGCAGCCCGGCGGTCGCAGCAATTTTAAGGCCCAAAGGGGCGCGGTCAGAGCGCATCAAAAGCCCCTTTGCGTTTGGCGGCCCAAAGGTAAAGCGCCATGATCAGGATCGGCACGACCGCAAAAGCGGCGGCCAGCGGAATATTGCCCGCCGTGCCCTGATGGGCATAGACCGCCTGGCCGATAAAGCGCCGCGACGTGCCAACAAGCTGCGGGATGATGTAATCTCCCAGGGTCAGCGAAAAGGTAAAGATCGACCCCGCGATCAGCCCCGGCAGCGCCAGCGGCAGCAATACATAGCGAAAGCTTTGGCGCGGTTTCGCACCCAGATCACCCGCCGCTTCCAGCATCGAAGGCGGCACCCGTTCCAGCGCCGACTGGATGGGCAGGATCATGAATGGCATCCAGACATAGACAAACACAATGAAAGTGCCGGTTACGCTGGTCGACAGCGAATTGCCGCCAAGCACCGGAATGCTCAGATAGGCATCGAGCAGCCAGCTCAAATGCAACCCCTCAAAGGCCCAGTTCAGAATGCCCTCTTTGGCCAAAATCAGTTTCCAGGAATAGACTTTGACCAGATAGCTCGACCAGAGCGGCAGCATGATTCCAAGGTAGAACACCGCCTTCCAGCGCCCGCGCGCATAGCGCGCCGCAAAATAGGCGATGGGAAAGGCGATGATGGCCGAGGCCAGCGTGACCGCCGCCGCCATTGTGACCGTGCGGATGATGATGTCGAAATTCGCCGGGGTGAAAAGCTCGCCATAGGTTTTGAGCGTGAATTCATAGCGGATCATCCCCGTGAATTCATCGATCGAGAAAAAGCTCTGCACGAGCAGCGCAAACAGCGAGCCAAGGTAGATGATGCCCAGCCACAGAACGGGCGGGGCAAGCAGCAACAGCAGCAACAGGCGCGGGCGGCGCCAGAGCGTATCGGAAATGCGGGCCAGGCTGCTCATGGCTGCGCCGTCATTTTGTGCAGGTCGCTGTCTTGCCAGCCTATGCACACTGTGCTGCCGACGGTGGGCACGGCGGCGTCTTTGGGCAACAGGGCGCTTAGCGTCGTATCGCCCAGCGCCAGTGTAATGCGGGTGGCGGTGCCCAGAAAGCTGGTGGCTTGCACGCGCGCCCTGTGCGGGGCGTCGGGTGCAATCATCACGGCTTCGGGCCGCAAGGCACCGTGGCCGTCATGGCCAGCAATCTGCGCCATAAGCGATGGCGGCAACACGTTGGATGAGCCGACAAAATCGGCCACAAACGGGGTTTCGGGGCGAAAATATACATCTTGCGGCGCACCGATCTGCGCGATCCTGCCTTCATTGAACACCGCAACCTGATCGGCCATCGACAGGGCTTCGGTCTGGTCATGGGTTACAAAAACAAAGGTGATGGCCAGTTGGCGTTGCAGGGCTTTCAGCTCTTCCTGCATTTGTTCGCGCAGCTTCAGATCGAGCGCCCCAAGCGGTTCATCCAGCAACAAGACGCGCGGTTTGTTGACCAGGGCGCGCGCAAGCGCGACGCGCTGGCGCTGCCCGCCGGACAGGGCCGAAGGCTTGCGTGCGCCATAGCCGGCAAGCTGCACCAGCTCCAGCGCCTCTTGTGCGGCGCGGTGGCGTTCGGCCTTGCTTTTGCCGGCCACCATCAGCCCGAAGGCCACGTTGTCTATCACGTTCAAATGCGGAAACAGCGCATAGTCCTGGAACACGGTATTTACAGCGCGCCGATAGGGCGGCACCCCGGCCATCGGGTTTCCAAAAACCGCAATTTCGCCCGATGTGGGCTGTTCGAACCCCGCGATCAACCGCAGGCAGGTGGTTTTGCCGGAACCCGAGGGGCCGAGCATGGCAAAGAACGTGCCCTCCTCGATGCTCAGGTCAACCTGATCGACAGCGCGCACGGGGCCGTAATGGCGTGAAACGCCCTGAAAATGAACTGCATGAGCCATGAGACTTCGCCTTTGTTGCCCGCCACCCCACAGGGGCAGCGGGCGGGTTGGATCAGCGGCCGCCGATCACACCAATATAATCAGACACCCATCGATAATAGGGCACACATTCGCCCTGGCTTTCGCAGGCCGAAACCGGGGTCTGCCAGAACTTGATCTGCTCGAAATTGTCGAACTGGTTGGCTGTGCAGCCTTCCGGCGTCAGCATCCCGCGCCCGTCGGTGCAGGCCGCTGGCACCGAAGGTGAGGCCCCGAACCAGACCGCAAGATCGGATTGAAGGTTTGACGAAAGCTGATGTTCCATCCACAGATAGGCGCAGGTCGGGTTCTTGGCATTGACATGCATCATCGTGGTATCGGCCCAGCCGGTAACACCTTCAACCGGAATAACGCTGGCAACATTGACATCGGCCGCCTGCAAAAGCTGCACCATGAAGGGCCAGGAGCCGGATACGGCCATGCCTTCATTGGTGAAATCGTCGATCTGGATAAAGGCATCGTGCCAGTAGCGCGCCACAAGCTGGCGTTGTCCGCGCAGCAGGTTCAGCGCGGCGTCATATTGTTCCTGGTTCAGCTCGTAAGGCGAGGTGATGCCAAGCTCGGGCTGATGATACATCAGGTAATTGGCCGCATCGGCAATGTAGATCGGCCCGTCATAGGCCTGCACACGCCCGACATTGGATTGCCCGTCCGCCAGTGTCTGCTCTTCAAAAACCGCGCTCCACGATGTGGGCGGTTCCGGGTAAAGATCGGTGTTATACATCAGCACATTCGCGCCCCACATATAGGGGGTGCCGTAATGCACACCATCGACCGTGTGCCATTCGGCGTTTTGCAGGCGCGGGTCGATCGTATCCCAGCTTGGAATAAGATCGGTATTGATCGGCTGAACACGGTCGCCCGCAATCATCCGCAAGCTGGCATCGCCCGATGCGGTTACAAGGTCAAAGCCGCCCTCGTTCATCAGCGCGACCATCTCATCCGAGGTATTGGCGGTTTTCACGCTGACCATGCAGCCGGTGGCTTCCTCAAACCCTGTCACCCAATCAAAGGCCGGATCGGTTTCGCCGCGCTCGATATAGCCAGCCCAGGCCACAATGCTCAGCTCGCCTTCGGGGGTTCCAAGCTCGGTGAGCATTTCACCGGCCACGCCCTGGTTTGCCAGGCCAACCGCCATTGTAAGTATCGTGCAGGATTTCAGTATATGTATCATGCTTACGCTCCCTGATTGAACGGCATTTCTCTGCCATTGAGCCCAAGCGTGACTCCGGATCAGCGTTTTCGCAAATTCAAAAATCAGAATTACGATATCGGAAAAATAGTGATCATGCGTTCAGCGCGCGCCTATTGGCTGATTGGCTTGCGAAATGGCAATGAAATCGCGCGCTGCCGCGCTGAGAGGCGAGCCGCGCCGCCAGACAACACCGACCTGAACCACCGGCAGCGCGCCCGAAACATCGCGTGATTCGATGCGATCCCCCTCCAGCGACCAGGGCCGATACACAAGGTCAGGCAGAAGCGCGACACCGGCACCCGTTGCCACAAGGCTGCGCACCGCCTCAACCGAGCGCGTGCGAAACGCCACGCGGGGGCGCGTGCCAAGTGCGGAAAGCAGGTTCACCGCCTCTTCTTCCATCTCATCGACATTCAGCATGATCAGCGGTTCGGCGGTGACATCGGCAAGGCTGATACTGTCCTGATCGGCAAGATGATGGCCAAGCGGCAGCCAAAGCCTGTAGGGCGAAACATCGAGAATTTCCATTTGCAGCGCGGTCTTGTCACGCAGGTTCGATGTGACCATCACAGCCACGTCCAGTTCGCCGCCCACCAGCAAATGTTGCAGATACTCGCCGCTATCCTCGATTGCGCTGACCACAACATCGGGGTTGGCGCGGCGGTATTTCGACAAAATATCCGACATGACATAGCCCGCCATCAGCGAGGTGACACCAAGCTGCAACTGCCCGGTTATGGCATCGTCTTGCGTATCAAACGCGCGGCGCGCACCGGAAACCGCGGCCAGAATATCTGTCGCGTGGCGCAAGAACTGGTGGCCGCGAATGGTAATGTTCAGCCCGCGCGAGTGGCGTTCAAACAGCTTGACGCCAAGATCGCCCTCCAGATCCTTTATTGCGGCGGTGACGGATGATTGCGAAATCGCCAGGGCATGGGCGGCATGGGATACCGAGCCATGCTCGGCCACGGCCACAAAATAATGCAACTGGCGCAAGGTAAAGGACATGGCCAAGCATTGGCTGAAAGCGCGACGAAAGGCAAACCCTGTGCGCGTTAACGCAATGGTGATGCGCCAAATGCGGCAATCCGGGGTAACATTTCTGAAAAGGAGGACGCGCCATGCGCCGTTTGATTGTTGTCTTTATACTGTTTATTGCACCCGCGCTGGGCCAGGCGCAGTCTGCGCCCGATGCCGAAATCCGCGATATTATCACCCGCCAGCTTGAAGCCTTCCAGCAGGATGATTTTGCAACGGCCTTCACCTTCGCTTCGCCCGCCTTGCAGGGTATTTTCCAAACGCCGGAACGCTTTGGCGATATGGTTACAGGCGGCTACCCGATGGTCTATCGCCCGCAGGATTACCGCTTTGACAGCCTCAGCGAGGCCGCCGGAAGCTCGCTGCAAAAACTGCTGGTCTGGGATAATAACGGCCGCGGGTTTCTGGTGGAGTATCAGATGATTGAAACCGAAGATGGCTGGCGCATCAACGGCGTATCCGTAACACCCTTACCCGATGTTGCCGTGTAGCTGGAGCGGGTGAAGGTTGAAAAGATATGTCGACCTATTGGAGTGGTTGATCACATTTCGCTGATGCAAAAAGGCGCACTAGAATGGCATCTCGGCACTATTCTCGTTTGTGATAGTGTCCGGATCACGTTGCAAAATGACCGACTCGATTTTTTCGGGAACACCCCAGGAATACTTAACCTGTGAATTATTCGTAATGGCGTCACGAAGCCTTCCCTTGTATTCAGGTTTCCAAATCTCTAGTTCTTCTACCTGACTACAAAGTTCCTTTGCCTCCCAGAACGATCCGCTACTGCAAAAACGATCTATGATTATGTCCGAAAACTTTTGGCGTGTTTTTGGATGTTTGCGATAAGCTTCGCACAGCTCTTTCGCTATGATATTTACGTCTTTTGCTTTTCCATTAAATGCTTGTTTCTTTCCGAACAACCCATATGGCGCCATTTCAAGCCGCACGGAAAAAACGGGAACACCTCGTCCAAGGGCATACCCAACTTCTTGATCGGTCCAAGTGCTTTCATTGAAGCCTTCGTTCAGAAGCGCAACTAGGGCGTCACAAGTGCGAAGCGCTTTCTCAATTTCTTCCTGCCATTCAGTGTCGGGTTCAATGTCTTCGTGTGCAACAAACGAGCAGATTCCGTATACAGCAAGAGCCAACTGTAGTTCGGAAGCGAAGACTTTGTGTTTTGCTAGGTGTGAAAGAAAAATCCACAAATGTCCCTCTGTCCAGAACTTAGGTGGGTCGGCGACGCTGTCTTCGCCAGTTTCTATGTTAAGATGGTTTGCTAGTTGTTGAAGAGGGCCATCTGAAAGCCCCTTTATCATGGTAACAACGTAAGAAAACAGATCACTATTCCAAGTTGCCGCAGTATCAGCGCCAAACTCGCCTAATATCACGTCAACTTCTGCCCACGATAGTGGAGACAGTCGGTGTGCAATTTCCGTTTTGTATGTTACCCGTTCGGAAGGTGTAAGTGCCATAAGCATAATCTAACGGAACGGCAGATAATCACATTGGAGCGGGTGAAGGGAATCGAACCCTCGTCGTAAGCTTGGGAAGCTTCTGCTCTACCATTGAGCTACACCCGCCTTGCGCCACCGATTAGACCGCCACGGCCAAACGGTCAAGCGAAATGACTAGCCGCGCCGTCGTCTGCGGCCGCCATCTTCATTGCCGGGTTTGATGTTGAAGCTCACATCGGGCAGGGGGGCGATGGCGCGCAGGCGGCTGAACGGGTCGACCGCGTTGGGAATGGCGGATGCGTTTACGAAATGCTCCTGAAACTTCGGCTCTATCGCGGTTTCAACCTTCTGGATCTGGCGCACGACCGTTTCAATTTCGCGCCGCTGGCCGATATTGAGCAGCGCTATGCGCGCCCCCGTGCCCGCCGCATTGCCCGCCGACGTGACCTTGGCGACTTCGCAATCGGGGATCATCCCCAGAACCATTGCGTGTTTGGGTGAGATATGCGCACCAAAGGCGCCCGCCAGAATGACACGGTCCACCTCGCTTACGCCCATCTTGTCCATCAGCAGTTTCGCGCCCGCATAAAGCGCCGCCTTGGCAAGCTGGATGGCGCGAATATCGCCATTGGTGACCGAAATCAGCGCCCCACCGCTTTCGCGCGCGTCATGCAGCACATAACTGTTGGTGCGCCCTTCGACAACGCAACGATCCGAGCCGGTTTGCGCCGCACTGCCGATCAGCCCCGAAGCATCGACCAGACCTGCCATGCGCATTTCGGCCACGGCTTCAATAATCCCCGAGCCGCAAATGCCGGTCACGCCCGATGACAGCGTGGCTTCGACAAAGGCTGGGTCATTCGACCAGATATCGCTGCCGATGACCCGAAAGCGCGGCTCTTTTGTTACCGGGTCAATTTCAACACGCTCGATTGCTCCGGGTGCCGCGCGCTGGCCCGAGGAAATTTGCGCCCCCTCAAAGGCCGGGCCGGTGGGCGAGGAACAGGCCAGCAGCTTGTGCTTGTTGCCAAGCTGGATTTCGGCATTGGTGCCCACATCGACAACCAGCACCAGATCTTCCGATAAATGTGGCGATTCCGACAGCGTGACAGCGGCCGCATCGGCCCCGACATGGCCGGCAATGCAGGGCAGGATATAGCCGCGCGCATTGGGGTGCAGGCGCAGGCCAACATCGGCGGCGCGCATGTCAATCGAGTCTGCTATGGCCAATGCAAAGGGCGATTGGCCAAGCTCGACCGGGTCTATCCCCAAAAACAGGTGGTGCATGACCGGGTTGGCCACCAGCACGATTTCAAAAATCGAATCTGGCGCGACAAGCGCTTCGGTTGTCAGTTGCTGCACCAGCGCATTCATCGCCTCGCGCACGACGCTGGTCATCTCAACATCGCCGCCGGGGTTCATCATGGCATAGGAAACCCGGCTCATCAGGTCTTCGCCAAAGCGGATTTGCGGGTTCATCACCCCGCTGGAGGCGACAACCTCGCCGGTTTGCAGGTTGCACAAATGCGCAGCAATGGTGGTCGAGCCAAGGTCGACCGCCAGCCCGAAAATCGGCGCGTCATAAAAGCCGGGCCAGACATGCAGAATTTGCGCCGCACCATCGGCGCGGGGGCGATGCACTGCGCAAGTAACCTGCCATTTGCCCTTGCGCAGCGCCTTTTGCAAATGCGGCAACACGGCCAGGTCGGCGGTCACGTCTTCAAGCTGCCATTGTTCGCGCAGCGCGTCGATCAGCCGTTCGATATCGCCCGAAGGCTCGTCCATATCCGGTTCGGCGACTTCCACGAAGAACAGCCGCGTGGCCGGGTCCATATGAATTTCGCGCGCTTCGGCGCGTTTGCGCACCACCTGCTTATGCACTTGGCTTTCGGGCGGCACGTCGATCACGACATCGCCCTGCACGGTGGCCTGGCAGCCAAGACGGCGGCCATCGAGCATACCGCGGATGGATTTGTAGCGTTCCTCGACCGCGTTCCAGGGGCTGAGCGCACCTTCTTTAACGCTGACCCCATGTTTGGAAAACTCGCCATAGCCGGGGCTGACCTGACATTTGGAGCAAATCCCGCGCCCGCCACAAACCGAGTCAAGGTCGACGCCCAACTGCCGTGCGGCGGTCAGAATGGGTGTGCCGCTTGCGAAATGCCCGCGTTTGCCCGAAGGGGTGAAAATGACAAGATGTTCGGCAGCCATAGAAAACCCCAGTCTTTTGTATCAGTCTAGCCCGCAACGCGGCGCAGCTTGGCATAAGGGCGGCGTTTTCGGGTGAATTCGCGCCATGAACCGCTTTTACATATCCGTTTCGGGCGCGGCCAGCATAATCCGGATGATCAGGTATGTGGCCGCGTGCAGCACCACGAACCCCAGCACGATCGGCACGACCGAGCCTTGAAAGGTTTGCCCGATAAGCCCGCCTATGCCCGCCGAAAGCAGGGTCGATGTGCTGCCAAGCACCGCCGAGCCGATGCCGGCAATATGGCCAAGCGGCACCATGCCGATCGAGAAGATATTGCCGAACATGATGCCAAGGCAGAAAAACGTTGGCAGCGCCCAGATCATGAAAATGACCACATTATTGCCAATGGGCAGGGTGAGCAGGGCAATCAGGTAGATCATGCCGAATGTGGTTGAAGCCGCTGCCGCCATGCGCGACAGGAACCGCATTCCGTAGCGCACCACGACCCGGCTGTTGACCACCGAGGCCGCGCCAATGCTCAGCGCAATGGCACCAAAGAAATAGTGGAAATAGTCGCCCAGATTGAACGCATCGGCAAAGATTTGCTGCGAGGCGCCAAGATAGCCGAACAATGCCGCCGAAGACAGGCCGGCCGCGAAAATGGCGGCGACACAATCGCGGGTGGTCACAACTTCAACCGCGCCCTTTACAATATTGGCAACATTGAATTTATTGCGCTTGCCGCGTGGCAGGGTTTCGGGCTGGCGCACGGCTAGCCAAATGAGAACGGCAAAGCCAAAGACCAGAATAAGCACAAAAATCAGCCGCCAACTGCCAATGCTGAGAATGGCCACGCCCAAGGTGGGCGCTATGGCCGGCACCAGAATGAACACCGCGCTGACAATCGACATCACGCGCGCCATTTCACGGCCCGCATAAAGGTCGCGCACCAGCGACATGGTTATCGCGCGCGGGGCCGAAACGCCCACGCCCTGTATAAGTCGCCCGATGATCATCGTGTTGTAATCTGTTGAAAATGAACAGATAATCGAGCCAGCCAGAAACAGCATCATGCCTGCATAGATCATCGGTTTGCGGCCAAATGAATCCGAGGCGGGGCCAAAGAACAACATGCCAAAGCCCATGCCCAGCAGGTAATAGGTTACGGTCAGCTGGATTGTGTTTGGGTCGCTCAGCCCAAGTTCTGCCGACATTGCCGGCATGGCGGGCAGAATGGCATCAATCCCCAGTGCCAGAATGGAGGTAATGGCCGCAATCAACAGCGTGAATTCAACCAATCCCGGCTGACGGGTAGGCGTAAACATAGAAGTATCCCGAAAAAAACGGGGCCAGAATGGCCCCATTTCCGAACATTAGGTCGGGATTTCCGGCTTGTCCAGACGCGGCGTTACCCGCGACGGCGTGCGCCCCGGCCTTCGCGCCCGCCCCGGCCCGCCCCGCCGCCCGAGGCGATTGTGGCCGAGGCTTCCGCAAAGGCCGCACCCTCTTTTACAAGGTCGGTT
This sequence comes from Abyssibius alkaniclasticus, assembly GCF_020447305.1. NCBI lineage: Bacteria > Pseudomonadati > Pseudomonadota > Alphaproteobacteria > Rhodobacterales > Paracoccaceae > Abyssibius > Abyssibius alkaniclasticus. The sequence goes on along the minus strand of NZ_CP095732.1, from coordinate 2,673,606 downwards.
ACACGGCTGAACTTGATCCAGTCGGCGCCATTTGCATCATTGTTCATCAGCAGGTTGGCGGCGCGGATTGCCTCCATTTCCACATGGCGCGTGGGGTTCATGATGGCGCTGGTCATGCCCGCCGCAATGGCCATAGGCAGAAAGGCGGCGTTGATGCCGTGGCGGTGGGGCAGGCCGAAGCTTACATTCGACGCCCCGCAGGTGGTGTTCACCCCAAGCTCGTTGCGCAGGCGGCGCACAAGCGCAAACACCTGTTGGCCCGCATCGGCAAGCGCGCCAATCGGCATGACCAGCGGGTCGACCACAATGTCATGCGCGGGAATGCCGAAATCGGCGGCACGTTCAACGATTTTCTTGGCAACGGCAAAGCGCACGTCCGGGTCCATCGAAATGCCGGTATCATCGTTGGAAATGGCCACGACCGGCACGTTGTATTTGGCGATGAGCGGCAGAACCACTTCAAGCCGCTCTTCCTCACCAGTGACCGAGTTTACCAGCGGGCGGCCTTTGCACACTTCAAGCCCGGCCTTCAGCGCACCGGGCACCGAGCTATCAATACAAAGCGGCACATCGACCAGCCCCTGCACCAGTTCGATCATGGAACGCATCAGCGGCGGTTCCGTCTCGTTCGGGTTGGGGTTGGAGTTATAGACCACGCCCGCATTCACATCGAGCATCGTTGCCCCGCAAGCGACCTGTTCCAGCGCGTCCTTCTCGACGGTCGAAAAATCGCCCGCCTCAAGCTGTGCCGCCAGAATTTTGCGCCCGGTTGGGTTGATGCGTTCGCCAATCACGCAAAACGGCTGGTCAAAGCCGATGATTGCGGTTTTGGTGGCGCTTTCGACAATCGTGCGGGTCATACAAATATGGTCCTTGGGGTTTGGTGTTCAGGCTTGCACAGCGGTGTCGCTGCTTTCGCCGGTCAGGAGAGGTTTCAGAAACTCGGCCGTGGCGTTGATGCCGCCGAGCGGAAAGAAATGCACCGATTCGATGTTGAAACCGGGGGTAGCAGCCTTGTGAACGGCCAACTCACCCAGAATTTCCTCGGGCGTGAAGGGCATGATCAGCTTGGTCACGTCCTTGGCGCGGCGCTGCAGCACGCGCAGACTGGGGCCAACGCCGCAGGTCAGCGCGAATTTGATCATGGTTTGCAGCTTGGCGGGGCCGGCAATGCCGATATGGATTGGCAGATCGATGCCTTCGGCTTTCAGCCGGTTGGCCCAGTCAATAACGGGGGCCGATTCAAAGCAGAACTGCGTGGCAATCGCCATTTTCGCATCGGTCCGGTTCGAGAAATCCTGCTTCCAGCGCAGCGCCTCCATCACGACAGAATCGCCGCCTTTCGGGTCGATATCCTTGTTGCCTTCGGGGTGGCCGGCCACATGCAGGCGCTTGAAGGCGTGCTTGTCGAACAGGCCGGTTTCCATGAGCTGCATGGAGCAATGGAAATCGCCGCGCGGCACATCAACCCCGCCCGCCAGCAACAGCGCCTGGGACACACCAACATCGGCGTAACGCTTAATCCAGTTTTCCAGCGTCGCGGCATTCTCGATAATGCGGGCCGGGAAATGCGGCATCACCTCAAAACCCTCGCCTGCAATGCGCTTGGCGGTGGCAACCATGTCTTCAATCGGCGTGCCGTCGATATGGGCGATGTAAACGCGGGTGCCCTTGGGCAGAATCGCGCGGAAATCGGCGATTTTCTCAGCCGTGCGCGGCATCACTTCTATCGAGAAGTTCTGCAGAAATGACGACATCGCGGCCTGCGGGGCAGGGGCGGTTTGCGGCTTTTTGCGGCCAAAAGGCAGGATCGACGCCATGAGCTTTCTCCAGTCCATCAGGTGCGGCTAGGCCGCGTTCCAACCATCATTGCCGATCAGCACCTTGATGCGGTCCTGATCGAATTCGGCTTCCAGACGGGCTGCTTCCGCACGGGCCACATCTGCATCGTCACCGTCAACCGCATAAGGCTCTGCGCGGCGCCACTCGGCCAGATAGGCATCGGAGTCGCGTGCGCCAATCTTCATGGCGCAGCGGTCGATTGCCTGCTCGAACCGTTCGGGCAATTGCACCTTGGCCGCACGCCGCCCCTTGCCCACAATTACCTGGGCAGGGATGTCGCGCCAAAATACAATAACCACGTCAGCCATTACAGAATCCTTCGGTTTCCTGCCGCCATTTGCGCCCAATTGCAGGGTTGCATATGGAGAATGGCGACTTTCGCAGATGCAGAAACGACAGATGGCGAATTTACGACGCGGGTGCAAGGCAAGATTGTCGTAAATAGGGCTTGAATGGTCGCTCGGAACGTGCGATTTCTGAAGCGTAGCAACACTCATTGACGGTTTGGACCGATGCAAGACACAACACAAGGGCAGGCCGTGCGCCTGTCGTTCGAATTCTTTCCCCCACATTCCCCCGAAGCGAACCTGCGCCTATGGCGTTCGGTTGAGCGTTTGGCGCCGCTTGGCCCCGAATTTGTTTCGGTCACCTATGGCGCAGGCGGCACGACGCGTGACCGCACGAATGCAGCGATCGCCACAATCCGCGATCGTGCGCGCCTGAATGTGGCTGGCCACCTTACCTGCGTTGGTGCCAGCCGCGCCGAAACACTGGCCACGGCGCGCAGCTATGCGCGCATGGGCGTGCGCCACATCGTGGCGCTGCGCGGCGATGCCCCAAAGGGTGCAAGCCACTTCACCCCGCACGCGCACGGGTTTGAAAGCGGGGCAGACCTGGTGGCTGGATTGCGCACGCAAGGCGGTTTTCGTATTTCGGTGGCGGCTTACCCCGAAAAGCACCCCGATTCCGCCGATCTGGCTGCCGATATCGCCAATCTGAAGCGCAAATTCGATGCGGGGGCCGATCAGGCGATTACGCAGTTTTTCTTCGAGGCCGAAACCTTCCTGCGCTTCCGCGATGCCTGTGTGGCGGCGGGTATCACGCAGAAAATCATCCCCGGTATTCTGCCGGTTGAGGATTTCGGCAAGATGGCCGGTTTTGCCGCGCGCTGCCAGGCCACGGTGCCCGACTGGATGCACCAGGCCTATCGCAATTGCGCCGACGCGGCCCAAACCGCATTGCTTTCGGTCGCCATGACATCCGAGCTTTGCGATGATCTGCGCCAAGAGGGTGTGGAGGATTTCCACCTCTACACGCTCAACAACCCAGACCTTGCCTATGACATTGCCCGCGCCATTGGCGTGCAGCCAATCGCGCCCGCTATGGCTGTGGGAAATGCGGTTGCCTAGCCAATTGTGAACAGTCCCTGCTTGCAGGGCTGCGGCGGATAGGTTAGCCTTTTATCCAAAGGCTGCCGAACCGGCGGCTAGGATTGGTATATTGACCGATATCGGCGATCAAAGCCGACAAACGGGCGCCCGCAGGCAGCGGCGGCGCTCGCCGCGCGGGGACGCGCCGGCACCTCTTTACGCTGCATTGGATCTGGGCACGAATAGCTGCCGAATGCTGGTTGCCCAACCCAACGGGGCGCATTTCGACATTGTCGATGCGTTCTCCAAATCTGTCCGCCTTGGTCTGGAGCTGGAGCGCACGGGCGCGCTTTCGAACGCGGGCATTTCACGCACCCTGCAAGCACTGCATGTCTGTTCGCGCAAGCTCAAAAAGCTGGGCGTGCGGCGGATGCGGCTTGTGGCGACCGAGGCGTGCCGGCGCGCGACCAATGGCAAGGCATTCCTGGAACAAATCCGCCACGAAACCGGCTTGCGGCTTGAGGTGATCCGCCCCGAGGAAGAGGCGCGGCTCGCGGTTATTTCCTGTGCGCCGCTCGTCTCGCCCGATGCGCGGCAGGTGCTGGTGATCGACATTGGCGGCGGCTCGACCGAGCTGGTCTGGATCGACCTGTCCGAGGTCGAGGCCACGACCCGCATCAAGGCCATGATCGGGCTGCAACCCGGCAAGCAGGCACAGGCGCTGCTGGAAGCGCGCGGCGCGCGGGTGATCGACTGGATTTCGGTGCCGCTTGGTGTGGCGACCCTGCTGCAACGCTATGCCGATGTGGAGGATGATTCCGCCCGTTTTGCGCTGATGTCCTGTTACTTCGAAGAGCAGATGGATGCGTTTTCCCCCTATTCCACCGGCACAAACGGCCAATGGCTTGATGGTTTGCAGATGATCGGCACTTCGGGCACTGTCACCACCGTGGGTGCCATGCATCTGGGCCTGCGCCGCTATGACCGGCAGCGCGTTGATGGTATGGGGATGGGGGCCGCCGATGTTGATGTGGTCATCCGCAAGTTTCTCGACCTTGGCCCGGAAGGGCGGCGCAACGAGCCGGGCATCGGGCGCGACCGGGCCGAGCTTATCATGTCGGGTGCGGCGATATTGCAAACGATCTTGCGGATCTGGCCCACACAGAATATCCGCGTGGCCGACAGGGGGCTGCGCGAAGGCATCCTGTTTTCAATGATGAGCGCGGATGGCGTGCTGAGCGAAGGACAGTTGGTAGCATGAGCGCATCGGGCAGAGGGCAACGCGAACTCCGCGTGCGGGTTAAAACCGCCAAGGGCCGTAAAATATCATCGACACGCTGGCTAGAGCGCCAGTTGAACGACCCCTATGTCATTCGTGCCCGCAAGGAAGGCTTTCGTGGCCGCGCCGCCTACAAGATCATGGAGCTTGATGACCGCTTCCGCTTTCTGGTGCCGGGCGCGCGGGTGGTCGACCTTGGCTGCGCCCCCGGTGGCTGGTGCCAGATGGCGGTGCATCGCACCAATGCGCTTGGCACGCGGCAGGGCAAAAAGCAGGGCTATGTGCTGGGGGTTGACCTGCAAGAGGTAGAGCCCATTCCGGGCACCGAACTGCATGTGCTTGATTTTCTTGAAGAAGATGCCGATGACAAGGTGAAAGCCTGGCTTGGCGGCGGGGCCGATGTTGTGATGTCGGACATGGCTGCGGCTGCCTCCGGCCACCCGCAAACCGACCATTTGCGCATTGTCGGGCTGGTCGAGGCGGCATTGATGTTCGCGCTGGATGTGCTGGAGCCGGGCGGCACATTCGTGGCCAAGGTGCTGGCGGGCGGGGCCGAGGCGACGGTGCTGAACCTGCTGAAGAAGAACTTCACCAAGGTCTACCACATGAAGCCGCCCAGCTCGCGCAAGGATTCCAGCGAGAAATTCGTCGTGGCGATGGGGTTCAAGGGCGCATCATCTGCGCCCGAGGAGCCGGTCGAGCGAGAATAGCCCGCCGCCCTTGATGACCAGATAGAGCAGCACAAACACCCAAAACGCGCGCAAATCAAGAATGCGGGCGTTTTCCACCCCGTCGAAAAACGCGCCGATCGTGCTGGAATCAGCCATATGGCCGTAAATATCGGTCAGGCTTTGCACGATGATGAAGCCGATCATGCCAAGCGCGGCCAGCCGTGTGAACAGGCCAAGCACGATCAGCGCGGGCAGCACAAACTCGGCCAGTGCACCCGCCCAGACGATAAGCGTGGCCAGCAGGCCGAACTGGCTGGAATCATAACCATAGGCCTCGGCCTGCTGCGGGAATATCTGCACGTAGGCATTGGGCGACAGGCCAAACCCGTCGAGCTTGGTGCCGGCCGAATTCCAGTAATACACCAGCAAGACGGCGGCAAATGTCAGCCGTGCGGCGCTGGGCAGCAGCCAGCAATGCGTGGCACGCTCGATGCTTTCGAAAACCCTGTCATGCAGGCTGAATAACCCCGAAATTACAGTCATGTCTTTCCCCCGTTTATCTGCTTTGCCTGGTTGGCCCCTGGTTCAATCGTGACATTGGCAAGCAGGCGGGCCTGCAGGATTGCGGCAAGCGCCGCGCCAAGGTCAAAACCTTCGGCCTGTGCCATATGGTCAAGTGCTGTGCCCAGTCTTTCCTGTGCAAGATGCTGCAGGAATACATCGTGATGTCGAGCAAGGGCGTGCATGTTCACCCGCGTCTGCGGCCGTGCGATCAGCACCGTCTGGCCGCCTGCTGGCAAAGCAAGCTCCGGCGTTTCAATGGTTTTCTGCCAGATTGCCAGCACCGGAAAGGGCGAACTGATCACCGCCATCGCCGGAATGAAATGCAGCCGTGCATCGGGCAAATCGCCTTCGGGAATGCGCGCCAGCACATCGGGCGCGGCGGGTGTTGCATCGGCGGCATGATATGTCTTGCGGCGCAGCCATTCGAGACGCGCAACATCGGGCAGATAGGGCAGGCGGGCGGCAGGCGCGAACCCTTCCAGCCAGATGGCAAAATCATCGCCATATTGCTGGATTATCGGGGTTTTCGGCGGGTTGGCGCGCACATAGACACTGGCCATCGCCTTGAAAAATGCGTCGCCCACAATGTGCTGCACGGCAGGGTAGGCATCGGCCATCGCCTGACACAGCGAGGCGATGACATTGTTGCGATAGACATCGAACCGCCGCCCCGCCGGGCGGCCTTGCGGGTCGATAATGCCCGCGGGCACCGGCGCATCGGCATTCAGCAACGCATGGGCAAATTCGGGCTGGTTCATGATATTTCGGCCGCTACGGGTGCAAGAACAGCCGCCGCGCGCGCGGCCTCGGCCTCCAACACAGCCCATTCGGGAATGTCGCTATCCCATTCTATCAGCGTGGGGCGAGGGCCGGCGCGGGCAATGGTGCGCGCATAAAGCGCCCAGACAGGGTCGACCACCGCCGCATCGTGGCTGTCAATCAGCAGCGGCGCGCCGTGGTCGTCGACCTGTTCGTCATGCCCGCCAAGGTGGATTTCGCCGACATGTTCCACCGGGAAGGCATCGATAAAACCTTCGGGCGAATAATTCTGGTTGGTGGCGGAAACGAACACATTGTTCACATCCAAAAGCAGCCCGCAGCCCGTGCGTGCCTGAACTTCGGTCAGAAAGCCGATCTCGTCCATCGTGGATTCGGCGAATGCCACGTAAAGCGAGGGGTTTTCGAGCAGCATCTGCCGCCCGATTGTGGTTTGCACCTCGTCAATATGCGCGGCCACGCGTTTGACGCTGGCCATGTTGTAGGGCAGTGGTAGCAGGTCGTTCAGATAGCCCATATCATGGGTCGACCAAGCCAGATGTTCTGAAAACAGTGCGGGTTTCAGCCAGCCGACGAGTTTTTTGAGCCGCGCCAGATGCTCGCCATCCAGCCGCCCCTCACCGCCGATCGACAGGCCAACCCCGTGGCAGGAAATTGGGAAGTGTTCGCGCAAATGGCGCAGCTGGGCCAGATGCGGCCCGCCTTCGCCCATATAGTTTTCGGCATGAATTTCGAGCCATTTCACCGCCCCCGCATTGGCCAGAATCCCGGCCAGATGTTGCGGTTTATAGCCAACGCCGGGGGCGTTTGGCATGGGGCCATGTGGCTGTGAATCAAGCATTTTCGGCCTTTCAGCTAAAGGCGGCAGGGCCGAGCGGCCCTGCCGGAAAACACCGCATTATGCGGGCAGGTCACGCTCAAGTGCTTCAAGCGAGCCCATGCGCGCCATGCCGTCTTCCATTGCGGGCAATTCGATTGTTTCGCAGGTGCCCGCGGGCACCAGCATCCAGGCATTGCCCTGATAGTCAACGGTCGAGGTGCCGGCACAGGTTGTGCCCGGGCCGGCTGCGCAGCCATTTTCGCCAGCCAGCGATACACCGAAGCATTTTTCCTGTTCTTGCGCCGTTGCCGCACCCGAAAGCGCCGACATTGCAGTGGCGATCGAACCGGCAATCGCCATTCCTTTTAGAATTTTTGCAGACATGTGAAATTCCTTTTTGTTATGGTGTCCGTCGATGGTCTCGACATCTCAATGGGTAGTGCAGGTCGCCGATCACAAGCGACTCACAAGCGCTTGACCTCACAGCAGAGTGACGAACTGTAACATTTGCACGCGATTTTTTCGCCTCTGGTCGAAATTTTGCCATGTTTAAGGGCGTTTATTGGCCGCAAGTTTGGTTGACGGCGCTGTGTAGCAAGGGTAAACCGCTGATGTATCACAACGCTTGGCTGAACCCGGCGAAGGCAGCAATCGCGGTGAAAACCGCGATTTGGCGCAAGGAGTAGACATTTGGAAGACCTGCTGCGCGAGTATCTTCCCATTATCATCTTTCTGGGGCTGGCGATTGCGCTTGGTCTGGTGTTGATTTTGGCCGCAATCATTTTGGCTGTTCGCAACCCCGACCCTGAAAAAGTGTCGGCCTATGAATGCGGGTTCAATGCTTTTGACGACGCGCGCATGAAGTTTGACGTTCGCTTCTACCTTGTGGCGATTCTGTTCATCATCTTCGACCTTGAAATCGCATTCCTCTTTCCCTGGGCGGTGGCCTTCAAGGATATTGGCCTGCTCGGATTTTGGTCGATGATGGTGTTTTTGGCGGTGCTGACGATCGGTTTCGCTTATGAATGGAAGAAAGGGGCGCTTGAATGGTCATGACTGCGGCCGCATCGCCTGCGGGCAGCATCAGCGCCGGGGCCGACAAGGACTCGGCCACAGGGCTGTTGAATGCCGAACTGGCCGATAAGGGGTTCATCCTGACATCGTCTGAATCCGTCATCAACTGGGCGCGCACCGGCAGTCTGCACTGGATGACCTTCGGACTGGCCTGCTGCGCGGTTGAAATGATGCATACCTCGATGCCGCGTCTGGATGTGGAACGCTTTGGTGTCGCGCCGCGCGCCACACCACGCCAATCCGACCTGATGATCGTGGCCGGCACGCTGACCAACAAGATGGCCCCCGCCCTGCGCAAGGTCTATGACCAGATGCCAGAGCCGCGCTATGTGCTGTCGATGGGCTCATGCGCCAATGGTGGCGGTTATTACCATTACAGCTATTCGGTCGTGCGCGGCTGTGACCGGATCGTTCCGGTTGACATTTACGTGCCCGGCTGCCCGCCAACCGCCGAAGCCCTGCTTTACGGCATTTTGCAGTTGCAGCGGAAGATCCGCCGCACCGGCACCATTCAGCGATAGGGGAAGACTATGGCAAACCCCCTGCAGGAAATGGCCGAATTGCTGGTTGCCCGCCGCGATGACGCAGTGCTGAACACCAGCATTTCACATGGCGAGCTGACCGTAACAATCGTGCCCGCACGGCTGGTCAGCTTTCTGGAATTCCTCAAACAGGATAACGCCACGCATTTTTCGCAACTGGTCGATATTACCGCGGTCGACTATCCGGAGCGTGAAAAACGCTTTGAGGTGGTCTATCATCTGCTGTCGCTGGTGCAGAACCAGCGCATTCGCGTGAAGGCGGAATTGCCGGTTGATATTGCCATTGCCAGCGTCATGTCGGTCTATCCTTCGGCCAATTGGTATGAGCGTGAAGTGTTCGACATGTATGGCATTGTCTTCACCGGCCATCCCGACCTGCGCCGCCTGCTGACAGATTACGGCTTTCGCGGCCATCCCTTGCGCAAGGATTTTCCGACCACCGGCTATGTCGAGCTTCGCTATGACGAGGTTGAAAAGCGCGTGGTCTATGAACCCGTTTCGCTGGTTCAGGAATACCGCCAGTTCGACTTCATGTCGCCCTGGGAAGGGGCCGAATATATCCTGCCCGAGAAAGAGGGGGCGAAATGATGGATGGCACCCAAGGCGATATGCTGAGCGGCGAACAGCAGATCCGCAATTTCAACATCAACTTCGGCCCGCAACACCCGGCAGCACATGGCGTTTTGCGCCTTGTGCTGGAGTTGGACGGCGAGATTGTCGAGCGGGTTGATCCGCATATCGGCCTGCTGCATCGCGGCACCGAAAAGCTGATGGAAAGCCGCACCTACCTGCAAAACCTGCCCTATCTGGACAGGCTGGACTATGTTGCGCCGATGAACCAGGAACATGCCTGGTGCCTGGCGATCGAGCGGTTGACCGGTACGGAAATTCCGCGCCGCGCCAGCCTGATCCGCGTTCTCTATTGCGAAATTGGCCGCGTGCTGAACCATCTGATGAATGTGACAACGCAGGCGATGGACGTTGGCGCGCTGACCCCGCCGCTTTGGGGGTTTGAAGAGCGCGAAAAGCTGATGGAGTTTTACGAGCGGGCCAGCGGCGCGCGGCTCCATTCCGCCTATTTCCGCCCCGGCGGCGTGCATCAGGATCTGCCCGTTGCGCTGTTGAATGATATTCTGGCCTGGACCGAGACCTTCCCCAAAGTGCTGGACGATCTGGGCACATTGCTGACCGAAAGCCGCATCTTCAAGCAGCGCAACGTAGATATCGGCGTGGTGAATGCCGCCGATGCACAGGCCTATGGTATGTCGGGCGTGATGCTGCGTTCGGCGGGCATTGCCTGGGATTTGCGCCGCAACCAGCCCTATGAATGTTACAACGAGTTCGAGTTCGACATTCCGGTCGGCACGCGCGGCGATTGTTACGACCGTTACATGATGCGCATGTATGAAATGGTGCAAAGTGTTCGAATCATTCGCCAATGCATCACCAAGCTGGGTGAGTGCGAGGGCGATGATGTTCTGGCGCGCGGCAAGATTGCACCGCCCAAACGTGCCGATATGAAAACCTCGATGGAAGCGCTGATTCATCACTTCAAGCTATATACAGAAGGCTTTCACGTGCCCGAAGGCGAGGTTTATGCCGCTGTCGAAGCCCCCAAGGGCGAGTTTGGCGTGTATTTAGTCGCGGATGGCAGTAATAAGCCTTACAAGGTAAAGTTGCGCGCGCCCGGATTTCCGCATCTTGCGGCATTGGAGCATCTGGGGCGTGGACATCAATTAGCGGACGTGTCGGCCATAATCGGCACGCTCGATATCGTGTTTGGGGAGGTTGACAGATGAAGAAACTACTCGCGCTCTGTGCTATACTGATTAGCGGTGCGACTGGCGTTTATGCGCAAAGCGGGCTGACTGACCAGTTGGTCGGCGCGTTGCGTGCAAATGAATGCACAATGCGCATGGGTGTGCTTGTATCCCAGTTTACAGCCAACGGCGCGGCAGAGGGCGATATCCGCCGTTCGGCGGGCGAATTGGTGAATAACGGCCAGCTGGGCTATGATTTCGCGACCGACATGCTAACCCTCGACGCTGCTGTCTGTGTGGTGGCTGAAGAAGAAGCGACCAACCCGCTGCTTGCCAAGCCAGAGATTGCAACCTTCGTTTCTGTTCTGTCGGCCAATGGCTGCGCAATTGCCGAAGCCGATGTTGACGAGATGTTCGCCAATACCGACCTTCCGTCCGATGACGCATTCGTTGCCGGTTCGCGGCTTGTCATGGCCGGATTGGCGGCGTTCGACCCAGGCTCGCAGATGCTGGTGCTGGACGGGTCTATCTGTGATCCGAATGCACCGGCTGTTGCGTCGGCGCCGATCACCGAAACACCGATCGCCGCGCCTGAACCCGCCCCTGTTGCCGAGGCGGCACCCGCCGCAACGGAGGCACCCGCGCCAGCGGTATTCAGCGCTCGCGACCTGCTTGTCGCCTTTATCGAGCTGAATGGCTGTGCGATTCACATGCACGAATTCGTGCGCCTGCTGCCCGAACAGGGCCTGTCGATGAACGAAGCCTCGGTTCTGGTTGCCGAATTGTCCGCCGAGGGCAAGATCCAGTTCCTGCCGAACGCCAGTGCGCTCATCCTCAAAGGGACATCGGGGTGTAGCTGATGCTTCGGCGCCTTCATAAAGACCAGCCCTCATCCTTTGCCTTCACCCCGGCCAATCAGGCCTGGGCGGAGGCCCAGATGGCCAAATTTCCGGCCGGACGCCAGGCCAGCGCGGTTATCCCGTTGCTGTGGCGCGCACAAGAGCAGGAAGGCTGGCTGACCCGCCCCGCCATTGAAGGCGTGGCCGATATGCTTGGCCTTGCCTATATGCGCGTGCTGGAAGTGGCGACCTTCTACTTCATGTTCCAGCTTCAGCCGGTTGGCGCGGTTGCGCATGTGCAGGTTTGCGGCACGACATCGTGCATGATTTGCGGTGCCGAAGACCTGATCTCGGTGTGCCGCGAAGAGATTGCGCCCAATGCGCATGACATTTCGGCCGATGGCAAGTTCAGCTGGGAAGAGGTGGAATGCCTTGGTGCCTGCGCCAATGCCCCAATGGTGCAGATCGGCAAGGATTATTACGAAGACCTGACGGCGGAGAAGTTCCGCGAATTGCTGGCCGCCTTTGGCCGTGGTGAAGTGCCCAAACCCGGCCCGCAGAATGGCCGCTTTTCGAGCGAACCGGCCGGCGGGCTGACCGCGCTGACCGCGTTTACCGGGCAAGACCATAACGGCTCGGTCGCGCGCGCGCTTTCAATCGGCGACACGATCAAACGCATTCAGGGCGATGAAGTGCCCTTGCTCAAGCGCAAACCCCCCGCCAACAAGGCCGCCGCGCCAAAGGCAGAAGCCAAGGCAGAGCCAGCCGCGCCGGTGAGCAAACCCAAGCCCGCAGCCAAGGCCGCCCCCAAGGCCGGGCCGGAACCTGTGGTGGATGACAGCGCCAAGCCAGCCACCCTTGCGGCGGCACGCGAAACGGGCGCCGATGACCTGAAGCGCATCAGCGGCATTGGCCCCAAGCTTGAAAAAATGCTGAACGGCATGGGTTTTTACCATTTCGACCAGCTTGCCGCCTGGACCGAGACCGAACTCGCCTGGGTTGATCAGAACCTGGACGGGTTCAAGGGCCGGGCGAGCCGCGATGAATGGGTGGCACAGGCGAAGGTTTTGGCGCAAGATTAGCGCCTGAAATGGGTCTGGCGCGGCTGCGCCGGCCCGTATAACCAACTTTGCGAGGTACATGATGACACATGATGAACGCGCAAGTTACGAATGCGGCGTCTGCATTGGCGTGGCACTCACGGCTGTTGTTTCACTCAGCGGCATTCTGGGGCTGATCCTGGCCTCGTTCCTGCCGGATTTTCTGGCGCTGATCATCATGGTTACGGTGATCATCGCGGCAAGCTGGGCTGCGCTGCGCTATTGCGTGGCCGAACATCCCGGCGCGGGCATTTCCGTGCCCGAAATGCCAAGCGTTTCGCGCATTGCCGATGAGGCAGATGAACCCGTTGAAAAGGTTACAGAAAACGAGGTAGCCGCCGATGTGCCGGGCGATCATGGCGGCCCCGATTATGATGGCGACGGCCTTGACGAAGGCGCCGATGAAGGCAGCCGCCCCGCCAGCCTCATGGTGCCGATGAGCGGCGGCGCCGATGACCTCAAGCGCATCAAGGGCATTGGCCCGGGGCTGGAGCGGATGCTCAACGGCATGGGCTATTTCCACTATTCGCAAATTGCCAGCTGGACCAAAGACGAAATTGCCTGGGTCGATGCCAATCTTGAAGGCTTCAAAGGGCGTGTTTCGCGCGATAATTGGGTGGAACAAGCCCGCGATTTGGCCGATACAGGGGCAAGCTGAATGAACAAGCGTGACGGGGATTCGGACACCTCGCCGCCCGGGGCCAGGCAGGTGCGGCTTGCGGCCTATGTCATGCTGGCTTCGGCGGCGCTGTTTTTCGGCGGTGCCTGGCTTTCGGCGCAGCTTGGCCTGGCGCAACGCTGGGCGGTTATATTCGATCTGGTTGCTATGGCGGGCTTCGCCTTTGCAATCATTGTGTTGTTTCAAGTCTGGCGATTGCGCCAGCGGCAGGGAGACTAGGTATGCTGGCCGATAAGGACCGGATTTTTACCAATATCTACGGTATGCATGACCGCTCGCTTGCGGGGGCCAAATCGCGTGGGCATTGGGATGGCACGGCTGGTTTTCTGAAACAGGGGCGCGACTGGATCGTTCAGCAGGTGAAGGATTCCGGGTTGCGCGGGCGCGGTGGTGCGGGCTTTCCGACCGGCTTGAAGTGGAGCTTCATGCCCAAGGAAAGCGACGGGCGCCCGTCCTATCTGGTGGTCAATGCCGATGAATCCGAACCCGGCACCTGCAAAGACCGCGAGATCATGCGCCACGACCCGCATACGCTTGTCGAAGGCTGCCTGATTGCCGGTTTCGCAATGGGGGCCAATGCCGGCTATATCTACATTCGTGGCGAATTTATCCGCGAGCGCGAAGCCCTGCAAGCCGCGATTGACGAGGCTTACGATGCGGGCCTGCTTGGCAAGAACGCCGCGAAATCGGGCTATGATTTTGACCTATACCTTGCCCACGGGGCGGGGGCCTATATCTGCGGCGAAGAAACCGCGCTGCTGGAAAGCCTTGAGGGCAAAAAGGGTATGCCGCGCATGAAGCCGCCCTTTCCGGCGGGGGCGGGGCTTTATGGCTGCCCGACCACGGTGAACAACGTGGAATCCATTGCCGTTGTGCCAACCATTCTGCGCCGTGGCGCGGGCTGGTTTACAAGCTTTGGCCGCCAGAACAACCACGGCACCAAAATTTTCGGCATTTCCGGCCATGTGGTGAACCCATGTGTTGTGGAAGAGGCAATGTCGATTCCCTTGCGCGAATTGCTCGACCGGCATTGCGGCGGCGTGCGCGGCGGCTGGAAGAACCTCAAGGCAATCATCCCCGGCGGCTCGTCGGTGCCGTTGCTGCCTGCGGATATGTGCGATGATGCGATCATGGATTTTGACTGGCTGCGCGAACAACGCTCAGGCCTTGGCACGGCGGCGGTGATCGTCATGGACCAGTCGACCGATGTGATCAAGGCCATCTGGCGGCTGAGCAAGTTCTACAAGCACGAAAGCTGCGGGCAATGCACCCCCTGCCGCGAAGGCACCGGCTGGATGATGCGCGTGATGGACCGTTTGGTGACCGGCGATGCCGAGCCAGAGGAAATTGACATGCTGCTCGATGTGACCAAGCAGGTCGAGGGCCACACGATTTGCGCGCTTGGCGATGCAGCGGCCTGGCCCATTCAGGGCCTCATCCGCCATTTCCGCGACGAAATTGAAGACCGGATCAAACACAAGCGCACGGGCCGGGTTTCGGCCGTGGCGGCGGAGTAAGGGCATGAGCAACCTCAAGAAAATCAGCATCGACGGCAACGAGATCGAAGTCGACGGCACCATGACCATCTTGCAGGCCTGCGAGGTTGCGGGCATCGAGATTCCGCGCTTTTGCTACCATGAACGGCTGACGATTGCCGGCAACTGCCGCATGTGCCTGGTCGAGGTTGTGGGCGGGCCGCCCAAGCCCACCGCAAGCTGCGCCATGCAGGTGAAAGACCTGCGCCCCGGCCCGGAAGGCCAGGCGCCGGTTGTCAAGACCAACTCGCCAATGGTGAAGAAGGCCCGCGAAGGGGTTATGGAGTTTTTGCTCATCAACCACCCGCTCGATTGCCCGATCTGCGACCAAGGCGGCGAATGCGATCTGCAAGATCAGGCAATGGCTTACGGCGTTGATTTCAGCCGTTTCCGCGAGCCCAAGCGCGCCAGCCTCGACCTCGACCTGGGCCCGCTTGTCGCCACCACGATGACCCGCTGCATTTCCTGCACCCGTTGTGTGCGCTTCACCACCGAAGTGGCGGGCATTACGCAAATGGGCCAGACAGGGCGCGGCGAAGATGGCGAGATCACCTCGTATCTGAACACCACGCTCGACAGCAACCTTCAGGGCAATATCATCGACCTGTGCCCGGTTGGCGCGCTGACCTCCAAACCCTACGCCTTTACCGCCCGCCCCTGGGAGCTGAGCAAGACCGAAACCATTGACGTGATGGACGGGCTTGGCGCGAATATCCGCGTGGATACCAAGGGCCGCGAAGTGATGCGCATTTTGCCGCGCAACCATGATGGCGTGAACGAGGAATGGATTTCCGACAAGACCCGCTTCATCTGGGACGGGTTGCGCCGCCAGCGGCTTGATAAACCCTATGTGCGGCGCAACGGCAAGCTGCAACCCGCAAGCTGGGCCGAGGCCTTTGGCGCGATTGCTGCGCAAAAGGGCAAAAAATGGGCTGGTTTGGTGGGCGATCTGGTTTCGACCGAGGCTGCATTCGCGCTGAAGCAACTGGTTGAAGGGCAGGGCGGCAAGGTGGAATGCCGCGTCGATGGCGCAATGCTGCCGGCGGGCGACCGGTCTGGCTATGTTGGCACGGCCACGATAGCCGATATCGACAATGCCGATATGATCCAGCTAGTCGGCACCGACCCGCGCAATGAAAGCCCCGTGCTGAATGCCCGCATCCGCAAGGCATGGGCGCGTGGTGCAAACATTGGCCTTGTCGGGCAAGCTGTTGATTTGACGTATGAATATGTGCATGTCGGCACGGATCGTGCGGCGCTGCAAGAGCTTGCCAACAAGAAAATCGGTGCCGCCAAAGACATGAACACCGTGGTGATCATCGGGCAGGGCGCGTTGATGGGCGATGATGCGGCAGGCGTTATGGCCGCCGCCAAAACGCTGGTCGAGAATACGCAATCCAAATTCATGGTGCTGCACACCGCCGCTGGCCGTGTGGGCGCGCTGGATGCAGGCTGCACGACCGAGGGCGGCATGAAGGCCGCGCTTGACGGGGCCGAGGTGGTTTTCAACATGGGCGCCGATGAGATCGACATCCCCGCCGGTGCCTTCGTCATCTATCAGGGCAGCCACGGCGATCGTGGCGCGCATCGTGCCGATGTCATTCTGCCCGGCGCCGCCTATACCGAGGAAAGCGGCATTTTCGTGAATACCGAAGGCCGCCCGCAGCTTGCGCAACGCGCCGGTTTCGCCCCCGGCGATGCCCGCGAAAACTGGGCCATTCTGCGCGCGCTTTCCGCCGAGCTTGGCGCAACCCAGCCCTGGGACAGCCAGACCGCGCTTCGTGCCGCGATGTTTGAAGCGCATCCGCATCTGGCCGCGCTTGATGCCGTGCCGCAGAATGCCTGGGCCGCGCCCAGCGCCGACAAACTTGGCAAGGGCGCGTTCACCAACCCGATTGCCGATTTCTACCAGACCAACCCGATCGCACGGGCCAGTCAGGTGATGGCCGAGCTGAGCCGGATGGCGGCAGCACGCACCCAAACCCTGGCGGCGGAGTAAGCATATGGAATTCATGACCGACGTTTTCGGCTTTTACTTTGGCACCTTTCTGGTGATCCTTGGCCAGTGCCTGCTGGTTCTGGTGCTGGTTCTGGTGGCGCTGGCCTTCATTCTATATGGCGAACGCAAGGTCTGGGCAGCGGTGCATCTGCGCAAGGGGCCGAATGTGGTTGGCGCCTTCGGGCTGCTGCAAAGTTTTGCCGACTTCATCAAATACATCGTGAAAGAGGTCGTGGTGCCCGCCGGGGCCGACAAGTTTGTCTATTTCCTTGCCCCGCTGATGACCTTCGTTCTGGCCTCGGTCAGCTGGGCGGTCATTCCGTTCAATGATGGCTGGGTGATTTCAAACATCAATGTCGGCATTCTCTATATCTTCGCCGTGTCCTCGCTTGAGGTTTATGGCGTGATCATGGGCGGCTGGGCGTCAAACTCCAAATATCCGTTCCTTGGCTCGCTGCGTTCCGCCGCACAGATGATCTCGTATGAAGTTTCCATCGGGCTGATCATTGTTGGCGTGCTGATTTCCACCGGCTCGCTGAACCTGACCGCAATCGTGAATGCACAGGCCGGCGATTATGGCTTGCTCAACTGGTATTGGCTGCCGCATTTCCCGATGGTCATTCTGTTCTTCATTTCGGCGCTGGCCGAAACCAACCGCCCGCCATTCGACCTGCCCGAAGCGGAATCCGAACTGGTGGCTGGCTATCAGGTCGAATATTCCTCGACCCCGTTCCTGCTTTACATGATCGGCGAGCTGATGGCCGTGGTGGTGATGACCGCGCTGATGACCGTGCTGTTCTTCGGCGGCTGGCTGTCGCCCATTCCGGGCCTGCCCGACGGGGTTTTGTGGATGGTCGGCAAAATGCTGCTGCTGATCTTCGTCTTCTCGATGGTCAAGGTCATCGTGCCGCGCTACCGCTATGACCAGCTTATGCGCATTGGCTGGAAAGTATTTTTGCCGCTGTCGCTGGGTTGGGTTGTCATCGTGGCATTCTTTGCGCAATACGGCGTGCCGGGCTATGCCCGCTGGGCAGTAGGGGGCTGATATGAGTGAGATCGACTGGAAACGCGCCACGAAATACTTTCTGCTTTCGGATTTCATTGCCGGGTTCAGGCTGGGAATGCGGTATTTCTTCACCCCCAAGGTGACGATCAACTACCCGCATGAGAAAAGCCCGCTCTCGCCGCGCTTTCGGGGCGAACACGCGCTGCGCCGCTATCCGAATGGCGAGGAACGCTGCATCGCCTGCAAGCTGTGCGAAGCGGTGTGCCCGGCGCAGGCCATTACCATCGATGCCGAACCGCGCGAGGATGGCAGCCGCCGCACCACGCGCTATGACATCGACATGACCAAATGCATCTTCTGCGGCTTCTGTCAGGAAGCCTGCCCGGTGGATGCGATTGTTGAAGGGCCGAATTTCGAATATTCGACCGAAACCCGCGAAGAACTGTTCTATACCAAAGAAAAACTGCTGGAAAACGGCGCCCGCTGGGAAGCGGAAATTGCCCGCAATCTGGAACTGGACGCACCCTACCGCTAGGGTGAACTGAAGAGGAACATATTATGGGCATTACTGCCTTGGCCTTTTATCTGTTCGCATTCATCGCCGTGGCCGCGGGCTTCATGGTGGTGATGTCGCGCAACCCGGTGCATTCGGTGCTGTGGCTGATCCTGACATTCTTCACCGCCGCCGGGCTGTTCGTGCTGATGGGGGCGGAATTTGTCGCCATGCTGCTGGTGATCGTCTATGTCGGCGCGGTGGCGGTGCTGTTCCTGTTCGTGGTGATGATGCTCGATGTCGACTTTGTCGAGCTGAAGGGCGGGGTGGCCAAATTCCTGCCGCTTGCACTGCTCATCGGGCTTATTTTGCTGGGCGAACTTGCGCTTGTTACCGGCCATTGGATTTTTGCCGAAAACATGCCGCAACTGCGCGCCGCCGTGGCCCCCATGCCCGAAGATGTGCATAACACCGCGGCACTCGGCATGTTGATCTATACGAAATACATTTTCCTGTTCCAAATCGCCGGGCTGATCCTGCTGGTGGCAATGATCGGGGCGATCGTGCTGACCATGCGCCACCGCACCGATGTCAAGCGTCAGGATGTGTTGAGCCAAATGTATCGCGATCCGGCCAAGGCCGTGATCATGAAAGACATCAAACCGGGGCAGGGCATATGATTGGCGTTGAACATTACATTACCGTGGCGGCCATTTTGTTCGTAACGGGCATTTTCGGGATTTTCGTCAACCGCAAGAACGTCATCGTTATCCTGATGTCGATCGAGCTGATGTTGCTGGCCGTCAATATCAACCTTGTTGCCTTTTCGGTGTATCAGGGCGATCTGGTCGGCCAGGTCTTTACGCTGTTCGTGCTGACTGTTGCCGCCGCGGAAGCGGCCATCGGTCTGGCCATTCTGGTGTGCTTCTTCCGTAACCGTGGATCAATTGACGTTGAAAAAGTCAACGTTCTGAAAGGTTAGGCAAGCGTGGTGAGCGTGAGTGCATTCAGCTTTGTTGGCATTTTGGGGCTGCTTCCGGTCGCCCTGTTGCCTGCACCGATTGTGGTATTGATTGGAACCTTCGGGTTCATGGGCCTCTGAGGCAGGAAAAAGACTATGGCAACTATCATCCTTTTCGCCCCGCTCATCGGTGCGCTGCTTGCCGGGTTTGGCCATCGCGCCATTGGCGACAAGGGCGCACAGATCGTGACCACGGCGCTGCTGTTTCTGGCGGCCCTGCTAAGCTGGGTGCTGTTCTTCGGCAATTACGAAGAGGTTGAGACCGTCAGCATCATGCGCTGGGTTTCCTCGGGTGAAATGCAGGTTGAATGGGCGATCCGCCTTGACAGGCTGACGGCGATCATGCTTGTCGTCATCACCACGGTTTCGGCGCTCGTTCACCTGTATTCAATGGGCTACATGGCCCATGACGAGCAATACAAGGACGGTGAAAGCTACCGCCCGCGCTTCTTTGCCTATCTGTCCTTCTTCACTTTTACCATGCTTGTGCTGGTCACGGCCGACAACCTGCTGCAAATGTTTTTCGGTTGGGAAGGTGTGGGCGTTGCCTCTTATCTGCTGATCGGGTTCTACTACCGCAAACCCAGTGCCAATGCCGCCGCAATGAAGGCATTCATCGTCAACCGCGTGGGCGATTTTGGCTTCCTGCTGGGCATTTTCGGCATTTTCTATGTGACAGGCAGCATCAACTTTGATGTGATCTTTGCCAAAGGGCCGGAAATGGCCGCGCAGAGCTTCAACTTCATCGGCTATGAGGTTTCGGTCATCGAAACGCTGACACTGCTGCTGTTTATCGGCGCAATGGGAAAATCGGCGCAGCTTTTGCTGCACACATGGCTGCCCGACGCAATGGAAGGCCCGACGCCGGTTTCAGCCCTTATCCATGCCGCAACGATGGTGACAGCCGGCGTGTTCCTTGTGAGCCGCATGTCGCCACTGTTCGACTATGCCTCGGGCACGCTGATGATCGTTACGGCGGTTGGCGCAACCACCGCGTTTTTTGCCGCGACCGTAGGCCTTGT
Source organism: Abyssibius alkaniclasticus (assembly GCF_020447305.1). Classification (NCBI taxonomy): domain Bacteria; kingdom Pseudomonadati; phylum Pseudomonadota; class Alphaproteobacteria; order Rhodobacterales; family Paracoccaceae; genus Abyssibius; species Abyssibius alkaniclasticus. Next base: position 2,653,213 of record NZ_CP095732.1, on the reverse strand, counting down.
GCAAAACGATATCAAACGGGTGATCGCCTATTCGACCTGTTCGCAGCTTGGCTATATGTTTGTCGCGGCGGGCGTTGGTGCCTATCCGGTGGCCATGTTCCATCTGTTCACACATGCGTTTTTCAAGGCAATGCTGTTTCTTGGTGCAGGCTCGGTGATCCATTCCATGCATCACGAGCAGGATATGCGCAATTACGGCGGGCTGCGCAAAAAGATCCCGCTGACCTTCTGGGCGATGATGATCGGCACGCTGGCCATTACCGGGGTTGGCATTCCGCTGAGCGGCATCGGCTTTGCGGGCTTCCTGTCAAAGGATGCGATCGTTGAAAGCGCCTTTGCATCTGGCAGCGGCTATGCCTTCTGGATGCTGGTCATCGCCGCCTTCATGACGAGCTTTTATTCCTGGCGCCTGATGTTCATGACCTTTTACGGCACCCCGCGCGGCGATGCGCATACGCATGACCACGCGCATGAAAGCCCGAATGTCATGATCATCCCGCTTGCGGTTCTGGCGCTTGGCTCGGTCTTTGCCGGGATGCTTTGGCTCGACCCGTTCTTCGGGGAGAGCATGACCGAATGGTTCGGCCCCTCGGTTGTGTCATCAAATGGTTTCGAGACGATCTACAAGGCCCATTATGCGCCGACCTGGGTCAAGGTTTCGCCGTTCATTGCCATGCTGCTTGGCTTTGCGCTGTCCTTTACCTTTTATATCTGGCGCACCGATCTGCCCGCACGGCTGGCCAATACATTCCAGCCCGCCTATCAGTTCCTGCTCAACAAATGGTATTTTGACGAGCTATATGAGGCGATCTTCGTGCGTCCGGCCAAATGGCTTGGCACGTTCTTGTGGAAAAAGGGCGACGGGGCTGTTGTTGATGGCACCATCAACGGGCTGACCATGCGGCTTGTGCCGCTGCTCACGCGGCTTGCGGGCCGGGCGCAGTCGGGCTTTCTGTTTACCTATGCCTTTGCAATGATCCTGGGCGTTGGGGCTATTATTACCTGGTTTGTGCTGACCGGAGGGGCGCAATAATGCAAGACTACCTGCTCTCACTGGTGACATTCGTGCCGATGTTCGGCGCGGCAAGCCTGCTTTTACTGCTGCGCGGCGATGATGCGATGGCGCAGCGCAATGCCAAGGTGGTGGCGCTGGTTGTCACCATCCTGTCATTCATCATATCGCTCTTTGCGCTGGCGGCGTTTGACCCCAGCAATACCGGCTTCCAGCTTGTCGAAGACCGCACCTGGCTGGCCGGGCTGCGCTATAAAATGGGTGTCGATGGCATATCCATTCTGTTCGTTCTGCTGACGACATTCCTGATGCCCATTGTCATTGGCGCAAGCTGGCATGTGACCCACCGCGTCAAGGAATACATGATTGCCTTCCTGCTGCTTGAAACGCTGATGATCGGCGTGTTCTGCGCGCTGGATACCGTGTTGTTCTATGTGTTCTTCGAGGCGGGGCTGATCCCGATGTTCATGATCATCGGCATCTGGGGCGGCAAAGACCGGATTTATGCCGCGTTCAAGTTCTTCCTTTATACGCTGCTTGGCTCGGTCCTCATGCTGGTTGCCATCATCGCCATGTGGATGGAGGCGGGCACCACCGATATTCCAACCCTTCTGGCCTATGAATTCAGCTCCGAAACAATTTCAGTGCTGGGCTGGCAAATTGTTGGCGGGGTGCAAACGCTGATGTTCCTGGCCTTCTTTGCCAGCTTCGCGGTGAAAATTCCCATGTGGCCGGTGCATACCTGGCTGCCCGATGCCCATGTGCAGGCGCCCACGGCGGGCTCGGTTGTGCTGGCGGCGATCTTGCTGAAGATGGGCGGCTATGGCTTCCTGCGCTTCAGCCTGCCCATGTTTCCGGTGGCAACCGAGTTGCTGCAAGGCTTCATTTTCGCGCTTTCGGCCATTGCAATCATCTACACATCCTTGGTGGCGATGATGCAGGAAGATATGAAAAAGCTCATCGCTTACTCATCGGTTGCGCATATGGGTTTCGTCACCATCGGGATATTCACGCTCAACCAGCAGGGCGTTGACGGCGCGCTGTTCCAGATGATCAGCCACGGCTTCATCTCTGGTGCGCTGTTTCTGACCGTAGGCGTGATCTATGACCGGATGCACACCCGCGACATAGATGCCTATGGCGGGCTGGTCGTGCGGATGCCGGTTTTTGCGCTCATCTTCATGCTGTTCACAATGGCCAATGTCGGCTTGCCGGGCACCTCGGGCTTTGTGGGCGAGTTTCTTACACTGGTCGGCCTGTTCCAGGTTTCAACTGTGGCGGCTGTCTTTGCCACAAGCGGTGTAATCCTGTCTGCGGCCTATGCGCTATGGCTTTACCGCCGCGTTGTGTTCGGCGATCTGGTCAAGGAAAGCCTGAAGGGCATTTCCGATATGACCAGCCGCGAAAAATGGCTGTTCGCGCCGCTTGTTGCCGGCACGCTGATTTTGGGCATCTATCCTGCACTTGTGCTGGATGTGATCGGCCCCAGCGTATCGGCGCTCATTGAACCATTTGGCACACCAGACAGCAGCGTGATGATGCTGGAAGGTGCCACCGTCACCACCACCGCCCCAACCACCACCTCCGCGCATTAACGGGTAGAGACGATGATAGAACAAAACCTGATCACCATCCTGCCCGAGTTGCTTTTGGCGGTTTTTGCGATGGCCGCGCTTATGCTGGGTGCCTGGCGCAAGGGCAGCGATGTGCTGGTCCTGTGGCTTTCTGCCGGCGCTTTGGCGCTGGTCGGCCTGTGGATCGGCTATGGCTATGAAGGCACGCGCCAGGCCTTTGACGGTGCCTTTGTCGATGACCGTTTCGCGCGGTTCGCCAAGGTCACGATCCTGCTGTCGGCCGCTATTATCTTGCTGATGTCGCAAGATTATCTGCGCCGCGCCAAGCTGATGAAGTTTGAATTTCCCGTGCTGGTCGTTATGGCGACAATCGGGATGATGATCATGGTTTCGGCGAGCGACCTGATCGCGCTTTACATGGGGTTGGAACTGCAATCGCTGGCGCTTTACGTGGTTGCCGCCTTTCGCCGCGATAACCTGAAATCGACCGAGGCGGGTCTGAAATATTTCGTGCTGGGCGCGCTCAGCTCCGGGCTGCTGCTTTACGGGGCGTCGCTGGTCTATGGCTTTACCGGCACCACAACCTTTGCCGGCATCGCTTCGGTTGTCGCCTCGCAAGAGCAAATGTCGCTTGGGTTGCTGTTTGGTCTGGTGTTCCTTGTGGTTGGCATGGCTTTCAAGGTTTCCGCCGTGCCGTTTCATATGTGGACACCCGATGTCTATGAAGGCTCGCCCACGCCGGTGACCGCCTTCTTCGCAACGGCCCCCAAAGTCGCCGCAGCGGCAATGTTTGCCCGTCTGTTGTTCAGCCCCTTTGGCGATGCCATTGCCGAATGGCAGCAAATTCTGATCTTCCTGTCGGTCGCCTCGATGTTTCTGGGTGCGATTGCCGCCATCGGCCAGCGGAATATCAAGCGGCTCATGGCCTATTCCTCCATTGGGCATATGGGCTTTGCGCTTATGGGTCTGGCTGCGGGCGGGGCCGAGGGGCTTTCGGCCACGCTGCTTTATCTGGCGATTTATGTCACAACCAATGTCGGGGTCTTTGCCTTCATTCTGAACATGCGCCGTGATGATCAGGCGATTACCGATATCTATGCGCTTGGCATGTATTCCAAAACTGATCCGGGCCGCGCGCTGGCGCTGGCCGTGCTGATGTTCAGCCTTGCGGGCCTGCCACCGCTGGTTGGCTTTTTCGCCAAATTCTATGTGCTGAGCGCGGCAATTAATGCGGGGCTGGTCTGGTTTGCCATTGCCGGTGTCATCGCCTCGGTCATCTCGGCCTTTTACTACCTTCGCATCATTTACATCCTGTATTTCGGCTCGGAGGTCGAGCCGCTGACAGGGCGCATTCCCATGATGCACTGGTTGTTCCTGTGGGGGTCGGCTGCGGCGATGGTGCTGGGGGTTATCAACCTGTTCGGGGTGGATAGCATGGCAATGGCGGCAGCACGGGCGCTGATGTAGCGCATGGCCATGTGGCCCGCGCAGCTGCAGCGGCATATCTTTGCCGAGCTGGACAGCACCAATGCCGAGGCGCGCCGCCATCTGGAACAGGGCGCGCAGGCCGATGCCTGGTTCATGGCGCATAGCCAAACGGCAGCACGGGGCAGGCGGGGCCGCCCCTGGCACGCGCCGGCCGGCAATTTCATGGCCAGCCTGCTGCTGAAGCTCGATATGCCCGCAGCCGCGGCAGCACAGCGCAGCTTCGTCGCCGCACTCGCCCTGCATGACACATTGGTCGCGCTTACCGGGCGGGGCGATATTTTTGCGCTGAAATGGCCGAATGATGTGCTGGCGCGCGGCCAGAAACTGGCGGGCATTTTGCTGGAAACTGCGGGCACAGGCGCGCGGGTTGATCATCTGATCATCGGCATTGGCGTGAACCTTGCCCATGCGCCCGGCCTTGATGCGGTGGAACCGGGTGCTATGACACCCGTTTCGCTGCAACAGGCCAGCGGCATTTCCGTTGCGCCCGAAGCCTTTCTGAACAGCCTTGCCCCGAATTTTGCCCAGCGCGAAGCGCAGTTGCGCGATGCGGGTTTTGCCGCCATCCGCCAGAGCTGGCTGGAGCGCGCAGCCAATCTTGGCGCGCCAATCACCGCCAGACTGGGTGACCGGGTTGAGACCGGGATCTTTGAAACGCTCGATGAAAACGGCGCCCTGCTCTTGCGCAGCGCCGCTGGAACACAGACAATTGCCGCGGCAGATATCTATTTCTAGCCGAAATTTGCGGAGTAACACCCATGCTTTTGGCCATTGACGTTGGCAATACAAACGCCGTTTTCGCCATTCATGACGGCACGCGCCTGCTTGGCCAATGGCGCTGCGTGTCGGATTATCGCCGCACGGCAGATGAATATTATGTCTGGCTCAAGCAGCTCATGGAATATGCGGGCATTGCGGGGGCCATCCGCCGCGTGATCATCTCCTCGACAGTGCCGCGTGTTGTCTTCAACCTCCGTGTGCTTTCAGACCGCTATTTCAACTGCCGCCCGATGGTTGTCGGCAAGCCCGATGTTGACCTTGGCGTGCCTGTGCGCGTGGATGCCGATACCCGCGTTGGCCCCGACAGGCTGGTCAATACCGTGGCCGGGTTCAACCGCTTTGGCCCGGAATTGGTGATTGTCGATTTCGGCACCGCGACCACCTTTGATGTGGTTGGCCATGACGGCGCCTATGAAGGCGGGATAATCGCCCCCGGCGTGAACCTGTCGCTGGAAGCCCTGCACCAGGCCGCCGCAGCCTTGCCGCATATCGATGTGACCAAGCCCGACAGGGTTGTTGGCACGAATACAGTTGCGTGTATGCAATCGGGCATATACTGGGGCTATATCGGGCTGGTCGAAGGCCTGTGTCGCCGCATAGCCGCCGAGCGCGGGCGCGACATGAAATTCATCGGAACTGGCGGGCTTTCACCGCTTTTTGCGCAAGGCTCGGACATTTTCGATGCCATTGACACCGATCTAACAATTCACGGACTGGTGCTGATCGCCAGCCGAAATCAAGAAAGCACTTACGTATGAGCAAGAAAAACCGGCTGATTTATTTGCCGCTGGGCGGGGCCGGTGAAATCGGCATGAACATGTATGTTTATGGCTACGGGCCAGCGGGCAAGGAAGAGTATATCCTTGTCGATGCGGGCGTGACCTTCCCCGATATGGATGGCACGCCGGGGGTCGATCTGATCATGGCCGATGCGAGCTGGATTATCGAGCGCGCCGACCGTCTGGTCGCGATTTTCATCACACATGCGCATGAAGACCATGTCGGCGCGCTTGGCCTGCTCTGGCCGCAGCTTCAGGCGCCGGTTTACAGCCGCAAGTTTACCGCCGCGATTGCCAGCAATAAAATGGAACGCGCGGGCGTTGATGCCGCCAATGTCAAAACCGTGGGTCCGCTGCCGCATATGGTTGAGGCCGGGCCGTTCAGGGTTGGCTTTCTGCCGCTGTCACATTCCATTCCCGAGGCCAGCGGCCTTGTGATTGACACACCGGCAGGCCGCATTGTGCATACCGGCGATTTCAAATGCGACCCAAGCCCGCTGGTGGGCGAGCCGTTCGACCCCGAAGCAATGCGCGAAGTGGCCAAACCCGGCGTGCTGGCGCTGGTTTGTGACAGCACGAACGTGTTCTCCCCCCATGCGGGCCGGTCGGAAACCAGCCTGCGTGAGCCGATCACAGAGCTGATGGCCACGGCCTCCGGCCTTGTTGTGGCCACGACCTTTGCCTCCAACGTTGCGCGGCTCAAAACGCTGGCCGAGGGGGCTAAGGCTGCGGGCCGTTCGGTTGTCGTGCTGGGCCGCGCTATGCGCACGATGATCCAGACCGGCGTTGAAACCGGCGTGCTGAAAGATTTTCCGGCCGTGGTCGATATCGATCTGGCCAATGACATGCCACGGGGCAAGGTCATGGTGCTGGCCACCGGCAGCCAGGGCGAGCGGCGCGCCGCATCTGCCCAGCTGGCGGGCGATGGTTATATGGGCCTGAGCCTGAAGCCGGATGATACCTTCCTGTTTTCCTCCAAAACCATTCCGGGCAATGAAACCGGCGTGGCGCGCATCTGGAATGCGCTTGCAGAAAAGGGCGTGAATGTTGTGGCTGACGATGACCGCTACCACGTTTCCGGCCATGCCAACCGCCCCGATCTGCTGGAAATGCAGGCGCTGATCAACCCGCAGATTGTTGTGCCGATGCATGGCGAATATCGACACTTGCGCAAACATGCCGAATTGTCGGATGAGAATGGCCGCAAGACCATCATCGCCCCCAATGGCAGCCTGGTCGATCTGAGCGCCGAGCATCCAAAAGTGGTCGAGCATATCGAAACCGGGCGCACCTATCTCGACGGCAGCTTGCTGATCAACGCGCTAGACGGGATTGTGCGCGAACGGATGCACATGGCGCTGCGCGGTCATGTGATTGTGAATGTCATGCTGGATGATAGCGGCGAGGTGCTGGATGCACCCTGGGCCGAAACACTGGGCGTGCCGGCCCCCAAGGGCGATTTCGAGGCGCTTTCAGCCGCGATTGAGGAAGGCGTTGCCGCCGAGCTTGCCCGCGCCAAGAACCGTGACCTTGACAAGGATAGCAAGGTTGAAGAGCTGGTGAAACGTGCGGTGAACAAGGTCTGCAAGGCCGAAGCCGGCAAAAAGCCGGTCTGCACCGTGCTGATCAACCGTATGGAATACGAATAGGGTCTAGGCGCGCGCCGTCCCGGGCTTGACCCGGGACCTCACCCTTGTGCCAGAGGTCCCGGGTCAAGCCCGGGACGGCGCAGCCCCTAACGCACCAGCCGCGAATATTTCGCACCGGCCAGCGAGGCGCCAACGATCAGACCGCGATTGCCAAAGACAACGGCAATGACCGGGCGGTTGGATGTGGTCGATGACAGGCCGATCGCGCCGCCTTCTTCTTCCACCACCACTTCGGCATCAACGCCAACCTGCCAGCCATCGGATGTGCGGAAATCACGCAGGGCTTCGGGGGTCATGAAAAACAGCACATGGCTGAATTGCTGCCCGCCGATCTGCCAGCCAAGCGACGCCGAGGCGACCGAGAAGTAATCGACCGTGGCATTGCCGATGCGCAGCGCGCCTTCGCCATAAGAGCCACCGATAAACAACCCGGCCTTGGTGACCGAGGGCATGACCAGCAGCGCAGCCGCATCTTGCGCCGCCTCGCGCGAGCCGGGAATGCTGGAATACATGCGTTGCAGCGCGTCATCGACATTGGCATCTATCTGCGCGGCGGAGCCGGTCACAGCACCATTGGCGCAACCGGCCAGCGTGGCGGCGCCGGCCACAACGAAACCACGGCGTGTTAACGTATTCATTTGCTCGCTCTCCATATATCTGGGCCGGTCTGTGCCGGATTGCCCTAAATCTAGCATGACTTTTGCATTTCAGCCAGAAAATGCGCAGCCTGTGGCGGCTTGCCGCCGATTCATGCCTGAAGCCACTTGGCGATACGCGGCGCAAAATAGGTCAGCACGCCGTCACAACCGGCGCGTTTGAAGGCCAGCAGCGATTCCACCATCGCACGGTCGCCATCCAGCCAGCCGTTTTGCGCGGCCGCCATGATCATCGCATATTCGCCCGATACCTGATAGGCGAAGGTCGGCACGCCGAACTGGCGCTTCACGCGGCTGCATATATCGAGATAGGGCATTCCCGGCTTGACCATCACCATGTCGGCCCCTTCGGCAATATCGCGGGCCACCTCGCGCAGGGCCTCATCGGAATTGGCCGGGTCCATCTGGTAGGTTTTCTTGTCACCCTTCAGCAGCGCGCCAGCCCCGACCGCATCGCGGAACGGGCCGTAAAAGGCGCTGGCATATTTGGCGGCATAAGACATGATCGCCACATCCTGCCGCCCCTCAGCCTCCAGCGCGCGGCGGATAGCACCGATACGGCCATCCATCATATCGGATGGGCCAAGAATGTCGGCGCCCGCCTCGGCCTGCACCAGCGCCTGTTTTACAAGACAATCGAGCGTTTCATCGTTCACGACCACGCCATTGCGCATAATCCCGTCATGCCCGTCGCTGTTATAGGGGTCGAGTGCGACATCGAGCATGATGCCCATATCCGGCACGGCGGACTTAATAGCAGCGGTGGCGCGGTTCACAAGGTTGTCGGGGTTCCAAGCCTCCTCGGCCCCCGGTGTTTTCAGCGCAACATCGGTGTAAGGAAACAGCGCCATGCAGCGGATGCCAAGCCCCGCCGCCTGCCGGGCCGCTGCCACCGCACGATCGAGCGACATGCGCGCCACGCCGGGCATGGCGGCAATCGGTTCTTCAACCCCGTCGCCAGCGCGCACAAAGATCGGCCAGATCAGATCGGCCACGTGCAGCCGGTTTTCGGCAACCATATCGCGCAGCCAGGGGGTGCGGCGCAGGCGGCGCGAACGGGCAAGCGGGTAGGGGGCGACGGTCGGGGTCATCACATTCTCCTCTTTCAGCCTGAATGCCATGCGAAAGCCGCCTCGCCAAGCGGTTTTGCAATTGAATAGCCGGCCAGAAACCTTAGATTTGGCCAGCCGGTAGGAGAGATGCGTGCCCAATTTTGAAATACTAGACCTCAACAGTTTCTGGAGCCTTTGGTATTGGATTCTGACGGTCGTTGCCTGGTCGATGAATTCGCATTTCACAATGGGCGTGCCGCATGATTGTGTGCAGCGCGCCGAACGGCTTGGCGGGGCCTGGGAAGAACATGTCGATGCGCTTGCCGTCGTCTATTCCACGCGCTTGCGCTATTTCATGGAGCGGGGTGGCGTGTTCATGGCCGGGTTTGTTGCCTTCATTCTGGCCGTGCTTGTCACGCTCGGCTTTGGCTTTGGCTCGGAAATTGCGCAGGCGCTGACCATGCTGGTCGCGCCGCTGATCTTTGCCAATGTCTTTACGGTGCGCCTGGCGTTGCGGGTAAGTCGTGACGGGCTGAAAGGTGCGCCGCTGCGGCTTGCGCTTTCGCGGCGGCGGCTTTGGAACCAGGTTATCGGGCTATGCGCGATACTGGCGCAAACCGGCGTGGCCACATGGTATTTTCTGAAAGTCATGAACGCCCCGCATTAGGCTTGCCAATGGCTTTCGCAGTTGCTAGGCGGCGCGCATGACCCAGCCGAACCTGCCCCTTGGCCGCACTCTTGTTGGCGGCGCCCCAGAAGGGTTTGACGCCCGCGTTATCGCGCGCGATCTGGCGCGCGCCAGGGCCCCGATGCTGGTCGTGCTGCGCGACGATGCGCGCCTTGCCGCCTTGCGCGAGGCGCTGGCCCTGCTGGCGGCCGATGTGCCGGTCTTCGATTTTCCGGCGTGGGATTGTCTGGCCTATGACCGGATTTCACCGAATGGTGAAATTGTCGCGCGCCGCATGGCCACGCTGGCGCTGCTGGCACAGGGGTTTGAGCGGCCCGCTTTGGTGCTGACCACGCTCAATGCCGCCATCCAGCGCGTGCCGGCCCGCAAGCATATTCTGGGCGCAAGTTTTGTGGCCGAGGTCGGGCGCAGCGTAAACCTTGAGGCGCTTAAAGCCTACCTTGTGCGCATGGGTTACACCAATGTTTCAACCGTTACCGAGCCGGGTGAATACGCGCAGCGCGGCGGGATCATCGACATTTTTCCGCCGGGTGCCGAAAACCCCGTGCGGCTGGATCTGTTTGGCGATGTGCTGGACGGGGCGCGCCGCTTTGATGCGCAAAGCCAGCGCACGGTTGAAAAGATCTCGGTCATCGAACTGGCGCCGGCCAGCGAAATCGCGCTGGATGAGGCGGCGATTGAGCGGTTCCGCACCAAATACCGTGCCAATTTCGGCGCGGCAGGCACCGATGATCCGCTTTACGAGGCGGTATCGGCAGGGCGCAAACATCAGGGGATGGAGCATTGGGCGGCGTTTTTTCATGACAAGATGGAAACGCTGTTTGATTATCTGCCCGCGGCACCCGTGGTTTTCGATCATGGGTTGGATGCCCTGCACGATGCGCGTTGGACCCAGATTGCAGACCAGTATGACACACGGCGCGAGGCGCTGAACAACCGCGCGCGCATGGGCAGCGTCTATAAGCCCGTGCCGCCCGAACAAACCTATCTGGACCCGGCCGCACTGGCCGCCGCATTGCAAAACCGCGCCGTGCGCCAGTTATCGCCCCTGCCGCAGCCACCGGGGCCGGGCTGTGTTGATGCGGGCGGGCGCGCGGGGCGCAGCTTTGCACCCGAACGCCAGCAGGAGAATGTATCGCTTTTCGGGGCGCTGGCCACGCATATTGCCGAGAAACGCAAGGCCGGGCATGTGGTGCTGGCCTGCTATTCGGCAGGTTCGCGCGACCGGTTCCAGCATATGCTGGATGATGCCGATATTGCCGACCACCAGTTGTTGGAGCATTGGGAGGACCGCCCCAAAGGCAGCCTTTCGCTGGTCATCTGGGCGCTGGAGGCGGGGTTTGAGGCCGACGGGCTGACGGTAATTGCCGAGCAGGATATTCTGGGTGACCGGCTTATCCGTGCGCCCAAACGCCGCAAGAAGGCCGAGAATTACCTGACCGAGGCGCAAAGCCTGACACCGGGTGATCTGATTGTGCATGTCGATCATGGCGTCGGGCGCTATCTGGGGCTGGAAACCATTACCGCCGCTGGCGCGCCGCATGACTGTATTGCGCTTGAATATGCCGAAGCGGCCAAGCTTTACCTGCCGGTTGAAAACATCGAGCTTCTTAGCCGTTTCGGCCATGAGGAAGGCCTGCTCGACCGGCTTGGCGGTGGCGCGTGGCAGGCCCGCAAGGCACGGCTGAAGGAACGCATCCGCGATATTGCCGAAAAGCTGATCCGGCTGGCCGCCGAGCGTGCCTTGCGCCAGGGCCGCGTGCTGACCCCGCCCGAGGGCATGTGGGACGAGTTCTGCGCCCGCTTCCCCTATCAGGAAACCGACGATCAGTTGGCCGCGATTGCGGATGTGCTGGCCGATCTGGAATCGGGCCAGCCGATGGACAGGCTCATTTGCGGCGATGTCGGCTTTGGCAAAACCGAGGTGGCGATGCGCGCCGCCTTTATTGCCGCAATGAATGGAATGCAGGTGGCGGTGATTGCGCCCACCACGCTGCTGGCCCGCCAGCATTTCAAAAGTTTTGCCGATCGTTTTCGCGGTCTGCCGATCAACCTGCGCCCCATGTCCCGCTTTGTCTCCAGCAAGGACATGGCCGATGCGCGCGAAGGTTTGGCGCGCGGCAAGGTCGATATCGTCATCGGCACCCATGCGGTGCTGGCCAAGGATGTGCGCTTCGCCAATCTGGGCCTGATCGTGATTGATGAGGAACAGAAGTTTGGCGTGACCCATAAAGAGCGGCTCAAACAGCTGCGTTCCGAGGTGCATGTGCTGACGCTTTCGGCCACGCCCATCCCGCGCACGTTGCAAATGGCGCTGTCCGGTGTGCGCGAGCTTAGCCTGATCGGCACGCCGCCCGTCGACCGGCTGGCCATCCGCACCTATGTTTCCGAGTTCGACCCGGTGACATTGCGCGAGGCCCTGCTGCGCGAGCATTATCGCGGCGGGCAAAGCTTTTATGTGGTGCCGCGCATCGCCGATCTGCCGGATATCGAGGAATTTTTGCGTGAGCAGATGCCCGAGCTTTCTTATGTTGTCGCCCACGGCCAAATGGCGGCGGGCGAGCTGGATGACCGGATGAACGCCTTTTACGATGGCAAATACGATGTGCTTCTGGCCACGACGATCATCGAATCCGGGCTTGATATTCCGGCCGCCAATACGCTGATCGTGCATCGTGCCGATATGTATGGGCTGGCGCAGCTTTACCAGATCCGGGGCCGTGTCGGGCGCTCCAAGCTGCGCGCCTATGCCTATTTCACCACGCAGCCCCGCGCCAAGCTGACCGTTCAGGCCGAAAAAAGGCTGCGCGTGCTGGGCAGTCTGGACAGTCTGGGCGCGGGGTTTTCGCTGGCCAGCCAGGATATGGACATTCGTGGCGCCGGCAATTTGCTGGGTGAAGAACAGTCGGGCCAGGTGCGCGAAGTGGGCTATGAGCTGTATCAGGACATGCTGCAAGAGGCGATTGCCAAGATGAAATCGGGCGGGCTGGAAGGCCTGGCCGAGATGGACGAGCAATGGTCGCCCACCATCAACCTTGGCGTGCCGGTGCTGATCCCCGACAGCTATGTCGCCGATCTTGATGTGAGGCTGGGGCTTTACCGGCGGCTTTCGGCTTTGGCCAGCAAGGTGGATTTGGAAGGCTTTGCCGCTGAAATGATCGACCGTTTCGGCCCGCTGCCGCGCGAGGTGAACATGCTGATGAACATCGTGCGCATCAAGGATGCGTGTCGGCGTGCGGGCATAGCCCGGCTCGATGGCGGCCCGAAAGGGGCCACCGTGCAGTTCCACCGCGACAAATATGCCAACCCTGCCGGGCTGGTCACTTTCATTCAGGGCGAAAAGGGCCAGGCGCGGGTGAAGGATAACAAGATCATCATCACCCGCGCATGGGTATCGGAAGCCGACCGCGTGCGCGGCGCCTATTCCATAGCGCGCGATCTGGCGAAGCTGGCGAAGGCCTAGTTGGGCGCGTCGGGCTTGCCGCGCACAAGCGCGTCAATTTCGGCAATGATATTCGCCCAGGTCTCGGCAGGCTGCGCGCCCTCAACGGCATATTTATTGGCGACGATGAAGCAGGGCACACCGCCCACGCCCATTTCGCGGGCCTGTTTGTCGCGCGCCTGAATATCATCGCGGTCGGCGTCGGATTGCAAAAGCGCCAGCGTTGGCGCGCGCGCCATCCCCGCCGCCTCGGCGATATCGGCCAGAACCTCATGGTCGGAAATATCCAGCCCTTGCACGAAATTGGCATCGAACAATGCGTCAACCACGGCATTTTGCACGCCTTCCACCCCGGCCCAATGGATAAGCCGGTGTGCATCCAGCGTGTTGGGCGTGCGGGCGATCTTTTCAAGGTTCATGACCAGCCCGCTTTCTTCGGCCGCTGTGGCCACGGGGGCATAGGCGCGCACGGCCCCTTCCTTGCCGCCAAACTTGCCTTCCAGATATTCGCGCCGGTCGCGGCCTTCGGGCGGCATATCGGGGTTTAGCTGAAACGGGTGCCAGTGGATTTCAAACACACCGGCGGGCGCGTTTTGCAGCGCAGCTTCCAGCCGCGCCTTGCCGATATAGCACCAGGGGCAGATCGGGTCGGAGATGATGTCAAGCCGTGTACTCATGCGGGGTGCCTTTGGGTTTGGATATGTTGGCGGCACAATAGTCAGGTTTGGCACAGGATGCCATGCCGGATGGGGCAAAACAGATAGCGCCCTGCCGGTCTGTGCGGGGCTGCGAATGTAAAATGCACCAGCGGCGTTGCATTCGCCGCGCGGCTTGCCCTAAATAGCGCCAGATTCAGCAGCGGGCGCGTATGAGCGATTTGAACCAACCTTCCATTCTGTCCGTGGCCCGTGCAAGCGGCGCCACCGAAACGGTTGAGCATCTCGACCTTGGTCTGCGCGTGCGCGAGCTGCGCAAGGCGCGCAACTGGACACTGGAGCAGGCCGCGCAACAGGCCGGGCTGGCGCGCTCGACCCTGTCCAAAATTGAGAACGGCCAGATGTCGCCCACATTCGATGCCGTGCGCAAGCTGGCTACCGGGCTGAATATTTCGATTCCGCAGCTTTTTACCGCGCCAAAGGATGCGCGCGTGCTGGGGCGGCGCTCGGTCACACGGGCCGGGCAGGGCAAGCGGCATATCACGGCCACTTACGAGCATGAAATTCTGGCCGGAGACATTACCCAAAAGGCCATGCTGCCCTACCGCGCCACGGTGCGGGCGCGCGCAATGGACGAGTTCGATGGCTGGGTGCGCCATGATGGCGAAGAATTCATGTATGTGCTGACGGGCGCGATTGTGTTTTATACCGAGTTTTACGAGCCGGTAGACATGCGCCGTGGCGACAGTTCCTATTACGATGCCACGATGGGCCATAACGTGATTTCAACCAGCGACGAAGATGCGGTGATTTTATGGGTGACGTCCTTGGGTTAATGGGCTTGGCTAGCTGAACATCGCCCGCAAATCGACGCTGCCACGTTTGTTCAGATCATCGCTATGCGCGCTTAGAAAGCCTTCAGCGGCGTCTTGGCCTGCGGCTTTAAGCTCGGCCAGCAATGTTGGCCCGGCATAGGCCTTGGTGGCGGCCGTCAGCCGGTTCATCAGCGCATCATCGGCGACCATATGCACGAATACATCCTTCATCTTGCCGGGGTCGATATGCCCGTCGGCGATAAGGGTTTTCACAAACTGAATGGCGCGCAACTCGCGCAACAGCGACGAATTGAAGCTGATTTCGTTGATGCGGTTCTGAATATCCTGGGCCGTGCGCGGCAGGCTGTCACGCTCCAGGGGGTTGATATTCACGATCACAATGTCATTGGGCAGCTTCGGGTCGAACAAAGGAAACAGCGCCGGGTTGCCAGTATAGCCGCCATCCCAATAGGCCTCCAGCCTGCCGGTTTTCGCATCGGGGATTTCGATGGCCTGAAACAGCGTGGGCAGGCAGGCCGAGGCGAGAATGACCTTGGCCGAGATATCGGCATTGGAAAAGACCCTGATCTTGCCGCTGCGCACATTGGTCGCCGCGATATGCAGCGCCGGACCTGCGCTGTGGCACACATCGTCATAGCGAAACCGCTCGGCGATGTCTTGCAGCGGATTGGCGTAGAAAACCCCATAGTCATAGGGGCTGAACACCCGGCCAATGGCTTCGGCCACGGCTTGCGGGGCGAAGGGGCCAAGCAGGCTGTTGAAACGCTCCAGCCCGGCCTGTTGCGGCGCCATCCATTGCAACAGGCGCGGGTCGTTCACCGCGCCGACCTGGGCCCATAACCAGGCAAGGTTTTCGCGCGCGGCTTCCGCCCCGCCAGCCACCAGCCCGGATTTGAGCGCCGCGCCGTTCAACGCGCCCGCCGATGTGCCGGAAATGCCGGCAATTTCCAGCCCGGGTTCTTGCAGGAACCTGTCAAGCACGCCCCATGTAAATGCGCCATGCGCCCCGCCACCCTGCAGGGCCAGGTTTATGCGGCGCATTTTGGCCATTACAGCGCGGTCCAGCCGCCATCAAGCGAGATGGTCGTGCCGGTAATCTGGTCTGCTGCCGGGCTGCACAGAAACACCGCCGTGCCGCCGATCTGCTCGATCGTGGCGAATTCCTTGGACGGCTGGCGCTCCAGCAAGACATCACGGATGACCTGCTCGCGGGTCATATTGTATTTCTTCATCGTGTCGGGAATCTGGGAATCGATCAGCGGGGTCAGCACATAGCCGGGGCAGATGGCGTTGCAGGTGATGTTCACCTCTGCCGTTTCCAGCCCGACGGTCTTGGTCAGCCCGACAACGCCATGCTTGGCCGATACATAGGCCGATTTGAACGGGCTCGCCGTTAGCCCATGCGCCGAGGCGATATTCACAATCCGCCCCCAGCCACGCTTGCGCATTCCGGGCAGGGCGGCGGCAATGGTGTGGAACGAGGATGTCAGATTGATCGCTATGATCGCATCCCATTTCGCGGCGGGAAATTCCTCGATCGCGGCGACATGTTGAATGCCGGCATTGTTGACCAGAATATCCACATCGCCCGCCTTGGCAATCAGCTGGCGGCAGTCATCGCCCTTGGACATGTCGGCCGCGATATAGCGCACCTTGACCCCGTGGCGCTTGGCCAGATCGGCGGCAAGCGCATGGTCTTCGTCGCGGTCGGTAAAGGAATTAAGCACGATATTCGCGCCCGCCGCCGCCAGAACCTCGGCCACGCCAAGGCCAATGCCTGAATTCGAGCCGGTGATCACGGCCAGTTTGTTGCTGAGTGATGTCATGATGATCCTCCTGTAACCCTAACTTGTGGAGCGGCGGCGGATATTGCAATGCAGCATTTTGCCCATGCGCCATATTTGGCGCAAAAAAAAACGCCCTCACGAAGAGGGCGTAAGTTATTGAGGCAGGTTTCATACAGGCAAGAAACCTATCGAGCAGTGCCCCAACTATACGACTCGTGCTGCGCGAGTCCAAGTAGTTTTTGAAAATAAACCTTGAGCGGGCTAAGGTTAGCGCATGGCGTGCATGTCGCATAAGAAAAGGAATGCAGAAAATGATGAGCAGGATGGGCGGTTTTATCGCGGCGGCAGCAGCGGTGCTGGCGCTTGGCACGGGGGTTGGCGGCGTGGCGCAGGCCGAGCCGAGCTATGCAATTTCCATGTATGGCACTCCCGCTTTGGGGCCGGATTATACGAATTTGCCCTATGCCAACCCCGATGCGCCCAAGGGCGGGCAGGTGATTTATAGCGAATATGGTGGGTTTGACGCGTTCAGCCCCTATATCGTGAAGGGGCGCGCCCCTTACGGCGTGCGCGCCCATGTCTACGAATCACTCATGGGGCGCAGTTATGACGAGCCGTTCACGCTTTACTGCCTGATCTGCGAAACCATCGATACGAATGACGAACGCAGCTTTGTCGAGTTTACCTTGCGCGAGGAAGCGGCGTTTTCCAATGGCGAGCAGATCACTGTCGAAGATGTGATCTGGTCGTTTGAAACACTCGGCACGCGGGGGGTTCCGTCTTATCTCAACACCTGGAACAAGGTCGAATCTGTCACCCAGACCGGCCCGCGCTCTGTCCGATTCGAGTTCAACACCGAAGATCGCGAGCTTGTTCTGATCATCGGACTGCGCCCGATTCTGCGCAAGGCCGACTGGCCCGAGGGGCGCGATTTCGAGGAAAGCGACCTTGTCGTGCCCATCGGCTCTGGCCCCTATGTGGTGGGCGATTTCGAGCCGGGCCGCTATATCAACTTTGACCGCAACCCCGATTATTGGGGGCGTGACCTGCCCTTCAACCGCGGGCGGCACAACCTTGACCGGATCCGCTATGAGTATTTCACCGATGCCAATGCGATGTTCCAAAGCTTTACCGCCGGGCTGACAAATGTGTTCCGCGATGGCGAGCCGCGCCGCTGGGAAGAGGGCTATACCTTTCCGGCCGCTGTGAATGGCGAGATCGTGCAATCGGTCATCCAGCATCAGCGGCCATCGGGCATGTCGGGCTTTGTGCTGAACACGCGGCGCGAAATATTCGCCGATTGGCGGGTGCGCGAGGCGTTGATTCTGGCCTTCAACTTCGAGTTCATCAACCAGACGGTGAACCAGTCGCGCTATCCGCGCATTGCCTCATACTTTTCCAACACGCGCTTTGGCATGGGGCAGGGGGCACCTTCGGATGCGGTCGTGGCCCTGCTGGAACCCTTTGCCGATAGCCTGACGCCCGATGCGCTGGAGCCCTACGCGCTGCCGGTGGCATCGGGTGGCGAGCGTAATCGCACAAATTCCCGTGCGGCGCTGGCGCTGTTTGAGGCGGCGGGCTGGACCGTGCAGGACGGCGTGTTGAAAAACCAGGCGGGTGAAGCCTTTACCTTCGAGTTTACCCTTTCCACCCCCGATGAAGAGCGGCTGGCCAGCCTTTACACGCAGCAACTGGCGGCCATCGGCATTTTCCCCACCACGCAGCTTGTGGACCGCGCGCAAATGACCGAACGGCGTGACAATTATGACTATGATGTCACCACCTATTCCTGGGGCATGTCGCTGTCACCGGGCAACGAGCAGCGGCTTTACTGGGGCAGCAACGGGGTGGAGCAGCCCGGCACGCGCAACTATGCGGGCGTCAATTCGCCCGCGGTCGATGCGATGGTGGAGGCCATGCTGACATCGCGCGATGATGCGGCCTTTACCGCCGCCGCCCAGGCGCTTGACCGTGCGCTGATGACCGGGCGCTATGTGGTGCCGTTCTGGTATAACCCCGAAAGCTGGCTGGCGCATGATGCACGGCTGCGCTACCCCGACTATATCCCGATCTATGGCGACTGGGTCGGCTTTTTGCCCGATGTCTGGTGGTGGGAGGACGCTGAGTAGCCGGTTTGGCGGCGTGGCCCGCAGGGCCACGCCAGCCAATTGCGGCTTGGTTTTTACAACGGCTGCGGGATTGACCCCGATCGCGCCCTTGCCCGGCCCTGTGCCAGTTTCGCGCATCGGTGGCGTTACAAGCCCGGCCGAAATGACCAGCTTGGCGGCTTCTTCAACCGTCATGTCCAGCAGCACAACATCGGCCTTTGGCACGAACAGCAAAAAGCCCGATGTCGGGTTCGGCGTGGTGGGCAGAAAGACCGAAAGAACCGTCTGGTCGCCAGTGCGAACATTCACTTCGCCCTTGGTTTCGGTCGACACAAAGGCAATGGCCCAAATGCCCTTGCGCGGATATTCCACCAGACAGGCATGTTGAAACGAGCTGTTCGTCTGGCTCAGCACCGTTTCGGCAATCTGCTTGATGGCGTTATAGATGGAGCGGACAACCGGCATCCTGTCGACCAGACTTTCGCCGAATTTCAGCAACTGGCGGCCAAACAGCCCCTTGGTCAGCGCGCCAACCAGCCCGGTGAACAGCAAGAAAACCACAACCCCGAAACCCGGAATGTCGGTGCCCAGATAGTAGGAGGGGTTATAGATTGCCGGCACCCAGGGCACGATCAGCCCATCGACCAGCGTAATGATCCACCAGATCAGATAGATGGTCAGCAAAATGGGGGCGACAATCACCAGCCCCGTCAGGAAATTGGTGCGAAAGCGTTGCAAAATGCTCGGCTTGACGGTTTTTTGCCTTTTGGAAGCCTTGACTTTGCGCGCCATCATTACCCTCGAATTTGCCCTAATCTAGGTAGCCGTTAACCCCACGTAAAGGTGGCTTAGCCGAAATGTTGCGCAATTTCAGCCGCCAGCCGGGCGTTGTTGCGCACAAGCGCAATGTTTGTGGCCAGCGAGGCGCCGTCGGTCGCCTCGAGTATTGCACCCAGCAGGAAGGGTGTGACCGCCTTGCCGCTGATACCCTCGGCCGTGGCCCTGGCCTGGGCGGCGGCAATGATCGGGGCAAGGGCGTCGCGGCTGATCTCGCTTTCAACCGGCACGGGGTTGGCCACGAGCTGGCCGCCGGGCAGGCCAAGGGCGGTGCGCATTTTCTGTGCGGCGGCAATTTGGGCTGGTTCATCCAGCCGCAGCGGGGCAGGGATGCCGCTTTTGCGCGACCAGAAGGCCGGAAACTCGTCTTGCCCATAGGCGATGACCGGCACGCCCTGTGTTTCAAGCACTTCAAGCGTTTTGGGAATGTCGAGAATGGCTTTTGCCCCCGCCGCCACAACGGTTACGGGGGTTTGGGCCAATTCCATCAGGTCGGCCGAAATGTCAAAGCTGCTTTCCGCCCCCTGATGCACGCCGCCAATGCCGCCCGTGGCAAAGACCTGAATGCCCGCCAGATGCGCGCAAATCATTGTGCAGGCCACGGTTGTTGCCCCGGCAATGCCGGTGGCCAAGGCCACGGCCAGATCGGCGCGCGACAGTTTGGCGACGTTCTTCATTTGGGCAAGCTCGGCAAGGCGCGCATCATCAAGGCCGATATGGATGGCACCGTTCAGAATGGCGATTGTGGCCGGAACGGCCCCGCCTTTGCGAATGTCATCCTCTACCAGCTTGGCGGTTTCATAGTTTTGCGGCCAGGGCATTCCGTGGGTGATGATGGTGGATTCCAGCGCCACAACAGGCGTGCCTGCCGCGCGTGCGGCGGTAACTTCGGCGGAAAAGACAAGGGGGAGCTTCATGTTGTGGCCTTTGTAATATGGGCAGCGGCGGCATCCAGCGCGGCTGTCAGTTGTGCGGTCATCGCCGCTTCGCTATCGGGGTCGGGGCTGGCAAGGCGGGCGGCAAAATGCGCGGCCAGCACAACATCGCCCGCCCCGGTGGTGGAAATGCTGTTCACCCTTGGCGGCGTGCGACTGATGCAATGGGCGGCATTGGCAAGGCTGGCGGGGGCGGCGCTGTTGGTCACAAGGGCAAAACGCGCGCCCATTTCAACCAGGGCGCAAGCGGCGCTGGCGCTATCGGCAAAGGCAGATTCGCAAATGATCTCGGCCTCGAACCTGTTCACATAAATCGCGGCATGGCCGTGTTTGATCGGCTCGCGCAGGCGGGCGGCCTTGCCGGGCGAGGCGGGCACAAGCGACAGCCGCGCCTGTGGCAGCAGGTCGTGCAGGCGGGCAAGCACGCTGTCGGGCAGGTTGCCATCGACCACCGCTTCGCCACTGAACGGCGCCAGCGCGCCGCTGATGGCGGGGGCAAGCACGGCGGTATCGGCCTGCTCCAGGCCCGCGCAATCGGCAATCGCGCCAAAAATGTCCCCACCGGGGGATTCGATGACCAGATAGCTGTCGGTCGGCGCGGCCGTGCGCAAGACATGGCGGCAATCAACGCCCTGGGCTTCAAGCAGCGCGACCAGCGTGTCGCCATCGGTATCCGCGCCAATCGTGGCCAGCAGCCCGGGCGGAACGCCATGCGCGGCCAGCGCCACGGCCACGTTCAGCGCCACGCCGCCGGGGCGGCGGATGATCGTGCCGGGAATATCATCGCCGATCTTCATGCTGCGGCTGGCCGCGGCAAGCACATCCCACAGGGCTGCGCCAATGCACAGAACCGGCGGCAAACTCATTCAGCAGCGCGCGGCAGGTTCAACTCGGCCGGCAAGGCGTCGCCATCGGGGGAATGGGCCAGCGCCATTGTTATTTCGTATAGTTTGCGGGTCATTTCCGGCATTTTCAGCCCCATGCCCTGAAAGGCGGTATGCGGAATCGGCTGGCCGACAATGGGGCGCATCGTGGTGCCGAAGCTGCGGGCGATTTCATGCATCAGCAGACCCTGGCGCGCCGTGTCGGAAAACTGCGCTGCCATCTGGAACCAGCGGCTGTTCTGCGTGCTGAAATACATGGGCAGCGCCTGTGCATGGCCGCGCAGAATGAGCCGCGCCATGAAGGGCGTCCACTCCATCTCCTCGGCATCGCCCCACCAGCTTTTGGCGCGGGCCACGGCCCCGGCGGGAAACAGGATGAGACAGCCACCGCCACGCACATGGGCAATGGCGTCTTTATGCATCTGGATATTTTTCTCAATCGCATCGGGCTCGTGGTTATAGGCCACGGGCATCATATGCGGGTTGATCTCTTCAAGCTTGGTCAGAAACGGGCGGGTCAGGATTTTGAAATCGGAGCGCACGCGCGCGATATTGTTGCACAGCACCATCCCGTCAACCAAACCATGCGGGTGGTTGGCGAACACCACCAGCGGGCCGGTTTTGGGAATGCGGGCAAGGGCGGCGTCGGATACTTCGTTATCCACCCGCATCCGGGTCAGCGCCTGTTTCCAGAAATTGCCGGGCAAGGCAGGCTCGGTGGCATGTTTATGCGCCAGGCGCAGCACCTTGATGCGCCCCGTCAGGTTCTCGATCAGCCGAATGGTGCCCGATTGCAACCCGCGCGGCAGCGACTGGTTGAACGAAATATATTTCGGGTCAATATGGGCACCGGTTTTCATCAGGCATGGCCTTTAATAGCTGCGCGTGCAAGTCCTGCGCTTTTCTTGCGGGATACAGGCATATTTGCACATTGTCACCGGATAATGTGGGGATTCTGCGCGCAATGCGCGAGTTTGTTCCAATTGTCACAAAGCCCCTCTTGCGTATTTCCGCCGAAGGGGGTAATCTGCGCTCACTAAATCCACAGGCAGAGACGGGTTTGGGGACAGACATCCCCCCAGATCCACCGGTTGGGGCTTCCCTGATTCTCTGCCAAGGCGAAACCGGAAAGGAAACGACAATGGCTCTACCCGAGTTCACATTGCGCCAGCTCTTGGAAGCAGGCGTTCACTTTGGCCACCAGACACATCGCTGGAACCCGCTGATGGGCCCGTATATCTACGGCGACCGTAACGGCATCCACATCATGGACCTGACACAGACCGTGCCGCTGCTCGATGCAGCCCTGCAGGCTGTTGCTGCTACCGTTGCCAAGGGCGGGCGCATTCTGTTCGTTGGCACCAAGCGTCAGGCTTCAAAGGCGATTGCAGAAGCCGCCGAGCGTTCGGCACAGTATTACATGAACCACCGCTGGCTGGGCGGCACGCTGACCAACTGGAAAACCGTGTCCAACTCGATCGCGCGGCTCAAGCATATCGACGAGGCGCTTGAAGGCGGGGCCGCCGGCCTGACCAAGAAAGAGCGTTTGAACATGGAACGCGAGCAGGCCAAATTGCAGGCATCGCTTGGCGGTATCCGCTCGATGGGTGGCGTGCCTGATCTGATCTTCGTGATCGACACCAACAAAGAAGCGCTGGCCATTACCGAAGCCAGAAAACTCGGCATTCCGGTGATTGCGGTGCTTGACACCAACTCCGATCCGCGCGGCATCGACTTCCCGATCCCCGGCAATGACGATGCCGGCCGCGCCATCGCGCTTTACACCGACCTGATCGCGCGTGCCGCGCTTGACGGTATGGCCCAGCAGATGGGCGCACGTGGTGTTGACGTTGGCGCAATGGAAGAAGCCCCGAGCGAAGAGGCGATTGCCGCCGAAGGCGCTGCTGAATAATCCGGCCCAACCCGGCTGATGCGGGGGGCGGCGTGCCCCCCGTTGTTGTTTCAAACCCAGAATTCTTAAAGGAGAGCGACAATGTCGATCACCGCAAGCATGGTAAAAGAACTGCGCGATTCCACCGGCGTAGGCATGATGGACGCGAAAAAAGCCCTTGTTGAAAACAATGGCGATATGGAAGCCTCGGTTGACTGGCTGCGCACCAAAGGCCTGGCCAAGGCCGCCAAAAAGGCTGGCCGCGTGGCTGCGGAAGGTCTGGTCGGCGCTATGGTGTCGGGCAATTCCGGCGTTGTTGTCGAGGTGAACTCGGAAACCGACTTTGTCGCCCAGAACGCCGAGTTTCAGGCGCTGGTTGGTGACATCACCAATGTCGCCATTACCGTTGAGGATTTCGACGCGCTGCTGGCTGCCCCGCTGAAAGGCAAAACCGTTGCCGAGGTTGTAACCGACAAGATCGTGACGATTGGCGAGAATATGAGCGTGCGCCGCATGGCCCGGCTGAGCGGCGACTCCGTGGCGATGTATGTGCATAACGCGGTCGCCGATGGCAAAGGCAAAATCGGCGTGCTGGTTGCACTGAAAGGCACCGACAACGGAATTGGCAAGCAGATTGCCATGCATATCGCCGCCACCAACCCCGCCTCGCTTTCCGAGGCTGATTTGTCGGCTGAACTGGTTGAGCGCGAGAAAACCGTGTTGACCGAGCAGGCCCGCGAATCCGGCAAGCCCGAAGCGATCATCGAAAACATGATCAAGGGCCGTATGCAGAAATTCTTCCAGGAAGTGACCCTGCTGAACCAGGCTTTCGTGATCAACCCCGACCTGACGGTTGGCGCGGCCGCCAAGGAAGCTGGCGTTGAAATCACCGGTTTCGTGCGCATGGGCGTTGGCGAAGGTATTGAAAAAGAAGAAGAGGATTTTGCAGCCGAGGTTGCAAAAACCCGCGGCGCATAAGCTGCAATCTTCTGCTAAGCTCAAGCCCGGTTGTGCAAGCAACCGGGCTTTTTGCACGCCAAAGGGGGGATTATGAACGAAAACTACCGCAAAATGCTGGCCGGTGAGCCGCATAACGGTGGCGATGCCTATCTGCTCGACCTTCAGGCGCAGGCATCAACGCGCAAGGCCGCGCTCGACGCGATTTCATCGCATGACATTGAAGGGCGCATCGGCGCGATGCAGGCCTTGCTTGGCAAAATGGACGGGCCGTGCATGATCCGCCCGCCATTCACGGTGGAATACGGCATCCATTTGCATTTCGGTGCCTTTGTGTTCATCAATGCCGGCGCGACATTTCTGGATAGCAACATCATTGCCATCGGTTCGCAAACGATGGTTGGCCCCAATGCGCAGTTCATCACGGCAACGCATCCCATCCGCCCCGAAGACCGTTTCGGCCCGCCGGTAGGCGACCGCCCGATACCGTTTTCGGTGGTGAATATCTCAAAGCCCATTACCATTGGCGAAAAATGCTGGATCGGGGCAGGGGCCATCATCATGCCCGGCGTAACGATTGGCGATGGCACGGTGGTGGGCGCCGGTGCGGTTGTGACCAAATCACTGCCCGCCCGCGTTGTGGCCGTGGGCAGCCCGGCGCGCATCATCAAATCGGTCGATGACGCCTAGGCTTTGGCGGCCCTTCGCCACCTCATTTGGTGATTGCGCCATTTGGCATTGAACCGAAGGCAATTTTACACCATTTTACGCGCCAAACCCAAACAGGAGATTCCATGACCCCGGACGCCACAACGCCGCCGCTCAACTATAAACGGGTCATGCTCAAAATCTCGGGCGAGGCACTGATGGGCCCGGGGCAATACGGGCTGCACCCGCCCACAGTGGAGCGCATCGCCGCCGAGATCAAATCGGTCGTCGATCTGGGTGTTGAAGTGTGTGTGGTGATCGGCGGGGGCAATATTTTCCGCGGGCTGCAAGGCTCGGCCCAGGGGATGGAGCGCACGACCGCCGACTATATGGGCATGTTGGCCACGGTCATGAACGCGCTGGCCATGCAATCGGCGCTGGAGGCGATGGACACCTTCACCCGCGTCATCTCCGCCATTCCGATGGACCAGATCTGCGAACCTTACATCCGCCGCCGCGCCGTGCGCCATCTTGAAAAGGGCCGCGTTGTGATATTTGCGGCAGGCACCGGCAACCCCTATTTCACCACCGACACCGCCGCCACGCTGCGCGCCACCGAAATGGGCTGCGAGGCGATTTTCAAGGGCACCTCGGTTGACGGGATCTATGACAGCGACCCCAAGAAAAACCCAGATGCCAAGCGGTTTGAGCGGATTACCTATGACGATGTGCTGCAAAAGCACCTCAAGGTCATGGATGCCTCGGCCATTGCATTGGCGCGCGACAATAAACTGCCAATCGTGGTATTCAGTCTGGCAGATTCGGGTGGCTTTGTGTCTATCCTGCAAGGCAAGGGCCGCTTTACCGTGGTCGAGCAAAAATAAAGAGGCGCGTATGTCGGACGAGTTGGATATTGATATTGATGACATCAACAAGCGGATGGATGGTGCCATAACCGCGTTAAAGCACGACTTTGCCTCGTTGCGCACCGGCCGCGCCAGTGCCAGTATGCTGGATGCGGTGATGGTCGAAGCCTATGGCAGCCCGACGCCCATCAACCAGGTGGCCACGATCAACGTGCCCGAGCCGCGCATGGTCACGGTCAATGTCTGGGACAAGGCAATGGTGAACGCCGTGGACAAGGCCATTCGCAATGCCGGCATCGGCATCAACCCTGTGATGGATGGTGCAACCCTGCGCCTGCCCATCCCCGAATTGAACGAAGAGCGCCGCCGCGAATTGGCCAAACTGGCCGGCACCTATGCCGAAAACGCCCGCATTGCCGTGCGCAACGTGCGCCGCGACGGTATGGACAAGTTGAAAAAGGCCAAGGCCGATGGCATGTCGGAAGATGACCAGAAGCTGTGGGCCGATGAAATTCAGGACGCGACCGACAGGCATATCAGCATGGTCGACAAGGTGCTTGAGGGCAAGCAGGCGGAAATCATGCAGGTATAGCCTGCATCAGGAGCAGATATGGCGAATTCACGCGCTAAACGGAATGTGACGCAAGCGCGCCATGTTGCCATGATCATGGATGGGAATGGCCGCTGGGCAACCGCGCGCGGCCTGCCGCGGCTGTTCGGGCACAAACGCGGCGTTGAAACCGTGCGCGATACGGTCAAGGCCTGCCCCGACCTAGGGGTGACGCATCTTACGCTTTATGCGTTTTCCACCGAGAACTGGAAGCGTTCGGCGGACGAGGTTTCCGGCCTGATGCGCCTTTTGCGCCGTTACATCCAGAAAGAAGTGGCAAGCCTTGTGGAACACGGCGTTCGCCTGCGCTTCATCGGGCGGCGCGACCGGTTTACCAAAAGCCTGCGCGCGCTGATGGATATGGCCGAAAACCGCACCGCGCGCGGCACAAAGCTGAACCTGACGATTGCGGTCGATTACGGTGGCCGTGACGAGATGATACGTGCCGTGCAGACCATCGCCCGCCGCGTGGCCAGCGGAGAGCTTAGCCCCGAGCAGGTGGATGAAGACCTGATCACCGCGCATCTGGATACCGCCGATCTGCCCGAGCCCGATCTGGTTATCCGCACATCCGGTGAATGCCGCACCTCGAATTTCCTGCTTTGGCAGGCGGCCTATTCGGAATATGATTTTCTCAACATCAATTGGCCCGACTTTGACCGGGCTGCATTTCAGGCGTCGATAGACGGGTTCATGACCCGTGATCGCCGCTTCGGGGCGGTCAGCAAATGAGCGATGACGACCAGCTGGAAGATATCGACACGATCGAGGTTGCGCCCGAAACGGCGGATGACCCGTTCGCCTTCAAGCCCGGCGATGCGCCCAGGCCGGGCGGTTTTGCCGATTTGCGGATGCGCATCATCTCTGGCCTGGCCCTGGCGGTTATGGCGCTGGTCTTCTTTTACCTTGGTGGCATCTGGACATCGGGGATGCTTGCCGTTGGTGGCGCGCTGATAATGTGGGAATATCGCGGGCTGATCACCGGCCAATACGGGGTGAACAACATTTCATTGCTGGTCATGGCGGCGGGCGCGATTGGCTCGGCCCTTGTCGGGCAGATATTCGGCCTTGTCTGGGCGATGATTCCGCTTGGTCTGGCCGTGGTCGCCATTGTCGCGGCGCGCAAGAAATCCTGGCTGTGGCTGGCGCTTGGCGTGGTGTATTTCGGCCTTCCGGTGGCGGCGCTGGCGCATTATCGCGGCGACACCACGGCCGGGTTGCTGCTGGTTTACTGGCTGATCCTGCTGGTCGTGGCCACCGATATTGGCGGCTATTTCGTGGGCCGCACCGTGGGCGGGCCCAAGCTATGGCCAGCCATCAGCCCCGGCAAGACATGGTCGGGCACGCTGGGCGGCTGGGGGCTGGCGGCCATTGTGGGGCTAGGTTTCGGGCTGTTCGCCCCCGGTTGGGCGCTGTGGCCCACGGTCACAACCAGCCTGCTGCTGGCCCTTGCCGCGCAAATCGGCGACCTTGGCGAAAGCTGGCTCAAGCGGCGCAAGGGCGTCAAGGACAGCTCTGCGCTCATTCCCGGCCACGGCGGCATTCTCGACCGGCTCGATGGGCTGGTCGCCGCCGTCAACATCTATGTGTTGACGCTGGTCTTTTAGGCAATGCGCCGGATCAGCATATTCGGGGCGACCGGCTCGGTCGGCGTCAACACCGTTGATCTGATCAATCGTGGCGGCGGACGTGCGGCTTTTGATGTCGTGGCGCTGTCGGGCGGGGCGAATATTGCCCTGCTGGCCGAACAGGCGCGCAACCTTGGTGCGCGCATCGCCGTTACCGCCTATCCGCAACATCTGGACGAGCTGCGCCGCGCGCTTGAAGGCAGCGGCGTTGAAGCCGCCGCCGGGCCGGATGCCCTGACCGAGGCTGCCAGCCGCCCCACCGATTGGGCCATGTCGGCGATTGTCGGCGTGGCGGGCCTGCGCCCCACGCTGGAACTGGCGGCAAGCACGCGGGTGCTGGCGCTGGCCAACAAGGAATCGCTTGTCTGTGCCGGGGCTTTGCTGCGCGCGCGCTGTGCTGCCCATAAAACCCGTCTGCTTCCGGTAGATAGCGAGCATTCCGCGCTGTGGCAGGCCATGAATGGCGAAGATGCCGCCAAGGTGCGCCGCTTGATCCTGACAGCCACCGGCGGCCCGTTCCGCACATGGAGCCTGGCGCAAATGGCGAATGCCACCCCCGCACAGGCCGTGGCCCACCCAACATGGGATATGGGCCAGCGCATTTCGGTGGATAGTGCCAGCATGTTCAACAAGGCGCTGGAGGTGATCGAGGCGGCCAATCTTTATGACATGCCCGCCGCGGCGATCGAGGTGATCGTGCATCCGCAAGCCATTGTGCATTCGATGGTCGAGTTTTGCGACGGGGCCATTCTTGCGCATTTGGGCACGCCCGACATGCGCGCCCCCATCGGCTATGCGCTGAACTGGCCCGACCGTGCGCCATTGCCCGTGCCCCCGCTCAACCTTGAAACCCTGCGCCAGCTTGATTTCGAACCGCCCGACCCTCTGCGCTTTCCCGCCTTGCGGCTGGCGCGACAGGTTCTTGCGGCCGGGGGCGGGCACGGTGCCGCCTTCAACGCCGCCAAGGAAGCGGCGCTCGATGCGTTTCTGGCCGGCCAGATCGGGTTTCTGGACATGGCGCGTCTGGTTGAAGATGTGCTAGATCAACCCTACGTGAGAGCGGTAATTACGCAAATACCTCGCGATCTAAATACTGTATTAACAATTGATACCGTTGCGCGTAATGCTGCAGAAGACTGGATTGCCAAGAATAAGGGGCTTGTAAGTGATTGATTTCGCGCAAAATATTATTGATGTCGCGCTCACCTTGGGCAGTTTTATTGTCATTATCAGCATTGTGGTTTTCGTGCATGAAATGGGCCATTACCTTGTGGGCCGCTGGTGTGGCATCCATGCCGAGGTGTTCTCGCTTGGCTTTGGCAAGATCATCTGGTCGCGCACCGATAAACGCGGGATGCGCTGGCAATTGGCAGCCGTGCCGCTGGGCGGCTATGTCAGGTTTCTGGGCGATGCCGATGCCGCCAGCGCCACGCAGGACAAGGCGGCAACGCTTGGCCCCGATGCCGCGCGCAGCTTTCCCGCCGCCTCGACATGGCGGCGCGCGCTCACCATTGCAGCTGGCCCCGCTGCAAATATGGTGCTTGCCGTGGCCATTTATACCGGCGTGATCATGGTGCAGGGCGTGGCGGTGGACGAGCCGCGCGTGGGCGAGGTTCTGGCCATGCCCTACGAGACCGGCCTACAGGTTGACGATGTGTTCACGTCTGTTGAAGGCACGCCCGTTTCCAGTTTTGCCGAGGTGTTTGATGTGGTCAGCGACCAGGAGCTGACCGGCATGATCAACGTGACCGTGCTGCGCGATGGCCGCGCGCGCGAGCTTGAAATCCCGCCGCTTGTGCCTGCTATGGTGGCTTTCGTGCATCCTGAAAGCCCGGCAAAAGAGGCGGGGCTGGAACCCGGCGATGTGGTGCTGGCCGTGAACGGCACGCCGGTGAACAGCTTTACGGCAATGAAGGATCTGATCGTTGCCAGCGGCTCCACGCCCATCACACTCAACATCTGGCGCAATGGCGCGGATGTGACGACCACGCTTACCGCCCGCCCGGTGGAACAGTTGCGCGCCGATGGCACCGTCACCAATGACGTTGTGATCGGTATCAGCATGGTCGGGTCGTATTTTGATGTGGCCAGCCGCACACCCGGAATTTTCGAGGCGTTGGGGATAGGCGCAACGACCGTCAAGAACCAGATCAGCTTCACCATTACCGCCATTCGCGCCATAATCCGCGGCGCACTCAGCCCCAAAAACCTGTCCGGCCCGGTGGGTATTGCCCAGGCCACGGGCGATGTTGCACGGCAGGGCCTGCCCTCGCTCATCCAGTGGACAGCGGCGCTTTCGGCGGGCATTGGATTTGTAAACCTGCTGCCCATTCCCATTCTGGACGGTGGCCATCTTGTCCTGCTGGCCGTTGAAGCGGTGCGCCGCCGCAAACCCAGCGAGCGCGCGCAGCAGATTGTCATGTCGATCGGGCTTTTCTTCGTGCTGTTCATGTTCATCTTTGTTACCTATAACGACATCATGCGACTCCTTTAGGGTTGCGTTCAACGACCGGTAATAGCCGGCGTGACATAACAAGGCGGATGCGAGATGATGAAATTGGGATTCAAAGGCCGGTTTTTAACCAGTTGTTTTACATTGACTTTATCGGCATTTGCGGTGACTGCGCCGCTCGTGACCCTGCCGCAAACTGCAATCGCCCAATCCCAGATCAGCTTTTCATCTGTCGTTGTAACGGGGAATCAGGCGATTCCCGCTGACACGGTTATTGCGCTTTCCGGCCTTGTGCCGGGCGTCGCTGTCAGCCCGGCAGCTATAAACGAGGCGCTTCGCCGCCTTTATGCCGCCGGCCTGTTCGAATTTGCCGATATCCGCCCGGCTGCGGGGCGCATGGTCATCGAGGTGCGCGAAAACCCTGTCATTGGCATTGTGAATTTCGAGGGCAATTCCACGATAAGCGATTCCGAGCTTGCCGCGATAACCGAATCTGCCGCGCGCGGCCCGATGAACCGCGCCACGGTCGAGGCCGATGCCCGCCGAATTGCGCAATATTACACCGAAAAAAGCCGCTTTGATGCCGAGGTGCGCCCGGTCATCATTCAGCGCGAGGATGGCCGCGTAAACCTTGTATTCGAGGTGAGCGAGGGGCGCGTTGCCTCGGTTGACGGGGTGAATTTTACCGGCAACAGCCGCTTTACCGATGCCCGCCTGCGCCGTGCTGTGCGTTCGGGCGAGGGGGGTGCGCTGGCCAATATCCGCACGCGTGATAATTTCGCAATGGCCAATTCTTCGGCCGACGCGGCTGCATTGGTCAATTTCTACCGCGAGCGTGGCTATATCGATGCGCGGGTCGAGGCAAGCGTGGGCGAATTCGCGCTGAACCGCGATGGCGTGTTCCTGACCTATTCGGTTTACGAAGGCGCAAGCTATGATTTTGGCGCCGCCAGGGTCTCAACCCAGATCGACGGCGTTGATGCCAGCGCCTATAACCGGTTCATTCGCACGCGCGAAGGCCAGCGTTATCGTGCATCGCGGGTGCAGCAAACCGTCGAGGCGATCGAAGAAGAAGCCTCCCGTCAGGGCCGGCCCTTTCTGCGCGCCGTGCCGCGTTTCACGCGTAACGAGGCAGATGGCACGGTCGATGTAACCTTCGAGCTGGTCAATGGCGAGCGGGTCTATGTCGAGCGGATTGATATTCGCGGCAACAGCCAGACGATTGACCGCGTGATCCGCCGCGAATTCGCGCTGGTCGAAGGCGATGCGATGAATCCGCGCAAAATCCGCGAAGCGGAGGCGGCCTTGCAGGCGCTGCGCTATTTCTCCAATGTTTCGGTGCGTGTGCGCGAAGGTTCATCCCCCGATCAGGCGGTGGTCGAGGTTGATGTGCAAGACGCTTCGACCGGTTCGTTCACCTTTGGTGCCGGCTATTCCACCGATGTCGGCTTCAGTGGCAAGGTTTCGATCACCGAGCGCAACCTGCTTGGGCGTGGCCAGCAATTCGCACTCGAACTTGAATATGGCGAGCGGACGAGCATTGCCTCGATCAGTTTTACCGAACCGCGCGTGAATGACCGCGACTTTTCGCTTGGGGGCGATCTGTATTTCCGCGAGATCGACCGCACGGAATCGTCCTTCCAGACAACCGAATTCGGGTTCCGTCCGCAGGTGGGTTTCCCGCTTGGGCCGGATACGCGCATCAGCCTGAATTATGAAATTGTCAGCGAAGAAATCCGCGATACGGTGCCGGGCACCACCTCGCCGGTGATCATTGCCGATGAGGGCACACAGGTGCGCTCGGCCATCGGGTTTGCACTGACGCATGACACCCGCAACGATACGTTTGACCCGTCGACCGGCTATATCTTGCGCCTGACCGGCCAATATGCCGGGCTTGGCGGCGATGCCGATTATTTCAAGGTTACGGCGCGTGCCAAGGGCTATCTTGGCTTGTTTGACGATTCGGTAATCCTGTCGGCCGATATCGAGGGGGGCGCGCTGTTTGCAGGCAGTTCTGCCAATACCCGCGTGACCGACCGCTTTTTCCTTGGCGGCACCAGCTTCCGCGGCTTTGATGTTGGCGGGATCGGCCCGCGCGACGATGATGGCGGTTCGGTGAATGACGCGCTTGGCGGCAATTTCTATGCCATTGCCCGGCTCGATGCGAAATTCCCGATCGGCGTGCCCCGCGATCTTGGGTTCATGGGCGGCGCCTTTGTCGACCTAGGCTCTGTCTGGGGTCTGGATGGCGCGCCGGTTGGCGCATCGGGTGCGATTGATGACGCCGCCTATCTGCGTGCCACCGCCGGGCTTGCGCTTTACTGGCAAACCCCGCTTGGGCCGTTGCAGTTCAGCTGGGCCTATCCCTTGCTCGAACAGCCGGGTGATATCACGCAGGTCTTCTCGGTTTCCGTCAGCACAAGCTTTTAAGCCACAGCGGAAGGGTTCCATTGCGCTGGATTCTGGCCATATGTTTCGCGCTTGGGCTGGCTTTGCCGGTTCAGGCGCAGACCGACCCGACAGCCCCGCCCCCCGGCGCGATTCTTTTTGTCAACCAGGAACGTTTGCTGGTCGACTCGACCCTTGGCCGCGCCATACTTTCGCTGGAATCCGAAGAACGCGCCGTGCTGACGGCTGAGGGCGAGAGGATTGCCGCCGAGCTTTCCGCCGAAGAAACCGCGCTGACCGAATTGCGCAAAACCGCCACGCCGGAAGATTTTCGCGTGCGCGCCGAGGCTTTCAACCAGCGGGTAGAGCGTGTGCGTGCCGAACAGCTTGATAAGGACCGTGCCCAGACCCAGCGCAACGAAGACCGGCGCCGCGCCTTTTATGCCACAGCCGCGCAGATACTGGGCGATATCATGGTGCAAAGCCGCGCTTCAGCGATAATGGACCGCCGTTCCGTGCTGCTATACAACACCAGCCTAGATATAACCGACCTGGCCGTATCGCGGCTTGACGCGGCCTATGCCGCAGACCCGGCGCTTTTGCCAACCGACCCATAAGTCCAAAGGAGAACATATGACAGACGCAGACACCAGCGAGTTGCCGGGCGCTGACATCATGGAAATCCGGCGCCTGCTGCCGCATCGCTATCCGTTCCTGTTCATCGACAGGGTGCGCGATATGAAGATGGGTGAATCCGCCGTGGGCATCAAGAATGTTTCGGTGAACGAGCCGCATTTTCAGGGGCATTTCCCGTCCAAACCCATCATGCCGGGCGTCACGATTGTCGAGGCGATGGCCCAGACTTCCTGCGTTCTGGTCATCAAGACCCTCGGGCTGGAAGACACCGATGTGCTGGTCTATTTCATGACAATGGATAAAACCCGCTTTCGCAAGCTGGTCATGCCCGGCGATGTGCTGGAGCTGCATGTATCGGTCATCCGCAGCCGCGGCAAAATCTGGAAATTCTGGGGCGAGGCGAAGGTCGATGGCAAGATCGTGGCCGAAAGCGAGTATTCCGCCATGATCGTCATGCCGGACGAGCAATAGCCGATGGCATTGATCGACCCGACGGCCAGTATCCATGCTTCGGCCATTGTGGCGCCGGGGGCCGAAATTGGCCCGGGCTGCCAGATCGGCCCGTTTTGCGTTATCGGCGCACAGGTGCGGCTGGCAGCCAATGTCGTGCTGAAAAGCCATGTGGCACTGGCGGGCGATACAAGCCTTGGCGAAGGCACACGGGTCTGGCCCTTTGCCTCGGTCGGGCACCAGCCCCAAGACCTGAAATATGCGGGCGAAGCCACAAAGCTGGTGATTGGCGCGCGCAACATGATCCGCGAAAGCGTGTCGATCAACCCCGGCACGGCGGGCGGCGGCGGGCTTACGCAGATTGGCGATGATTGCCTGTTCATGCTTGGCACCCATGTTGGCCATGACTGCAAGGTTGGCAACCGCGTTGTCATGGCGAACCATGCTTCGCTGGCCGGGCATGTCGAAATTGGCGATCATGCCATTCTGGGCGGGCTTGCGGGCATTGTGCAGTTTTCACGCATCGGGCAGGGCGCGATTGTGGGCGCGGGCTGTGTCGTTTCGGGCGATGTCATTCCTTACGGCGCAACGATCGGCGCGCGCGCGCAGCTTGGCGGGCTGAACCTGACCGGGCTGAAACGCCGCGGGCTGGACAAGGCCGAAATTCACCGGATGCGCGCCGCCTATCGTGCGCTGTTCAGCGGCGATGGCACCTTGCGCGACCGCGCAGCACTTGTGGCGCAGAACTTTGCCGATATGCCGCTTGTGCAGGAAATCACCAGCTTCCTTCTGGCCGAATCTGGCCGTTCTTTCATTTTGCCCAATGACTAGCGGCGCAAACCTTCCCGCCGTGCTTGACCCTTTGGCCATTATTGCAGGCGAAGGTGTCTTGCCCCGCCTGGTGGCCGAGGAATGTCGCCGTATCGGGCGGCCCTGCACGATTGTGGTGTTCGAGGGCATCGCGCTGGACTGGGCAAAGGATTATCCGGTCATTCCGGCGATCTTTGAAAAGCCGGGGCGGCTGTTTCGCGCGCTCAAACGCGCAAACTGCGCCGAGGTGACAATGGCCGGCGGCATGACCCGCCCGAAACTCAGCCCGTTGCGTTTTGACATCAAGGGTTTGCGCCTGGCACCGCGCATTCTCGCCGGGCTGAAAAAGGGCGATAACGATACTTTGGCAATGGTCACGAGCATTTTCGAGGCGGAGGGGTTCAAAATTACCGGCGCACATGACCTGCTTGAAGGGCTGCTCATTCCGGCGGGCATTCCCACACGCGCGCAACCCAGCGTGGATGACCGCGCCGATGCCGCGCGCGCCGAAGAAATTGTCACCGCGCTCGGTCGGCTCGATGTGGGGCAGGGCGCGATCGTCGCCCAGGGCCTGTGCCTGGCAACCGAAAGCAGCCCCGGCACCGACCGGATGCTTGAATTCGTCGCCGAAACCGGCGCGCGCTACCGGCCAGACCCGGACGGTGCGCGCGGTGTGCTGCTAAAGGCCCCGAAACAGGGGCAGGATTGGCGTGTGGACCTGCCCGCCATCGGCCCGCGCACAATGGAAATGGCCGCCAAGGCCGGGCTGGCCGGGGTGGTCATCCAATCCGGTGGCGTGCTGGTGCTGGGGCTGGAAGATACGGTCGCCAAGGCCGATGAACTGGGCCTGTTCCTATGGGCGCGCGACCCGTCATGAGACAGGCGCCGCTGATCTACCTGATCGCCGGCGAAGCCTCGGGCGACAGGCTGGGTGCGGCACTGATGGACGGGCTGTTGCAGCTTGACCCCGATACGCGCTTTGCCGGCATTGGTGGGCCGCTGATGGCGGCGCGCGGGCTGGATTCGCTGTTCGCGATGGACGAGCTTTCGATCATGGGGCTGGTCGAGGTGTTGCCGCGTCTGCGCAGCCTGTTTGCACGCCGCGACGAGGTGGCCGCCGATATCATTGCCCGCCAGCCCGCCGCCCTTGTCACCATCGACAGCCCCGGCTTTACGCTGCGCGTGGCGGCGGCGGCGCGCAAGGGCAGTGCGGCGCCCTTCATCCATTATGTGGCGCCCTCTGTCTGGGCCTGGAAGCCCGGGCGGGCCGAAAAAATGGCGCGCAGCATCAACCATGTTCTGGCGCTTCTGCCCTTCGAGCCACCCTATATGCAAGCGGCGGGGATGAGCTGTGACTTTGTCGGCCATCCGATTGCGGCTGAGCCAAGGGCCACAGCGGGTGAGATTGCCGCGCTGCGTGCGCAACTGGGCATTGCCCCCGATGCCCGCATTCTAACCCTGCTCCCCGGTAGCCGCGGCAGTGAAGTGGCGCGGCTTGCGCCGGTTTTTGCGGCAACCGTTAAAATTCTGGCCGAAAAGCACTCCGGCTTGGTGCCACTGGTGCCCGCCGCGCGCCCCAGTCTTGTTCCCCCGCTTCAGGCGGCATTCGCGGGCACAAATACCATTATCTTGCCACCATTGGCCGATTTTGATGCCTTTGAGGCGCAGAAACGCACGGTTTTTGCCGCCTCCAGCGCCGCACTCGCCGCCTCGGGCACTGTCTCGCTGGAATTGGCAGCGGCCAATGTGCCAATGGTCATCGGCTATCAGATGAATGCGCTCACCGGCTGGCTGATGCGGCAAATGGCGCTGGTCGATACGGTGACATTGGTGAACCTGCTGTCAGACAGCCGCGCCGTGCCAGAGTTCCTGTTTTCGGCCTGCAAGCCGGAAAACCTTGTGCCCGCGCTGGATGCGCTGCTTGAAAACCCCGCAGCCGCCGCGGCGCAGCGCGCGGCTGGTGCGGTTGCGATGCGTGAAATCGGGGCCGGAGGTGAGGCACCGGGCCTGCGCGCCGCCCGTTCCGTGATGGCGCAGATCAGGCCGTAAAAGCCGCAACCGTTGCGCCAGCAACATCGCGCAAGGCCTTGGGATTGATTGCAAAATTGTGGTTCGGCGTGCCTGCGGCAGCCCAAACCACATCATATTGCAGCAGGTCTTCATCCAGAAATTTGCGCACGGGGTGGAGATGGCCAAAGGGCGAAACGCCACCAATGGCAAAGCCTGTCCAGGCGCGGATGCTGGCGGCATCGGCGCGTTCCAGTGCGCAGCCCGCAAGCGCGGCGGCCTTTGCCGGATTCACCCGGTTATCGCCCGATGTCAGAAACAGCACATGCTCATCCCGCCCCGCCACGCGAAACAGGATGGATTTTACGATTTGCCCGACCGTGCAGCCAAGCCCGTTGGCCGCGTCTTGCGCGGTCAGCGTGCCATCGGGCTTATGCACAATCTCGCATTGCAGGCCGAGTGTTTCCATCTCGGCCAGCACGCGCTTCAGGCTTTTGCTCATGCGCGGTTTTCGATATCCACGTAATCGCGCGAAGTCTCGCCGGTGTAAAGCTGGCGGGGGCGGCCGATTTTCTGCGTCGGATCCTCCATCATCTCTTTCCACTGTGCAATCCAGCCCACGGTGCGGGCAAGCGCGAAGATCGGCGTGAACATCGAGGTCGGGAATCCCATCGCATCCAGAATGATGCCGGAGTAGAAATCGACATTCGGATAGAGCTTTTTCTCAACAAAATACGGGTCTTCCAGCGCAATACGCTCCAATTCCTTGGCGACTTGCAGCGTGGGGTTGTTTTCAATCCCCAGCAGGCCAAGCACCTCGTCGGCGCTTTCCTTCATGACCTTGGCGCGCGGGTCGAAGTTTTTGTAAACCCGGTGGCCAAAGCCCATCAGGCGGAACGGGTCATCCT
The DNA here is from genome assembly GCF_020447305.1 of Abyssibius alkaniclasticus. Taxonomy (NCBI): domain Bacteria; kingdom Pseudomonadati; phylum Pseudomonadota; class Alphaproteobacteria; order Rhodobacterales; family Paracoccaceae; genus Abyssibius; species Abyssibius alkaniclasticus. Next base: position 2,615,796 of record NZ_CP095732.1, on the reverse strand, counting down.
TGTCCTTTGCGCGGGCGATATATTCGGGGATACGGTCAACCGTGCCAATTTCGCGCAGCATTTCAAGACAGGCCTGATTGGCACCGCCATGCGCCGGGCCCCATAGGCAGGCGATACCAGCCGCAATACAGGCAAAGGGGTTGGCGCCAGACGAGCCGGCAAGCCGCACGGTCGAGGTCGAGGCGTTCTGCTCATGATCGGCATGAAGCGTGAAAATCCGGTCCATTGCGCGGCTGAGAATGGGGTTCACCACATAATCTTCGGCCGGAACGGCAAAGCACATTTGCAGGAAATTCGAGGCATAATCGAGGTCGTTGCGCGGGTAGATGAACGGCTGACCAACCGAATATTTATAGGCCCAGGCCACGATTGTCGGCATTTTGGCGATCATGCGGATGGTGGCCACCTCGCGCTGCCACGGGTCGGAAATATCAATCGAATCGTGGTAGAAGGACGACATCGCCCCCTGCACGCCGCAGATAATCGCCATCGGATGCGCATCACGGCGGAACCCGCGGTAGAAAAAGTGCATCTGCTCGTGCAGCATTGTGTGGTTGGTCACGCGTGAGACGAAGTCATCGAGCTTGGCTGTGTCCGGCAATTCGCCGTAAAGCAGAATGTAGCACACTTCCAGAAAGTGGCTTTTCTCGGCAAGTTGGTCGATAGGGTAGCCGCGATAAAGCAGCTCGCCCTTGTCACCGTCGATATAGGTGATGGCGCTTTCGCAAGCAGCCGTCGAGGTGAAGCCGGGATCATAGGTAAAAACATCGCCCAAAGCGTAAAGCTTGCGGATATCAATGACATCCGGGCCTGCCGTGGGGCTTTGCATTGGCAAATCGAGGGTTTTGTCCCCGAATGAGAGTTTCGCTGTTTTGAAAGCGTCTGTTGGCATATTCAACCTCATTCATCGGGCATTTGCCCTGCTTGATTGGCGCTGCTGCGCAAGAATCTGTCAGCCTGTGGGGGCGACATCCAAAATTCTGGCGATCGTCTCGTCGCGGCCTAGCGTGACCATCATGTCAAACACGCTTGGAGACACGCCACGCCCGCATAATGCGGCACGAAGCGGTTGGGCGACCTTGCCCAGCTTTTGCCCTTCATCTTCGGCAAAAGCGCGGATTTCGATCTCCAGATTATCTGCGCTCCAGCTAACATGCTGCAAGCGCGAAGTCAATCTGTTCAGCATACCACGGGATACTGTATCAAGCAGTTCTTGCGCTCGCTGATCCATGTCCAGCGGTCGTTCTTTCAAGAAATATCGCGCCATTTCAAGGACTTCCGGCAATGTTTTCGCGCGCTCTTTCAGCTGGTCCATCGTCTCGAAAAGCTGTGTTTCCTGTTTTTCACTCAGCGGCGGCAGGTTTTGCGATGCAACAAAAGCCAGCACCTCGCGCGCCAGATCGGTATTGTCGCTGCTGCGAATATGCTGGCCCGACAGGTTTTCGAGCTTTTTGAAATCGAACCGCGCGGGGGATTTGCCCAAAGAATCAAGGTTGAACCATTCAATGGCCTGCGCGGTGCTGAAAAACTCGTCATCGCCATGCGACCAACCAAGGCGGATGAGGTAATTCCGCATCGCGGCGGGCAAATAGCCCATATCGCGATACTCCTCGACCCCGAGCGCGCCGTGGCGCTTGGACAGTTTCTTGCCGTCTTCGCCGTGAATAAGCGGCACATGTGCAAACTCCGGCACATCCCAGCCGGCCGCCTGATAGATCAGGCTTTGGCGGGCGGCGTTTGTCAGGTGGTCATCGCCGCGAATGACATGGGTCACGCCCATATCATGGTCATCCACCACAACGGCGTGCATATAGGTCGGCACACCGTCGGAGCGCAGCAAGATCAGATCGTCGAGCGTTTCGTTTTTCCAGGTAATGCTGCCCTGCACATGGTCATTGACCACGGTTTCACCGGTTTTGGGGGCTTTCAGGCGCACGACAAAGGGCAAGTCAGGGTGGTCTGCCGGGTCGGCATCGCGCCAGGGGGAATGGAAGAGCGGCGGCTGCTTGGCCGCGCGCGCCGCTTCGCGAGCAGCCTCGATTTCCCCCTGCGTGGCAAAGCATTTATAGGCCGTGCCGCGCGCCAGCATATCGCGCGCAACTTCGGCATGGCGCGCGATGCGGGCGAACTGGCTGACCGCATCGCCATCCCAATCAAGCCCCAGCCAGCGGAGGCCGGCATAAATCGCCTCGGTCGCCTCGGGGGTAGAGCGCGCGCGGTCGGTATCTTCAATCCGCAGCAGGAATGTGCCGCCATGATGGCGGGCAAACAGCCAGTTGAACAGCGCCGTGCGCGCCCCGCCAATATGCAGATAGCCCGTTGGCGATGGCGCAAAACGGGTGATGACGGGTTTGGTGGCGGACATGGCGTTAACCTCTTGGAAACCGTGAAAAGTTATCGTTAACGCTTCTATTGTATGGCGTAAGCAAGAACAAGGCAGGTGCCGATGCGCTGGGTGCTGGGCGAGTTACAGGCGCAATCGCCCAACCTGTTTTTATGGGCACCGGTGCTGTTTGGCGGCGGCATTGCGCTGTATTTCGGGCTGAACGGCCCCCCAACCGGCGTTTTTCTGGTGCTTTGGGGTGTCGGGTTCATTGCGGCCTGCCTGTTTGCGTTGCAGCGGCGCAGCACCGTGCTGCGCCAGCTTGGTTTAGGGCTGATTTGGTTTATTTTGGGTTACCTCAATGCCAGTTTGCGGGCCGCACTGGTGGCCGCGCCCGTGCTGGGGTGGAATTATTATGGCCCGGTTGAGGGGCGTATCATCGGGCTTGATCGTTCTGCCAGCAACGCCCCGCGCATGGTGCTGGACCAAATCACACTGCCCGGCGCGCGTGATACGGCGGTGCCGGCGCGCATTCGCCTGAGTGCCGTGGGCGAGATTGCGCCCGATATTCTGCGCCCCGGCGCGCGCATCACCACAACAGCATTTTTGTCGCCGCCCGAACCCCCGGTAGAGCCGGGCGGGTTTGATTTTCGCCGCTTTGCCTGGTTCAACCAGCTTGGGGCGATTGGCTATTCGCGCAACCCGGTGCTGGCCGCCTGGCCGGGCGCTGCGCAGAACGGGCTGTCGGTTTGGCTTTTGTCGCAGCGCATGGCGTTGGCCGATTGGGTGCGCGCGGGCATTCCGGGGGTTGATGGCGCCTTTGCAGCGGCGATTGTCAGCGGCGATCGCAGCGCGATTGACCCGGCGGTGCTGAACGATCTGCGCGCGTCGAACCTAGCGCATCTGCTGGCCATTTCCGGGCTGCATATGGGCCTGCTTTCGGGGTTTGTCTTCATGCTGTTGCGGCGCGGCATGGCGCTTGTGCCGGGGCTGGCGCTGGCCCATAGCATCAAGAAATACGCCGCTTTTGGCGCGTTGCTGGCGGCGGCGGGCTACCTGCTGCTGTCGGGCGCCAATGTGGCCACGCAGCGCGCTTTCATCATGGCGGCGGTGGTTCTGGTGGCGGTCATGCTCGACCGGCCCGCGCTGACCTTGCGTTCGGTTGCGCTGGCAGCACTCATCGTGCTGATCATTGCGCCCGAAAGCCTGATGGAGGCGGGGTTTCAGATGTCGTTTTCGGCGACAACCGGGCTGATTGCCGCCTATTCTGCCTTGCGTGGGCGCTGGGTTTTCGCCCCCGGTGCCGCGCGCTGGCAGCGCATTCTGGGCTGGAGCCTTGGCGTTGTGCTGACATCCGCGGTGGGTGGTGCGGCAACGGCTCCGTTTTCGGCCTTTAATTTCAACACGATATCGCAATTCGGCTTGCTGGCCAATGTGCTGGCCGTGCCGATGATGGGGCTTGTTGTCATGCCAGCAGCCGTTGTGGCTTTGCTGCTGTCACCCTTTGGCCTGTCGGGCGCGGCGCTGGCCGTCATGGGCTGGGGCATTGCGTGGATATTGGGGGTTGCAAGCTATGTTGCCGCACTTCCCGGCGCGGTCATTCCGGTGGTTGCAGCCCCCTGGCAGGTGCTGGGCCTGATAAGCCTTGGCGGGCTGATCCTGTGTTTGCTGCGCGGCTGGCTTCGTTTGGCGGGGCTGGTTCCGGCCGCGCTCGCGCTGCTCGTCTGGTCATCAGCGACACGGCCGGCTTTGCTGATAGATGGCGACGGTCGGCTCATGGGTGTTATGGGGGCAACGGGGCGCGCGCTGAACAAGGACCGCGCCTATAGCTATGCGGCCCAAAGCTGGCTGCAAAATGACGGCGACAGCGCGGCGCAAGATGCTGCTTTTGCGCGTGACGGTTTACAGGTTTACACGGGTGGCAGCGCGGCGGTGCTGGACAACGGTTGGGAGATCATTCTGCATTGGGGCCGCGACATACCACAGCAGCCCTGCACCGCAAAGCGCCTGTTTGTGTTTTCCGGGCAGCCGCAACCGCGTATGGGGCCATGTCTTTGGGTTTCGCCCGACGATTTTGCACGGATGGGTGCGCTGGCAATCACGCCAACCGGCGAGGGGCTGGAAATTGTTACCACACTGAGCGATGCGCAGACCCATTACTGGCAGCGCTAATAGTTGCGGATAAGCCCGACAAGCCGGCCCTGAATGCGCACCTGATCATCGCGGTAGACGCGGGTTTCATATTCGGGGTTGGCGGCTTCCAGCGCGATGGCACTGCCACGGCGGCGCAGGCGTTTGAGCGTGGCTTCCTGCCCTTCGACAAGGGCAACGACAATATCGCCATTATCAGCCGTGGCCTGTTCGCGGATCACCACGATATCGCCATTGTTGATGCCAGCCCCGATCATCGAATCGCCCTTCACCTCCAGCGCGAAATGGTTGCCGCTGGCCGAGAGCATGGCGCCCGGCACAGCCACGGAATGCGAAACCTGCTGGATCGCCTCGATCGGCGTGCCCGCGGCAATGCGGCCCATCACCGGCAATTCCATCGCATCGGCCTGCACATGGCGGGCATCGGGCGGCGGGGCGGCGCGACTGCCCTCGATCACCGAGGGGCGAAAGCCAGCGGGCTCCATCGAATCCGGCAGGCGCATAATTTCAATCGCGCGGGCCTTGTTGGGCAGGCGGCGCAGAAACCCACGCTCTTCCAATGCCGTGATCAGCCTGTGGATGCCGGATTTCGAGCGCAGGTCGAGCGCGTCTTTCATTTCATCGAAACTGGGCGAGACACCGTCTTTTTGCACGCGTTTATGGATAAACTGCAAAAGATCGAGTTGTTTCTTCGTTAACATGGCCAGCCCCTTGTTGAACCTGACTTGTTCTACAAGTGTTCTTGTTTTGTGTCAACCATTTGCCGCGAGATTTAGCGTTTCAAGCCTGTCGCCCACCGCCAAGGCCGGGCCGTTGGCCGGCTGAATGGCCAGAATATCGCTTTCAGCCAGCACCGAAAGCAGCGCCGAATCCTGCCGCTTCTGGATGTGCAGGGCGCCATCAATCAGCCGGGCGCGCATGAAATGGCTGCGCGGGCCGTTGGCGGGCAGGGGGGCGGCCAGCGGATAGCGCGGCCCCGGCCCGGCCTGTGGCAGGCCAAGCATGGCGCGCAGCAGGGGCAGCAGGAACACATAGCCGCATACCATAGATGAAACCGGGTTGCCCGGAAGGCCCAGCATGGGAATGCCGTTCAGCCGCCCGGCCATAAGCGGCTTTCCCGGGCGCATGGCGATCTTGTAAAAGTCGAGCGCAAGCCCCGCCTCTTGCCCGACACTGGCCACAAGATCGTGGTCGCCCACCGAGGCGCCGCCGAGCGTGACCACAAGATCGGCCCCTGCGCACAGCGCAAGGCAGACGCGCAGCCCTTCGGGTGTATCAGGCGCAATCGGCAGCAGCCGCGCGCGCCCGCCAGCGCCCTCGATCAGCGCCTTCAGGCCAAGATTGTTGGAGGAAATGATTTGCGCATCGCTTGGTTCATCGCCCACATTCACCAGCTCGCGGCCCGTTGGCAGCAGCGCCACAACCGGTTTGCGCGCCACGGGCAGGCGCGCATGGTTCATGGCGGCAAGCAGGGCAATGTCTTGCGGGTTCAGGCGGCGGGGGGCTGCAAATTCCCATCCTTTGGCAAAATCAGCCCCGGCGGGGCGGATATGGTCGGCGCTGTCGCGCCCGGGGCCAAGGGTGATCGTGTTGCCCGAACGCTGCACATCTTCCTGGATGATCACGCAATCTGCCCCGCCTGGCAGCGGCGCGCCGGTGAAAATGCGCAAGGCTTCGCCAGCGCCAATCTGCCCCTGCCAGGCTGAGCCTGCCGCGGCTTCGCCCACAACCGTGAGCGTGGCGCCATCGGCAAGGTCGGCCTTGCGCGCCGCATAGCCATCCATCGCCGAGGCGGCAAAGGGCGGCTGGTTGCGGCTTGCGGTGAGCGGTTGCAGTAAAACGCGGCCCGCGGCTTCGGCCAAGGGGATGGTTTCAACCACGGGCTTAGGGGCGAGGTTCAGAATGCGCGCGCGCGCCTCATCGACCGAGATCATCAGCGCGCCTCGAACCTGCCGGATTTTCCGCCCTCTTTAAGAACGAGGCGTATATCGTTGATCTGCATGTGTTTATCGGCGGCCTTCAGCATGTCATAAACCGTAAGTGCCGCCACGGAAACGGCGGTCAGCGCCTCCATCTCAACACCCGTTTGGCCACTGGTCTTGACGCGCGCCTCGATCTGCACGCAGGTCTCTGCCGCGTCAGCCACCAGATCGAGCGACACTTTGCTCAGCGCAAGCGGATGGCAAAGCGGAATCAGTTCGGCTGTTTTCTTGGCCGCCATGATGCCGGCCAGCCGTGCAATGCCCAAAACATCGCCCTTGGCCGCAGTGCCCGCAATGACCAGCGCCAGTGTTTCGGCGGTCATATCCACCCGGCCACGGGCCACGGCCAGCCGCGCGGTGGCGGGTTTTTCCGAAACATCGACCATATGCGCCGCACCGCTGGCATCGAAATGGGTGAGCTTCGGCATTATGCGGCCTCGGGCGACCAGGGGGCAGAGAGCAGCGCACGGGTCGCGCCTTCCACATTTTCCTGCCGCATCAGGCTTTCGCCAATCAGGTAGCAGCGCACGCCATAGCGCGCCATCGCAGCAAGGTCGTGGCGGGTTTCCAGCCCGGATTCCGACACGAGCAGCGCCTCGGCCGGGGCGTGGGCGGCAAGGCTGCGGGTGACATCGAGGCTGGTTTCAAACGTGTGCAGGTTGCGGTTGTTGATGCCGACAAGCTTGGATTTCAGCAAATGCGCGCGGTCAATCTCGTTGCGGTCATGCACCTCGACCAGCACATCCATGCCCCAGGCAAGGGCGGCATCTTCCAACTCGGCGGCCTGTGCATCGCTCAGCACCGACAGGATCAGCAATATACAATCGGCCCCAAGCGCGCGGGCTTCGGCCACCTGATAGGTGTCGAACATGAAATCCTTGCGCAAAACCGGCAGGGTTGTGGCGGCGCGTGCTTGCTTCAGATAGTCATCAGACCCCTGAAAGCTGGGCGCATCGGTCAGCACCGACAGGCAGGTCGCGCCACCCTCGCTATAGGCTTCGGCCAGTTTGGCGGGGTCGAAATCCGCGCGGATCAAACCTTTTGAAGGGCTGGCCTTCTTGATTTCGGCAATCAGCCCGTAGCCGCCGGAGGTCGAGGCAAGGCGCAGCGCCTCGTGAAAACCGCGCACGGGGGCGGCATCCTGGGCGGCACGCTCAACCTCGCCCTGTGGGATTTTGGCTTTGCACGCGGCGATATGCTCCAGCTTGTAGGATTTGATTGTGTCGAGAATTGTCGTCATGTCATGCCCTTTGCAGCCCTATACCCGTTCTAACGCTTGGCCGGCAGAATGAAAAGCACGGTGCCATCAGCCCTGGTTGGTGATGCGCGCCAGCGTGGCCACGGCATTGCGCGCCGCGCCACTGTCGATGCTGTTGCGCGCCAGTGCAACACCATCGGCCAGGCTGCTCACTTTATCGGCCACCAGCAGGGCCGCCGCTGCATTCAGCAAAACCGCATCGCGATAGGCACCCGCAGCGCCATCAAGCAGCGCGCGCAGGGCCTGGGCATTGGCGGCAGGCGCGCCGCCCAAAATTGCCTCGAACGGGTGGGTTTTCAGGCCAGCATCATCGGGCGAAATGGTGAATTCGCGCACCGCACCAGCTTCCAGCGCCGCCACCGCGCTTGGCCCGGCAATCGAAAGCTCGTCGGTGCCATCGGCGCCATGCACAAGCCAGGCCTTGTCCGAACCAAGCTGGCGCAGGGTTTCGGCCATTGTCACCAGCAGTTTTGGCGAAAATGCCCCGGTAAGCTGGCGCTTGACGCCAGCCGGGTTGGTCAGCGGCCCAAGGATGTTGAAAATCGTGCGCGTGCCAAGCTCGCGCCGGGCGGGCATGACATGTTTCATGGCCGGGTGGTGGTTTGGCGCCATCATAAAGCCGATGCCTGCTTCGCGAATGCCACGCTCAACCACGGCGGGGCCGACCATGATGTTGATGCCAAGCTCGCTCAGCGCATCGGCGGCACCGGATTTGGAGCTGAGATTGCGGTTGCCGTGCTTGGCCACCGGCACGCCCGCCCCCGCCACCACAAAGGCCGTGGCGGTGGAAATGTTCAGCGTGCCTTTGCCATCGCCGCCCGTGCCGACAATATCCATTGCCCCATCGGGGGCCGAAACTTTCAGGCAGCGCGCGCGCATGGCGGCAGCGGCGGCGGCATATTCTTCAACCGTTTCGCCGCGCACGCGCAGCACCATCAGAAAGCCGCCAATTTGCGAAGGTGTGGCCCGGCCTTCCATGATCTCGCCAAAGGCGGCTTCGGCATCGGCGCTGCTCAGCGGCGCGTCGATCGCCTTGGCGATACAGGCCTGTAGTTTTTCGCTCATGCTGACTCCAGTGCCATATCCAGAAAGTTTTTAAGCAGCGCGTGTCCGTGTTCCGAAGCGATTGATTCCGGATGGAACTGCACGCCGTGAATGGGCAGGCTGCGGTGTTGCAGCCCCATGATCGTGCCATCTTCCACCTCGGCGGTAATTTCCAGACACTCCGGCAGGCTTTCGCGTTCAACCACCAGAGAATGGTAGCGCGTGGCTTCAAACGGGCTGGGCAGGCCCGCGAACAGCCCCTTGCCGCCATGCTTGATTGTGCCCATTTTGCCGTGCATCAGCGCATTAGCGCGCACGACCTTGCCGCCAAATGCCTGCCCAATGGCCTGGTGGCCAAGGCAGACCCCGATCAGCGGCGTGCGGGTTTCGGCGGCGGCTGCGGTCAGCGCAAGGCAAATGCCAGCCTGCGCCGGGTCACACGGGCCGGGGGAGAGCATGATGGCCGAGGGTTGCAGCGCCATCGCCTCTTGCACATTCAGCGCGTCGTTGCGGCGCACCTCGACCTTCGCGCCCAATTCCGAAAGGTAGTGGACCAGATTCCATGTGAAGCTGTCATAATTATCAATCAGCAGCAGCATTTAGCCCTCATTAATCGTCGATATTAGGCTGGCACCAGCGGGGAATACCTTATAAACGTGTAAAGCGTCTGGGGGGCATTGAAAAGCCGCACAGGCGGCATCGCAACTAATTATTCAGCATGGGGTGGCGGGTGCAAGGAATTATCGGATTTTTGACGGGGCTCGTAAAAGGGCTAGTGTTGTGTGCGATTGTTTTTGTAGGCTTGACCATCATCTTCAAACCGGCTGACCCTGCGGGCAGCCCTGCGGCGGCGGCGAATGCGCCCGCCGCGCAACCTGCAACCGTGCCTGCGCAACCCGCAGCACCACAGGTTGCGGCAACCCCGCAAGCCGCGCCCGTGGCACCTGCAACACCGGCGCCTGCAACCGCGCAGCGCCAGCTTGCGGCGTTTGAGCGTAATGCCATGCCCTTCAACCTGCCAAGCGGCTCGCGCGGGCTGGCGGTTGTGCTGGTCGCGCCTGTCGGCTTTGATCTGGCCCCGCTGGCCGGATTGCCGCTGACCGTGGCGATTGACCCGGTCACACAGGGCCAGAATATTGGCGCCTATCGCGCCTATGGCTTTGAGGTTCTCACCCTTTTGCGCCGCGACATCCGCGATTCGGTGCCCGCGATCAGCCAGGCGATTGCCACGATGAATGGCAGCGTTGGCGTGTTCGATGAGGCAACGGGCAGCAACCCGGCGGCCAATATCACCCTGCTGTCACTGCTGGGCGAATACGGGCTGGCCTATGTCGGGCAAACCGGGTTTGGCGGCATTTTGGGGCAGGTGGGCGAGGCCGGCCTGCCGGCAATGGCGATCAACAGTTCGGTCACACCCGCCATGTCCAGCAGCGATGCCCGGCTGGCGCTGGATACGGCCACGCGCAATGCGCTCGAAACCGGCAATCAGGTGGTTGTCGTGCAGATGGACAATCTTACACTGGATGTCTTGCTGTCATGGGCCAATGCACCCAAGCCGCGCGGCCTTGTGCTGGCGCCGGTTTCGGCCGTCATGCGCAAACCCTGACCTATTGGCTGGAATAGGGTTTGACAAACAGCGCCGCATCCTCGGCGGCCATGCGCAAGGCTTTGGATTTGTTGACGGTTTCTTCAAACTCGGCTTCGGGGTCGCTATCGGCGACCACGCCGCCACCGGCCTGGATATACAGAACCTCGTCCTTGATAACCGCCGTGCGCAGCGCGATGCAGATATCCATACTGCCCGCGGCTGAAAAATAACCGACACCACCGCCATAGACGCCGCGTTTCTCATGCTCCAGCTCGTCGATAATCTCCATCGCGCGCACCTTCGGCGCACCAGAGACCGTGCCGGCGGGCAGGCCGGCCAGCAGGGCTGACAACGCATCTTCGCCCGCACGCAGCCTGCCTTCGACATTGGAGACGATATGCATCACATGCGAATAGCGTTCGATGATGAATTTTTCGGTTGGGGTGACGGTGCCGAATTCGGCGACGCGGCCCACATCATTGCGCCCGAGATCGAGCAGCATCAGATGCTCGGCGCGTTCCTTGGGGTCGGCCAGCAAATCAGCCTCCAGCGCCCGGTCCTCGGCCTCGTCGATGCCGCGTTTGCGGGTGCCGGCAATCGGGCGGATTGTGACCTTGCCATCAACCACGCGCACCAGAATTTCGGGGCTTGCGCCAATCACCTGAAAGCCGCCAAAGTTGAAATAGAACATATAGGGCGAGGGATTTGTGCGCCGCAGCGCGCGGTAAAGCGCAAAGGGCGGCAGCGGGAAGGGCTGCGCCCAGCGTTGCGAGGGCACGACCTGAAAAATATCGCCTGCCGCGATATAGTCTTTGGCCTTGGCAACCATTGCAAGATAATCGTCATGGCTGGTGTTTGACACCGGCGTGCCCGGCTGCATATGCGCCAGATCGAAGCTTTCGGTCGGCACGGGGCGGTCCAGGTCGCGCAGCGCGTCGCTGACCCGTTCAGCCGCCTGGGCATAGGCGGCACGGGCCGACTGGCCGCTGGAAACCCAGGCCGGCGAAACAACGCAGATTTCGCCCTTCACCCCATCGACCACCACCACAACGCTGGGGCGCTGCAAAATGGAATCGGGCAGGTTCAGCGGGTCGGGGTTGATATTGGGCAGGTGTTCGACCAGCCGGATCATGTCATAGCCCAGAAAGCCGAACAGCCCTGCGGCCATCGGCGGCAGGCCTTCGGGCAGGTCGAGCTTGCATTCATCGATCAGCGCGCGCAACGACGCAAGGGGCGGCTGATGATCGGCCACGAATGCCGCATCGTCATAGCGCGCATTGCGGTTGATATCGGCGGCACCGTCGCGGCACCGCCAGATCAGGTCGGGCTTCATGCCCAGAATGGAATAGCGCCCGCGCACCTCGCCGCCGGTGACCGATTCCAGCAAAAAGGAATCGCGCCGCGCCTGGGTAAGTTTCAGCAAAAGCGAAACCGGCGTGTCGAGATCGGCGATAAGCCGGGTCCAGACCAGCTGGTTTTTCCCGGCCTCATAGCCGCGCGCGAAGCTTTCGAAACCGGGCAGGATTGCCATTATTGAAAGCCGTTCAACACCGCCTCGATCAGCCTGTTATTCACGCTGACCTGGGTTGTATCGCGCACCGCATTGGCAAAGTAGAAGAACAGATCGCTGCTGAGCCCGGCCTCGTCGGCTGTGCTGCGCTGCGCCACATAATCTGTAAAGCTGTCTGCTTCGGCGGGGGTAATGCTGTTGACGCGAAGAACGATGTAGCTGTCCTCGCCATTGGCTACGGCTGCGGTTTCACCCTCGGCCAAATCAAAGGCCGCATTGGCGGCGCTTGCGGGCACGGCATCGGTTGATGTGCCACGCGACAGGCCTGGGGCATTGGAAACGGTCAGGCCAAGCGCATCCATAACCGGCAGGAAGGCGGCCCCTGCATTGATCTGGCTGGCCAGAGAATTTGCGCGTTCGGCAAGTGCAGCCCGATGCGCATTGGCTGTCCAGGCGGCGGCAACCTCTGCGCGCACATCGGCCAGCGGCTGCACCTGTGGCGGGGTGATCCGGTCGACCCGCAGCACGAACAGGCTGCCATCTTCGGTTTCCAGCAGGTCACGCTCCTGGCCCTCGGCGGCGGCAAGTGCTTCGGTGCGGAAGGCTTCATCGGCTGCCAGCCCCTCGCTCATGTCGCTTGTGAATTCAAGCGTTTCAAGCGCCATGCCGGTTTCATTGGCCAGTTCTTCCACGGTGGCACCTGCTGCGACAAGCTCTTCGGCCTGCCCATAAACAGCGGCCAGACGCTCGCGTATGAAAGGCTCGGCCAGTTGTGCGCGAATCTCGTCGGCAACATCGGCCAGCGGTGTGGTCGTGGCCGCGATGATTGCGTTGATACGGAACAGGGCCGGGCCAAGATCGGTGTCAACCGGGCCGACGATGCCCGGTGCCTCGGTGCCAAACACCGCGTCGCGTGCCGCAGAATTCAGGCTGATGGCTTGCACGATACCCAGCGAAAAAAGGCTCGGGTCCAGCCCGCGCTCGGCGATCAGATCGTCAAAACTTACTTCGCCGGCATTGATCCGGTCCAGCGCAGCCGCGGCTTCTGTGGTGTCGGCAAAGGTCAGCCGGTCTAGCGCGCGGCGCTCGGGCTGGCTGTATTGCGCGGCGCGCGCGTCATATTCGGCAGCCACATCCGCATCGGTGATGCCCGCCTCGGCGGCAACGCTGGCGGCGCGCAGCACGGCAATTGTCAGGCTGCGCCGCTCGGGCAGGGTGTAGTCTGCGGCATTCTGCTCTAGCCATGCGGCCAGATCGGCCTCGCTGGGGGCGGCGGGCGCGGCTATGCTGTCGAGGTTGATCTGCACCCAGTCCACGTTAAAGGATTCGTTCAGAAACTGGCCGATGACCCTTGCGCTCGTGCCATCGGACACGGCCCCGCCGCTAACCGCCGGGTTTAGCAAATTGCGCGAAAGTTCAGCGCGGATCAGCGCCTCGTAGTCGCGCACGGCGTAATTGGCGTTCTGCAAAGCATAGCTATAGGCGTCGGGGTCGAACTGGCCGCTGCTATCGGCAAAGGCCGGGGTCGACATGATCGAGGCGCGCAGCATGTCATCATCGGCCAATACAGCGCGTTGCGCAGCCTCGTTCTCCAAAGCGCGCGAGGTGATAAGCTGGCCCAGGGTCGAACTGTCAAGCCCGAACAGGCGGGCCTGCTCCATCGTGACCGGCTGGCCAACCTGCTGGGAAAAGCGGTTCACGGTCTGGCTGAGCGCGCGGCTGAATTCCTGCTGGGTGACTTTGCGATCCCCCACAGTGGCCACGTCATTGCTGGAGCCACCCGACAGAACATCGCTGATGCCAAACCCGGCCATGCCCACGATGAGCGCACCGATAAGCGCATAGACCAGAACGTTGGTTTTGCGCGAACGCATCATAGTAGCCATTATAAACCCTCAGCCATTGGTAGTTTGCGTGGTTGTAAGGATTGGCTGGAAAAGAGGCAAGTGCCTTAGGGGCCAAAGGCGGCCAGACGGGCAAACAAAACCGCGAGTTCCTGTGTATTTGCATTGGCAAAGGCAATGCGAAGCTGGCGTTTGGCGGCCTGCTTGCCCTTTGGGGCAAACATTGTGCCGGGCAGCACCAGCAGGCTGGCTTCGGCCACAAGGCGCTGTGCAAGCGTCGGGCTGTCTAACTCCATATCGTAGCGGACATAGGCGAAATAGGCGCCGCAGCACTGCAGGTGCCAGCCGGGTAGCGCGGCAAAACCCGCTTCGACCACCGCACGGCGGCGCAGGGTTTCGGCGCGTTCCTCGGCAATGAAGCCTTGCAGGTTCTGCAAACCGTAAAGCGCCGCGCGCTGGCCAAGCTGGTTGGGGCAAATCGCAACCGTGTCGAGAAATTTTTCAGCCTCGGCAAGGCGGGCGGGGCTGGCGACAAGCGCGCCAACCCGGTGGCCCGTCAGCCGGAAGACCTTGGAGAAGGAGTAAAGATGCACCAGCACATCGCGCCAGGTCTCATCGGCAAACAGGGTGTGGACGGGGTGTTGTCGGGAATGAAAATCGCGGTAGGTTTCATCGACCACCAGCGCCAGACCATGCGCGCGCGCCAAGGCCACAAAACCCGCAAGCAGTGCCGGTGGATATTCAGCCCCCGTCGGGTTATTGGGCGAAACCAGCACAATGGCGCGGGTTTTCGGGGTTATCGCCGCCTCGGCCTCGGCCAGATCGGGCAGCATTCCGGCACCGCAGGGCAGGGGGATTGTGGTAATCCCCTGCATATCCAGCCACATTTTATGGTTGAAATACCAAGGGGTTGGCAGGATTACCGCCTCGCCCGGCGCCGCGATGGTGGACATCGCGGCGGCAAAGGCCTGGTTGCAGCCCGAGGTGATGGCCACATCCTCTGGCGCAATATGCCCGCCATATTGCGCCGACCAGCGGGCCGCCAATTCGGCGCGCAGCGCCGGCAGGCCCAGCACGGGGCCATAAAGGTGGCTGCTGTCATCCTCAACCGCGTCTGCAAGCGCCTTGCGCAATTCCGGCGGTGGCGGGGCAACGGGTGCGGCCTGGCTCAGGTTCAGCAAGGGGCGGTCGGCCGGAATAGACACCCCCGCCAGCCAGCGCCGCGCCTCCATCACTGGCGGCGGCGTGGTGGCGGCAATTGTTGCAGCATGGGGTTTCAGCATGGCGCGGGCTCCGGCAAATTTCGGCCAGCTTAGCGGGCGGGGTGGCGTGCGCAAGTGCCAGCCCTTGACGCTGGCCAAATGGCGGGCGATATGGCGGGCATGGCACAGCCCCCAATCCTTACGCTAAGCGGTATTTCCCTGAATTTCGGGGGCGATCCGCTGTTTGAAAACCTGTCGCTCGCCGTGCATCCGGGCGACCGGATTGCGCTTGTCGGGCGCAATGGTTCGGGCAAGTCGACGCTGATGCGCATCATGCAAGGCCGCGTGACACCCGATTCCGGCACCGTATTCGCCCAGCCCGGCCAGCATGTCGCGATGATGGAGCAGGAGCCGGATTTCAGCGGCTTTGCCACGCTTGGCGCATGGGTGCGCGCTGGCCTGCACGAGGATGAAGGCTATCGCGCCGATATTGCACTTGAAGGCGTGAAGCTGCGCGGCGATATCGCGCCAGACGCCGCCAGCGGGGGCGAGCGGCGGCGCGCCGCCTTGGCGCGGCTTTTGGCCCAGGATGCCGAACTGATGCTGCTGGATGAGCCAACCAACCACCTTGATATCGACATGATCAAATGGCTTGAGGAAGAACTCGCCTCGACCCAGAAAGCCTTTGTGCTGATCAGCCATGACCGCGCGTTTCTGCGCGCGCTGACCCGCAACATTCTTTGGGTCGATCGTGGGCAGGTGCGCCGGGTGGACCGTGGCTTCAGCCATTTCGAGGAATGGCGTGACAAGATTTTCGAGGAAGAAGACCAGCAGCGCCACAAGCTGAACCGGCTGATCAAGGCCGAAGGCCGCTGGGCGGTTGAAGGCATTTCGGCGCGGCGCAAGCGCAATATGGGCCGCGTGCGCCGCCTGGCCGATTTGCGCGCCGAACGCGCGTCGCAAATTCGCCGCGCGGGCGTGGCGGCAATGGAGTTTGAAGCGGCCCCGAAATCCGGCGCGCTGGTGGTTGAGGCACGCGATGTCGGCAAATCCTTCGGTGCGCGCAGCATCGTGCGCGATTTTTCCATGCGCATTCAGCGCGGCGAACGCATTGCGCTTGTCGGCCCTAATGGGGCGGGCAAAACCACATTGCTGAACCTGCTGACCGGCGCGCTTGCGCCCGATAGCGGCAGCATCAAGCTCGGCGCAAACCTTGTGCCTGCGGTGTTTGACCAGAACCGCAGCGCGCTTGACCCCGGCCAAACCCTGTGGACCGCGCTAACCGAAGACCCGGCGATTGGCGGCTCTGGCCGGAATGACCAGATTATGGTGCGCGGCACGGCCCGGCATGTTGTGGGCTATCTGAAGGATTTTCTGTTCGCCGAAGAGCAAATGCGCAGCCCGATCACCGCGCTTTCGGGCGGGGAGAAGGCGCGCCTGTTGCTCGCCCGTCTGATGGCGCAACCGGCAAACCTGCTCATTCTCGACGAGCCGACCAATGATCTCGATGTCGAAACGCTCGACCTGTTGCAGGAACTGCTCGATGATTTTGACGGCACCGTGCTGCTGGTCAGCCATGACCGCGATTTCATCGACCGGATTGCCACCACCACGCTGGTGATGGAGGGCGATGGCCGTGTCACCATCTGCGCCGGGGGCTATACCGATTCCCTGTCGCAACGGGCGGTGAAGGTCGAAAAACCCGCCGCAGCGAAAAAGCCCGCCGGCGCGCCCGCCGCAAAACCCGCAACACCTGCGGCACAGCCCGGCCTAAGCTTCACCGAATCCCACCGGCTTGCCGAATTGCCCAAGCTGATTGCGGGCTACGAGGCGGATATCGCCAAGCTCACAGAGCTGCTGGCCACGCCCGATCTTTATACCAAAGATCCGGCGAAATTCGCCAAGGCCACCACGGCCCTGACCGACCGGCAGAACCTGCTGAGCGCGGCCGAGGAAGAATGGCTGATGCTGGAAGAACGCGCCTAGGCGGCACGCCGGGTTGGGTGGTCAACGCCGTGCGTTAAACATCCAGCTCTTCAACAAATCGCGCGTTTTCCTGAATATACTGGAAGCGTTTTTCGGGCTTTTTGCCCATCAAACGTTCGACCAGATCATCGGTTTCGCCCGGCTCGTCATCATCAATGCTCACGCGGATCAGCTTGCGGGTGTCCGGGTCCATCGTGGTTTCTTTAAGCTGGGCGGGGTTCATTTCGCCAAGGCCCTTGAAGCGGCCCACGTCGATCTTGCCACGCCCGCCAAGCCCGCGCGCCAGCCAGGCATCGCGCTCGGCCTCATCGCCCGCATAGACCGATTTCGCGCCTTGGGTGAGGCGGAACAGCGGCGGGGCGGCAAGGAACAGGTGGCCCGCATCAATCAGCGGGCGCATCTGGGTGAAGAAAAACGTCATCAGAAGGGCGGCGATATGCGCGCCATCCACATCGGCGTCGGTCATGATGATAATGCGCTCATAGCGCAAATCTTCGATATTGAAGCGGCTGCCGCCCTGCACGCCCATAGCCTGGCAAAGGTCGGCAAGCTCTTGGTTTTGTGTAAGTTTTGCGCCCGATGCCCCCAGCACGTTCAGGATTTTACCGCGCAGGGGTAAAATGGCCTGGCTGCGGCGGTTGCGCGCCTGCTTGGCGCTGCCGCCAGCCGAATCCCCCTCGACCAGAAACAGCTCGGTCCCCTCGCGGCCATTGGCTGAACAATCGGCCAGCTTGCCCGGCAGGCGCAGCTTTTTCGTGGCCGACTTGCGCTGGGTTTCCTTTTCGGCCCGGCGGCGCAGGCGCTCTTCGGCGCGCAGAACCAGATAATCGAGGATCGCGCCGGCCGATTTTGTGTCGGATGCCAGCCAATTGTCAAAATGGTCGCGCACGGCGTGTTCTACCAGCCGCGCCGCCTCGGTCGTGGCCAAACGGTCCTTGGTCTGGCCCACGAATTCCGGCTCGCGAATGAAAACCGAGATCATCGCGCAGCCACCGGCCATCACGTCCTCACGGGTGATCTGGCTGGCCTTGCGGTTTGAGACAAGTTCGCCATAAGCGCGCACGCCTTTCAGGATTGCCGCCCAGAAACCGCTTTCATGTGTGCCGCCCTCGGGCGTGGGCACGGTGTTGCAGTAAGAGTTGACGAAAGCATCGCGCGCCGGGGTCCAGTTGATCGCCCATTCGACCGAACCAACAGTCTCACCGCCAAAGCGTTCGGAAAACTCGACCTTACCCGCAAACGGCTTTTCGCTATAGGTTGCAGCATCTTCCAGCGTTTCCTTAAGGTAATCTGCCAAGCCGCCGGGGAAGTGGAAGGTTGCCGCATCAGGCGTATCATCGGTTATGCAGCCTGGCGCGCATTTCCAGCGGATTTCAACGCCCGAAAACAGATAGGCCTTTGAGCGGACCATTTTCAGCAGCCGCGCGGGCTTGAACCGCGCCATATTGCCAAAAATTTCCGCATCGGGGTGGAAGGTAACGGATGTGCCGCGCCGGTTCTGTGTGGCGCCCAGTTCCTCCAGCCCACCCACCGGCAGGCCACGGCTGAAACGCTGACGGTAAAGCAGCTTGTTGCGCGCCACCTCAACCGCGACATGGTCAGACAGCGCGTTGACCACCGAAATGCCAACCCCGTGCAAACCGCCGGATGTCTGATAGGCCTTGCCCGAAAACTTGCCGCCCGCATGGAGCGTGCATAAAATCACCTCCAGCGCCGATTTATCGGGAAATTTCGGGTGCGGGTCGATGGGCATCCCGCGGCCATTGTCGCGGATCGTTACCGAAAAATCTTCGTGCAGCTCCACCTCGATGCGGTTGGCATGGCCCGCCACGGCCTCGTCCATCGAATTGTCCAGCACCTCGGCCACCAGATGGTGCAGGGCGCGCTCATCGGTGCCGCCAATATACATGCCGGGGCGTTTGCGCACCGGCTCCAGCCCTTCCAGAACCTCGATCGAGGAGGCGGAATAGTTGTTGGAGGCTTCGTCTTCGTCAAAAAGGTCGTTCGGCGCTGTCATGGGTTTTCCCGTTTTCTGCTCAACCTCCAATATGGCAGATAGCGGGGGGGACACACAATATCTTGTGGCGCTGCAAATCGCATTTGCCTTGTGGATGCGCCGCAATATAAGCAAGGCCTGACCCCTGATTGGAAATTTTATGTTGAATATCGGTATTTGCACCCGCGAGCGGCCCAAAATGCTGAAGGCCTTGCTGGAAAGCCTTTGCGTCAGCATTGCGCAGGCCGGGGTTGATGTTGCGATCATCCTGGTTGAAAACGGCCCGCCGGGCGGTGCGAAAACCGTGGCCGATGGCTTTGCCGACCGGCTGAATATTGCGTTCAGCAACGAAGAACGTCTTGGCCTTGTTTATGCGCGAAACGCGGTTGTGCGGCAGTTTCTGGCCGGGCCGCACGACTGGATTGCGCTGGTCGATGACGATGAAACCGTTGCGCCCGACTGGCTTGCGACCCTGCTCAAGGCGCGCGCGGATTTTCCCGATACCGATATGTTTGTCGGGCCGACGTTTCGCATTTACGATGCCTCCGCCCCGCGCATTCTGCGTGAAATGCGCCAAAAACGCTATCGTTACGGCCAAAAGATATTTGGCAGCGGCACCAATAATTGCTTCATGCACAGGCGCAATTTTGACGATGGCGAAAAGCTGCACCTGTTTGATCTGGCCTATAACCTGTCGGGAGGCGAAGATTATGACCTGTTCCGCCGTATCAAGGCGCGCGGGCTTGTCTGCCGCTACATCATGGCGGCGCGCACCTATGAGGCTGTGCCGGACTCGCGACAAAGCCTGAAATTTCAGCTTTCAAAATGGCGACATCAATCGCATTGTCGCGGTCGCGTATACATTGGTCTGCATGGCGAAATTGCCGGAAGGCTATTGGTGCTGTTCGAAATGACGCGCGATATTGCCCGGATAATTGTTTTCAGCCTGGCCGGCTCGGTAGTGCTGGTGTTTTCCGAATCGCGCGGGCTTGCGCTTTTGGGCCTGGCGATGCGCAGCTTTGCCGCCCTCAGCGGGCGGCCTTTGGCTTTATGGAAGCGGCTAGGCGACAGCTATGCCAGTGTTCAAGGGCATTGAAGGCCAAAAAGAAAGCGCCCAGCACATTGCTGGACGCCCAGAAGATATCCGCCCGTCAGGGCAGTCAGAATAGCTTAGGTCGACGAATTGTCGTCGCCGGTCAGGGTCAGCGCGAGGATCGCGATGATTGCCAGCGGGATCAGCCAAGCACCCGAACCGGAGCGCATGGGTTCTTCAACCATCGTCACTTCGGGGGCTACAAAAACAGCAGAACCGGCATAAGCAGCACCTGCTGCGAATACACCGGCAAGGCTAGCGCGGATAACTTTAATCATTTAAGGCTCCATCATATAGGAATAAGACTTACGTCGTGCCGACTATATACCAGCAGAAACCGAAATTGAAATGCCCGAGATTGTAATCGCGATCTGCACGCGCGAACGGCCCAAAATGCTTGCCGAACTGTTGCATTCTTGCATCAATTTAACACCGGTAGAGGGTGTTGCCCTGCGGTTCATTCTTGTTGAAAGTGGGCCAGATACAGTGTCGCGCGGCGTGATCGACTCGTTTTCCGACAAAATTGACATAACCTATGCGCATGAGGCTCGAATCGGCGTGGTGCGGGCGCGCAACCGCGCGATAGAGCTGTTTTTGCGCGGCACGGGCGACTGGCTGGCCTTCATCGACGATGACGAGGTGATAGACCCGGACTGGGCCGCCGCCATAAAGGCCGCCATCGTGGCGCTGCCGGATTACAGCATTTTTGCGGGCCGCGCGATCATGATCGAGCCTGAAAGCGCGCCGCGCATCTACAAGGCGCTGCGGGCGCAAAGGGCCCGGCGCACAACATCTTACGAACGCAAGGCTGTCACCACGCAGAACGTGGTGTTCCGTCGCGCGATTTTTGCCGATGACGGGCGGGCGATGCGGTTTGATCTGCGGTTCAATACGATCGGCGGCTCCGACTATTTTCTGTGCTATCAGCTAACGGATGCCGGTGAAAAAATCCGCTTCGTGCCCGAGGCCATAACGCGTGAGAGGGTTCTGGCCGAACGCGCGGCGCTTGGCTTTCGGCTGCGCAAACAAATCGCACAGGCCCATCATGCCGGGTTGATATCCTTGCTGCGCTTTGGCCGGTTTCGCGGCCATATCCACAATATCTGGATGGTGCTTGGCGCGTTTGCCCGGTGCGTGATTCTACTGGCAAAAGCGGCCGTGATTCTGGTTTACAACGAACAGCGCGGGCTGGCCTGTTTTGCCGGCGCGCTGAACTGGCTCTGCGTGGTCATCGGGCGGCTGCGCTTTATCTGGCGCAATCCGGCCGATATTTACGCCAGTGTTCAGGGCGGCTAAAGCCCCAGCAAGGCCGCATCACGCGGGTAGCTGGTCAGGTTTTCATATCCGGTTTCGGTGATCAGCACCTGATCTTCCAGCTTGATCGAAAAATCGCCGCCCTCACGGCTGATCAGGGCTTCGACGCACAGCATCATGCCGGGTTTGATCTCGTAATCGAACGCGCCCTCCTCGTCGCGGTCGGCATAGTCGATGAGCGGCCATTCATCGCACAGGCCAACGCCGTGCATGGCGCAGGAATATTTTTGCGCCTGATAGATGTCGGGCAGTTGATGACCGTTTTGCACAAGGTCGCGCATGGACACGCCGGGTTTGAGCATGGCCATGTTATGCTCGATATGCTCCCAGCCGAGCGCGTAATCGTCAATCATGTCCTGGCGCGGCTTGCCGTTGCCTACAAACCAAGTGCGCGAAATATCGCAGCACATGCCATAGGCGCCGATCAGGTCGGTATCAAAGGCCAGTATCTCGTTGTTTTGCACAATGCGCGGCCCGCATTCCTGAAACCACGGGTTGGTGCGCGGGCCCGATGTCAGCAGGCGTGTTTCAATCCACTCTCCGCCACGGCGAATATTTTCGGCCTGTAGCACCGCCCAGATATCATCTTCCGAAAGCCCGGGGCTGGCGGCGCGCTCCATCGCGGCCACGGCTTTTTCGCAGGCATTCATGGCGCAGCGCATGGCCAGAATCTCATCCGGCCCCTTGATCGAGCGCGCCTTTTCCGTCAACTCCTCGCCTTCAATGACAACAAAGCCTTGCGCTTCGATTGCCCGCAGCCCGCTGAGCATGATCTTGTCAATCGCCAGCCGTGTCTGGCCCGGCGCGTGGGCGGCCAGAACGTCGGCCAGTTGGGCGGCAAAAGCCGCGGCCTTGCGCGCGCCCAGATCGCCGGTTGAAAAATAGAACATCGACGCCCCCGAGCGCACTTCGGCCACCAGCGGGTTGAAGGCCGAAAGAAAGGGCGAGTTCTTGTAATCCCACATCACCATATGCCCATCGGCACAAATCAGGCAGGCGCGAAACGGATTATGCGTGTTCCAAAGCTGCATATTCGTGCTGTCGGTCGCATAGCGAATGTTGAGCGGGTCAAACACCAACAGCCCGGCCAGGTCGCGCGCGTTGATATGCTCAACCAGCCGCGCATGGCGATAACGGCGCATCGCATCAAGGTTGGGGGCCTGCAAACCCGCCGCTGCCCATTCATCAAATGCCAGCTGCGTTGGCCCGATTTCAACCCGGTCATTGTCATCCGGCGTGCCATCGGGCTTGCGGCGGGTCGGGTCGATCTTGCGGCGGTCGATATAGTTCATGGTCTAACGGCCCATCGAAATGCGGTTTGCAGCAAGACTAGGGTCAGAACTTGCGCTTGCCGCCTAGAAAAGCGGCAAGCGCATGGTCGTTTTCAGGCAAGGTCCAGCACAACATGCGGCTGCCCGTCCGAGGTTTTCTCGAATGTGCGGCCCAGTCCGTTTACCGTGCAGCTTACGTAAGAGCGGTAGTTGCTGAAGTTTTTGAACTGCACCACGTCAATCGGGTCATCAAACTTCAGGTCCAGCGCAAACCAGCCATCGGCCCGCTCGCGCACCGCACGAATGCGCGCCCGGAACGGGTGGCCAAGATAGCGGCCAGTGACAAACTGGCCGATTGCAAAGCGCGGGGCAGGGTGCTGGTTGCCGAGCCTGGCAAACAATGTGTTCCAGTCGCGATAGCCGTGCTGCCTGGCAACAAGCTCAAGCGATTGGCTATGGCTGACGGGCGTGGTTGGCTCAAGTGCCGCGCGCAAGGCACGCGCCTGCTGCTTGAGCGTGTTAACTGTGGGAAGCGTATTCATAAGACATGCCTTTTTCCAAGCCATGCATTCGTTAAGGGTGCGTGCATTACCATAACCGCATGGAAAGGGGCGGGGCAGGTCATAGATGTCCGGGCTTCACCACAGCTTGCGCTTGCACGCGGCAGGGGCCGGACCCCTTGGGGATGGGCATATAGGGCGCAGGTGCCGGTTCGTCAATATGCACGGGCGCTTGACCGTTTCGCGCCTGTTGCATAGGACTTGCCTTGGCCGGACGATGGCGTCGTCTGTGCCGGGGCGCCTCAAGCCCTGTTTCATATTATCCTGCACGCCCGGATTACCCATGCGCGGTTGCGCGTGGCGAATTTCTGGAGATGATGATGTTTCTGAACAATGCCTGGTATGTTGCCGCCTGGGGCCATGAAATTGGCACCGATTTGCAGCAGGTTGTGGTGCTTGGCGAAAAGATCTGCATGTTTCGCAACGCGGCGGGCGAGGTTTTCGCGCTGGAAGATGCCTGCCCGCACAGAAAGCTGCCGCTGTCCAAAGGGCGCATCAAGGATGGAAATGTCGAATGCGGCTACCACGGGCTGACCTTCAACTGCTCGGGCCAATGCGTCTGGGCGCCGGGTGGTGGCGATATTCCGTCCAACGCCAAGCTGCGCAGCTATCCGGTGCATGAAAAATACGGGCTGGTCTGGATCTGGATGGGCAATGCCGCCATTGCCGATACGAGCGATATTTTCGACATCCCGAATTTTGGCGACCCGGCCTGGGGCATCAACCGCGGTGCGGCCATGCAGCTGAACTGCAACTACTTGCTGATGACAGATAACCTGCTCGACCCTACGCATGTGGCCTGGGTGCATCAGGGCTCATTCGCGCAGGATGCCACCAAAGATACGCCATTGCGGGTTTCCAAAACCGAAAACGGGGTCATCGTGCATCGCTGGATGATGGATGTGGAACCGGCACCGTTTTACAAGAAGGTCATCGGCTTTACCGGCAATTGCGACCGCTTGCAGCATTACGAGGTGCGCTATCCCAGCCATGCGCTGATCCGCGCCATCTTTACCCCGGCGGGCACGGGCGGGCCGAACGGGGCGCTGCATGAAGATACCTTCATCATGGACAGCTACAATTTCATGACCCCGACAACCGAATCCGAAACGCGGTATTACTGGTTCCAACTGCGCAATATCCGCCCCGATGACGAGGCGCTGTCCAAGCTGATGAGCGAGGATGTGCAGCACGCATTCGAGGAAGATCGCGCCATTCTGAACGAGGTGCAGATCGGGATGGACAATAAGACATCGCCCCATATCGACCTGCCGATCGACGGCGGCCAACTCCGCTTCCGCCGCCAGCTGCTTGCGATGATCAATGAAGAAAAGCAGGTAGATGCGCAAATGCAGGGTTAGGTTAGAAAGGCTTCAGCGGCATCGCACATCTGTTCCTGGCACTTCGTGCGATGCCGCATCTATCAGAGTTCATTCAAGCCCGGCGGCAATGGCGCCCAGCCTTTGTCAGAAGCTGAAGCCTACGCGCAGGTTGACCGAGGATGACGGGCCCTCAAATGTCCAGTCCGGCCAATCTGTCTGGTCAAACTCACCGGAAAGATCGCGTGCAACATATTCGACCCCGGCAAAAATGCGCTCGGTGATCTGGTAATCGACACCAACACCGTAGTTGAGCCCATCTATTGTGGTGGCGGGTGCAACACTGTCTTCATAGAAGGTTGCGGTGGAATATCCGGCAAAGCCGTAGAACAACACCTTGCCCATAGAGTAACCCAACCGCAGTTTCAGGTCCAAATAGTCCTGTGTGGTTACGGTATGAAAGCCTTCTCTGGTGGCAAACGGGCCTGCTGTGTAGCCCAGTTCGGCACCATAAACAAAATTGCCGCGCTGGAAATTGTAGCCGGCGAAGCCGCCAAAAGAGTCACCGCCGACAAACAGATTGCCGCCAAAGGCTCCGTTTTGATAGCTCGCCATCGAGTCCTGAACGAAACCATAGCTGGCGCCCGCGTAAAACCCGCTCCAGTCAGTCACGCTGACCGTGTTGGCAACTGCGCTGCCTACGCTTGCAACTGGCGTTTCTGCTGCGCCCGCATAGGCAAAACCGCCGCCAAAAGGTGCAAGCGTCAGGGCAAGACAGGAAATAAATGTTCTCATGTTCATACCTTCTTAACGATAAATGTGTGCGCAATATCGCGTGGTGCAGTATGTCACGCAAGAAAAAAGGGGCCCCGCAGGGCCCCGATTTGTAAGGGAGTGCCGCGTTTAGCAGCTATAATACATCCCGTATTCCACCGGATGCGGGGTGTGTTCGACCTTGTAAACTTCTTCCCATTTCAGCGCCATATAGCCCTGAAGCTGGTCTTTGGTGAACACGTTGCCTGCAAGCAGGAAGTCGTGGTCGGCCTCAAGGCTTTCCAGGGCTTCGCGCAAGCTGCCGCAAACTGTCGGGATGCCGGCCAGTTCTTCAGGCGGCAGGTCATACAGGTCTTTGTCCGAGGCTTCACCGGGGTGGATGCGGTTCTTGATCCCGTCGATGCCCGCCATCAGCAATGCGGCAAAGCACAGATAGGGGTTGGCGGTCGGGTCGGGGAAGCGGGCCTCGACACGCTTGGCCTTGGGGCTTTCTGTCCACGGAATGCGCACACAGCCCGAGCGGTTGCGGGCCGAATAGGCGCGCAGAACGGGGGCTTCAAAGCCGGGGATCAGGCGTTTGTAGCTGTTTGTGGACGGGTTGGTCAGCGCGTTCAGCGCCTTGGCATGTTTCAGAATGCCGCCGATGAAGAACAGCGCCTCATCCGACAGGTCGGCATATTTGTCGCCTGAGAACAGGTTCTTGCCGTCTTTCCAGATCGACATGTTCACATGCATCCCTGAGCCGTTATCGCCATAAATCGGCTTGGGCATGAAAGTGGCGGTCTTGCCATAGGCATGGGCCACGTTATGGATGACGTATTTGTATTTCTGGATATTGTCGGCCTGCTCGGTCAGCGTGCCGAAGATCAGCCCAAGCTCGTGCTGGGTGCTGGCAACCTCGTGGTGGTGCTTGTCGACCTTCATGCCGATGCGCTTCATGGTCGACAGCATCTCGCCGCGAATATCCTGCGCTGAATCGGTTGGGTTAACGGGGAAATAGCCGCCCTTGACGCCCGGGCGGTGGCCCATATTGCCCATTTCATAGGCGGCGTCGGTGTTCCATGCGGCATCCACCGCATCCACTTCAAAGCTGACCTTGTTCATCGAGTTGGAATAGCGCACATCGTCGAACATGAAGAATTCAGCCTCGGGGCCAAAATAGGCCACATCGCCAATTCCGGAGGAACGCAGATAGTTTTCGGCGTTCTCGGCTGTGCCGCGCGGGTCGCGGTCGTAGCGCTCGTTCGTGTCGGGCTCCAGCACCGTGCAATGGATGCACATGGTCTTTTCGGCATAGAACGGGTCGACATAGGCGCTGGTCAGATCGGGCATCAGCTTCATGTCCGATTTGTCGATGCTTTTCCAGCCGGCAATCGAGCTGCCATCGAACATGAAGCCTTCTTCAAAGAAGTCCTCGTCGATGATGTCTTTGTGCAGCGTGACATGCTGGAGTTTGCCGCGCGGGTCGGTGAAGCGCACATCGAGATACTCGATGTCTTCATCTTTCATGCGCGCAAGAATGCTTTGGGCGTCGCTCATAATGATACCTGTGTTCTGGTGGAAAGTTCGGGGCTAAAGGGCCTCGTTGCCCTCTTCGCCGGTGCGAATGCGGATCGCCTGTTCAACAGACGATACGAAGATTTTGCCATCGCCGATCTTGCCGGTTTTGGCGGCGTCGATAATGGCTTCAACAACCTGTTCGACCTGATCATCGGCGACCACGACCTCGATTTTTACCTTCGGCAGGAAATCGACAACGTATTCGGCACCGCGATACAGTTCGGTATGGCCTTTCTGGCGGCCAAAACCCTTGGCCTCGATCACGCTCAGCCCCTGAACGCCAGCGTCCTGCAGGGCTTCCTTCACCTCGTCGAGCTTGAAGGGTTTGATGACGGCTTCGATTTTCTTCATGGGGCCTCCGGCTATCGTCTGGGGGCTAAATTGCACCTGTGCAGGTGGGGTGCAATTGCCTAAGCTGGCGTGGGTGCGATGTGGCGCGGAAATTCGCCGCCACTGCCCGAAAATTAGGCATAATGCCCAAGAGTTGCACAGGCTGAAACCATGACTGAACTTCTAACCGCCGCCCAGATGCGCGCCATCGAGCAAGCCGCCATCGAGTCTGGTGCCGTAACCGGGCTGGAACTGATGGAGCGCGCGGGGCAGGGCGTTGTGGAGGCGGTGCTGGAAGAATGGCCAGAACTTGCGCTGACCAGCCACAAGGCCGTGGTGCTGTGCGGGCCGGGGAATAATGGTGGTGACGGATTTGTCGTGGCGCGGTTGCTGAAGGCGCGCGGCTGGGATGTCGAGGTGTTTTTGTATGGCGATGCGGAGCGGTTGCCGCCGGATGCGCGGGTGAATTATGAGCGGTGGTTGGGGGCGGGACACTCTGTGTCCGGTGCGACACAATTGGCTGTTGATGCGTTGTTCTATCAGAATACTGATGTTTTCATCGACGCTTGTTTCGGAACTGGATTGACGCGACCATTCCCGGCCGAACTCGGAAGCTGGGTTGCAGCAACCATCGACGGACAATCCTCTCGCAGTAGGTTAAAAACCGTAGCTGTCGATATAGCGAGCGGAATATGCGCTGATAGTGGACGAGCACTAAACAGCAGCCGCACGATACTCCCTAAACTGGTGGTTACATTCCATGCGGCCAAGCAAGGCCATTATTTGAACAAAGGTGCCGAAAACACAAGATCGCGCGGTGTAAAAGTTATTGATATTGGTTTGCAGGGAAACGCATTTTCGGCAACGAAACTGACCAGTGCTTCAATTATTGCGGCCCACAAAGCACCGTCATTGCATAAATATGCCCACGGCCACGCCCTCATCCTTTCAGGTCCGGCAGGCCAAACCGGTGCCGCGCGCCTCGCTGCACGCGGGGCGCTGCGCATTGGGGCAGGGGTGGTGACGGTCGGTGCGCCGCCTGAAGCAATGGCGGAACATGCGGCGCAGTTGAATGCCATCATGCTCAAACCTGTGGTGGATGTGGGTGCGCTCGCCGGAATTTTGGAGGATGCGCGGATCAACGCGCTATGCATCGGGCCGGGGTTTGGGACATCGGCGCGCGAAGTCGGGATTTTGGCGGAGGTTTTGGGCGTGCCTGTAGAGGCGCGCCCAGAGGTGCGCCCAGAGATGCGGAATGAATGCGCACCCTACGGAGATGAGGTTGGGGGCAGGGATAGCGCCGTCCCGGGCTTGACCCGGGACCTCGACGCCCCCACGCAAAGTAGAGGCCCCGGCGCGGGGGCCGGGGCGGCGCGTGGTCGGTGCGTTGTGCTTGATGCCGATGCGCTGACGCTGCTGGCAAAACACCCCGCGCTTTTTGCTGCCTTGCACGAAAACTGCATCCTCACCCCCCATGCGGGCGAATTTGCGCGGCTGTTCCCCGATATCGCTGAAAAACTCGCTGCCCCCGCCACAAAAGGCCCCGCCTATTCCAAGGTCGATGCCACGCGCGAAGCCGCCACCCGCGCAGGCTGCGTGGTGCTGTTCAAAGGCGCCGATACGGTGATCGCCGACCCGCAGGGCCGCTGCGCCATCAACTCGGCCCATTACGAGCGCGCCGCGCCCTGGCTTGCCACCGCTGGTTCGGGCGATGTGCTGGCGGGGTTCATCACAGGCTTGCTGGCGCGCGGCCTAGCACCTATGGCCGCTGCCGAGAGTGCCGCATGGCTGCATGTCGAATGCGCCCGCCATTTCGGCCCAGGCCTGATTGCCGAGGATATTCCCGAACAACTCCCCGCGGTATTTCGGGCGCTGGGCGTGAATTAGGGCTTTTCCCGCCAGAGTGAACTTGTTACATAGCGCGCCGGAACGCGGGTGTGGCGAAATTGGTAGACGCACTAGATTTAGGTTCTAGCGCCGCAAGGCGTGGGGGTTCAAGTCCCTCCACCCGCACCAGAGTTTCATCGGACAAGATCAACATAGCTTGTGTCGGCAGGAAGCAATGTCACGTTGTTTTGTTCGGAAAATTGTTCCGATCCGCTGAACCCAAAGTGGACAAGGTCATAGCCCGCACCGGGTTCCGCCAGGTCGTATTCTGAGCAGTATTGCGGCAGGTTCAAATCATACAAACTGCCATTTGCTGTTTCCAATCCCTCATCGTCGAAGAATGTGGCGTTATTGGCGCCGCGCAAATAGTAACGCTCAGTATCAGCGCCGATGTGGAAAATCTCACGAACCGGTAAACCAAGGTCAAGGATATCGTTGCCAATGGTAAGATATCGACGTAGCGAGCGGCATCGTCGACCTTCAATATATCTATGCCTTTGGCTGTGGCCTTGAATTCTTCCTTCGACAATTTGAACAATATATGAAAATTCTGACCCGCGCTCGTTTGAATCCCTAAACTCGATCCATTCACACTGCCCTGACGGTGTTTGATTAAAACAAAAGATGGCGTTGGATTCTATGACTTCATCCAAATCGCCGGGGAATAGTCTTGATTTTTCATCCCAGTTTGCAGCCACAAACCAGACGATCGCACCGATCACAAGGATGACTGATACAATGGGTGTCACAATTTCAGAACGCAGACGCATACAAACTCGCTATGGTTGTGCATTTCGTATATGGCCTGCCATTCCCCCTTGCAACACGCACGGCCCATCAATAGAAGGGGCGGGATTTTGGATTGGGGCGGATGCGCCCGCTAGCAACTAGAGGATCAACATGCAGGTCACCGAAACCCTGAACGAAGGCCTGAAGCGCGCCTATGCCATCAAGGTTACTGCCGAGGAGCTTGCCGCCAAGGTGGACGAAAAACTCGAAACCGCGCGTGCGGATTTTCAGATGAAGGGCTTTCGCAAGGGCAAGGCCCCGATGGCGCTGATGAAGAAGATGTTCGGCAAATCCGTTCTGGGCGAAGCCTTGCAGGAAGCCGTTGATGGCGCGGTGAACGAGCATTTCACCAAAACGGGCGACCGCCCCGCCGTGCAGCCCGATGTAAAAATGGCCGATGAGGAATGGAAAGAAGGCGATGACGTGAACGTCACGCTGGAATATGAAAACCTGCCCGTTGTGCCGGAAACCGATTTCAGCAAAATCAAGCTTGAGCGTCTGGTCGCCGAGGTTGACGAGGCTTCGGTTGAAGAGGCGCTGACCAACCTTGCCGCCTCGTCCAACCATTTCGAGAAGCGCCGCAAAGGCTCCAAGGCCAAAGACGGTGACCAGGTCGTGATCGACTTCAAAGGCTCGGTCGATGGGGAGCTGTTTGAAGGCGGCACCGCCGAGGATTATCCGCTGGTGCTGGGTTCGGGCAGCTTCATCCCCGGCTTTGAAGAGCAGCTTGACGGCGTGAAAGAGGGCGAAGAGGTTGAGGTCAAAGTCACCTTCCCCGAAAATTACGGTGCAAAGAACCTTGCCGGTAAAGACGCGGTGTTCGCCTGCACCATCAAGGAAGTGCGTGAACCCAAGCCCGCACCGCTGGATGACGAGCTGGCCACCAAATACGGCGCCGAAGACCTTGCCGCGCTGCGCAAACAGGTTTCCGACCGTTTGGCCGAAGAATACAAGGGTGCCGCCCGCGCCGTGATGAAGCGCAAGCTGATGGATGCGCTTGACGGTGTGGTGAAGTTCGACCTGCCCGAAACGCTGGTCAATGCCGAAGCGGGCCAGATTGCCCACCAGCTATGGCATGAAGACAACCCCGACGTGGATGGCCACGACCACCCCGAGATCGAGACCACCGACGAGCATAAAAAACTGGCTGGCCGCCGCGTGCGCCTTGGCCTTTTGCTGGCCGAGGTTGGCACGAAGAACGAGATTGTGGTTTCGGATGCCGAAATGCAGCAGGCCATGTTCCGCCAGGCCAGCCGCTATCCGGGGCAGGAGCGTGAGTTTTTCGACTTCATCCAGAAAAACCAGCAGGCCCAGCAGCAGATGCGCGCCCCGATCTTTGAAGACAAGGTTGTGGACTACATCTTTGAACTGGCGCAAGTAACCGACAAAACGGTCACCAAAGCCGAGCTGGAAAAAGCGATTGAAGCGCTGGAAGACGAATAAAAATTCGGGACAGTGATTTGAAAAGGCGGCCTTCGGGTCGCCTTTTTTATCCGCGCAGCCGGGTGGTCAGCACGTTCAGCGCGCTTGCCCCGGTTTTCAGGTCTTTGGAAATGCTCTTGGCTTTGCTTGCCGCATCATTCGCGCTGCCCGCATTGCCCTTGGCCAGTGCTTCGGCCTGATCTATCAGCGCCTTGGCCTCGGTCAGCAGCTTCAAAATCTGGTCGGTCGGCGCGATGGAATCGCGCAGTTTCAGTGCCTCGGCCTTGGTGCCGGCCACCTGGCGGCGGGTGGCGTCAATCACCCTGATCTGGCGACTGTCCTTGCCCTTCAGCGCGGCGCGCATGGCTTTGGTCAGCACATCGGCGGCCTTCTGGCTTTCGATCGTTGCCTTCACAATCCGCGCCCGCGTTGCCACGCGCAGCTTTTCCATGCGGGCGATGCGGGTAATGCCGGTTTGCACGGCTTTGGAGATTTTGCCGACATCGCTGGCCAGCCCGCCCGCAGAAATCTGGCTTTGCTTGAAAATCTGCTCGTTCCCATCCCAAATGGTGACAGAAGCACCAATTTGCGCCCCCGCGCCGTTGATCATCGGGATGAGCGCGCCAACATTGCCGGTGCTGGCGGCATTGACCGCCCCCGCACCATCGGCCCCCAAAACGCCGGTCATGAAATTGGCCTTGGCATCGCGCAGGGTATCAAAGCTGAATTTCGGCTTCAGCTTCTTCACCTCTTCTTCCGCCGCTTTGCCGATCAGCTTGGCGCTGTCGCCCAGCACATCCACGGCGATTCGCTCGGCATATTTGCCGTGGAAATTGTTCCAATCTGCAATCAACGCTTCCTGCTGGCTATCGGCGAAGGTTTTCATCTTCACGGCAGGGTCGTTATTTTTCAACATCCGCGCCAATTGCAGGCGGGCACGGCTGAATTTATCCTCAAGCTTGCCCATTTCGTTCTTGATACGGTCGGGGAAGGTCGCCTCGAACCTTTTGGCAAGGTCTTTGCCCAGGTCCGACTTCATATCCATCCCCGGCACAAGCTGCATGGTGCAGCTCAGCTCTTGCGCGGCAATTGCGCCAATTTTTTCGAGTTTCAGGGTATTTGTGCAGGTAATCTGCTTCCCGTCTGATTTGATCTGTAACATGAAAATATTTCCGTTCTTGCAAACTGCGCAATGATACCCCGCACAGCGCTTTTGCGCAAAAGCCAAATCATCGCTGCGTGATATTTGCCCACAC
Organism: Abyssibius alkaniclasticus; assembly: GCF_020447305.1. Lineage (NCBI taxonomy): Bacteria > Pseudomonadati > Pseudomonadota > Alphaproteobacteria > Rhodobacterales > Paracoccaceae > Abyssibius > Abyssibius alkaniclasticus. Next base: position 2,583,337 of record NZ_CP095732.1, on the reverse strand, counting down.
GCCCTTGCGGCTGGCGGCTGGCATGATTAAACCTTTCCTCAACACCAAAAGGCTAAGGCCGGCTGGTAGACCAAGTTAGGACATTGCCATGTTTGATCCCTCCATGATCGCCAAAAGCTTCATCATCCCGACGGTGGAGGAAACCAACGCCCGCGGCTCGATCCGCTACGATATTTTCTCGCGTCTGCTGAAAGAGCGGATCATCTTCGTTTCCGGCCCCGTGCATGATGAAATGGCCACGGTGATCGTGGCGCAATTGCTGTTTCTGGAAGCGGAAAATCCGAACAAGGAAATCGCGATGTATATCAACTCGCCCGGCGGCGTTGTGTCATCTGGCCTGTCGATCTATGACACGATGCAATATATCAAACCCAAAATCTCGACCGTATGCATCGGGCAGGCGGCCTCGATGGGGGCGCTGCTGCTTTGCGGCGGCACCGAAGGGATGCGCATGTCGCTGCCCAACAGCCGGGTAATGGTGCATCAGCCTTCGGGCGGGTTTCAGGGGCAGGCCAGCGATATTGCGCTTCATGCCAAGGAAATTCAGGAGCTGAAAGACCGGCTGAACGGCATTTACGTCAAGCATTGCGGGCAAGACCTTGAAACCGTAGAAAAGGCGCTTGACCGGGATAATTTCATGACCGCGCAAGAGGCGAAGGACTGGGGTTTGATCGATGAAATCGTGACCCATCGCAGCCCGCCGGAAGACAGTGCAGCGTAACAAGCACTTGTGCTTTGCCGCAAGCTCGTGCCCTAATAGGGCGAAATAGATTGGCGCTGTGGTATACAGTGCAGACAAGCAGGAGAACGCATGAGCAAATCAGGCGGATCAGACAGCAAAAACACGCTTTATTGCTCTTTCTGCGGCAAAAGCCAGCATGAGGTGCGTAAGCTGATCGCTGGCCCTACCGTGTTCATCTGCGATGAATGCGTTGAATTGTGCATGGATATCATCCGCGAAGAAACAAAGTCTTCGCTGGTCAAATCCTCGGTCGGTGTGCCGACCCCGAAAGACATCTGCAAGGTGCTGGATGATTATGTGATCGGTCAGGAAGTGGCCAAGCGCATTCTGTCGGTTGCCGTGCATAACCATTACAAACGCCTCAACAGCGCCGACAAGCATGGCGAAGTTGAGCTGGCGAAATCCAACATCATGCTGATCGGCCCCACGGGCTGCGGCAAAACCCTGCTGGCGCAAACGCTGGCGCGCATCATCGATGTGCCCTTCACAATGGCCGATGCAACCACGCTGACCGAGGCGGGCTATGTGGGTGAGGATGTCGAGAATATCATCCTCAAACTGCTGCAATCGGCCGAATATAACGTGGAACGCGCGCAGCGCGGCATTGTCTATATCGACGAGGTCGACAAGATTTCGCGCAAATCCGACAACCCCAGCATCACGCGCGATGTTTCGGGCGAGGGTGTGCAGCAGGCCTTGCTGAAAATCATGGAAGGCACGGTTGCATCTGTGCCGCCACAAGGTGGGCGCAAGCATCCGCAGCAAGAGTTTTTGCAGGTCGACACTACAAACATTCTGTTCATCTGCGGCGGGGCCTTTGCGGGCTTGGATAAAATCATCGCGGCGCGCGGCAAAGGCTCGGCCGTTGGCTTTGGTGCCGATGTGCGCGGCCAGGACGAGCGGCGCGTTGGTGAAATCTTCGCCGATGTGCAGCCCGAAGACCTGTTGAAATTCGGCCTTATCCCCGAATTTGTGGGCCGATTGCCGGTGATCGCCACGCTGACCGATCTGGATATCGACGCGCTTGTCACCATTCTGAGCGCGCCGAAAAATGCGCTTGTAAAGCAGTATCAGCGCCTGTTCGACATGGAAGATGTGCAACTGTCCTTCACCGATGACGCGCTGAAAGCCATTGCCGAACGCGCGATCGAGCGCAAGACAGGCGCGCGCGGGCTACGCTCGATCCTTGAAGACGTGCTGCTGGATACGATGTATGAATTGCCCGGCATGGAAGGCGTGGCCGAGGTTGTGGTGAATGATGACTGCATCAACCGCAATGGCGAGCCGCTGATCATCTATTCCAAGCGCAAGGATGAGAGCGTTTCCGCCTCGTAAGGCGGGCGCATCTTTACGCGCGGGCTTGGCGGCGCTAAACAGGCGCAAATTATCGGGGTAAGGGGCTTATGGGCTTGCTATCACAAATGTTTACCTGGTGGAACGGCCAGACTTTGGGCACGCGGCTGAACACATGGCGCACGGGCAAGCATGTCGGCACCGATGATCAGGGCAACCGCTATTACACGCACAAGGCCCGCCGCTGGGTTATTTACAACGGCGAATCTGAAGCCAGCCGCATTTCGCCGGATTGGCATGGCTGGCTGCACCACACATTTGATGAAATGCCAAGCGGCACGCCGCTCAAACACCAGGCTTGGGAAAAACCGCATGTGCCGAATCTGACGGGCACCGACGCGGCCTACCATCCGCCGGGTTCGATGTATTCGGCCCAACCCGCCAAGCGTTCGGATTATGACGCTTGGCAGCCGGAATAAAACATGGCCAATAACGCCGCTGAAACGCTGATCGGGGCCGTGGTTGTGGCTGTGGCTGTCGGGTTCCTGGCCTATGCCAGCCAGTTTACCAGCGGTGCTGCGGCCAATGAAATTACGCTGGAAGCGCGGTTTGGCAGCGCCGAAGGGCTGCGCGTTGGCTCGGAGGTGCGGCTGGCCGGGGTGCGCGTTGGCACATTGACCGCGCTGAGCCTGGATCGGGCAACCTATCAGGCGGTTGCCGTGCTGGCGGTCGACCAGACCGTTGAAATTCCCGACGATTCCGAGGCCAAAGTGGCCAGCGAAGGCCTGCTTGGCGGCAATTTCATCGAGCTTGTTCCCGGTGGCTCGCCCATCATTCTGGCCGACGGGCAGGAAATAACCTATACGCAAGGCTCGGTCAGCCTGTTGAATTTGCTGATGAAATTCGCATCTGGCGGCGGCGGGGATGACGCGGCGCAATGATCCGGCCCCTGACATGCGCAATTTGCCTGCTGGCAGCCCCCGGATTTGCACAATCGCTGGCCGATGATCTTTTGCCATTCATCGAGCCCGATTCCCAGACCGGCGAAATTCCCGTGCCGGACATCCCGGAATTCATAAGCTCGGGCGGGGTGCGGTCTGCCAATTCCGACGCGGCAAATGCCGCCGTGCTGCGCGGGCTCGACACGATTACCGGCACGGTGGGCAATTTCCAGATTTCGGTTGGGGAAACCCTGCAATTTGAACGGCTTAACGTAACGCTCGAAGCCTGCCGCTACCCGCGCGATGACATTGACCGCGACGCGTTTGCCTTGCTGACAATTCAGGATATTCGCGAAGATGCCGTGCGTTTTCGCGGCTGGATGGTTGCCTCTAGCCCGGCGCTCGCCGCACTCGACCATCCGCGCTATGATATCTGGGTCATATCCTGCGTTAACGAATAGGGCGGGCAGGGCGCAAAAGGCCTGGGCGATTGCGCCAAAGCCGCTTCCAGGCGCCGATGATACTGCGCACGACTGATCTCGACACCCCCCAGGCTTGCCAGATGCGGTGTCAGGAATTGCGTGTCAAACAGCCTAAACCCTAGCCCGCGCAACTGCGCGATCAGCGCCAAAAGCGCAAGCTTGGAGCCGTCGGTGGCGCACGAAAACATGCTTTCACCAAAAAATGCCCCGCCAATGGCCAGCCCGTAAACCCCGCCAACCAGCGCGCCATCGCGCCAGATTTCCTGGGAATGCGCGATGCCCTGATGGTGCAGGGCCGTATAAAGCGTGATGATCTGCGGGTTGATCCAGGTGACATCGCGCCGGGCGCATTCGGCCATGACCCTGCTGAAGCATTGGTTGCGTGATGCCGTATAATACCCTGATCTTATGCGCTTTTTTAGGCTGCGTGAGACATGGAAACCGTCAATCGGAATGATGCCCCGCGCCGGTGGGTCGACCCAGAACAATGTCTCGGAACCGGCATCTTCCGCCATTGGAAATACCCCCGCACGATAGGCTTGCACCAGCAATGCGGGGGTGATCTCAATATCGTCTTTCATGGCAGCCTAGCCGCCCTGTTTCTCCAGCCATTTTTCCAGCCAGTGAATGGTATAATTCCCCGATTGCACATCGGGTTCGGCCAGAAGCTGGTGAAAAAGCGGGGTTGTGGTGTGAATGCCATCGACAATCAACTCGCCCAAAGCGCGGTTGAGTCGTGCCAGGGCTTCGGGGCGGTCACGCCCAAACACGATGAGCTTGCCGATCAGGCTGTCATAATAGGGTGGAATCGTATAGCCGTCATACAAATGGCTGTCCATCCGCACCCCAAGCCCGCCGGGCGCATGATATTGCGCGATCTTGCCGGGCGAGGGCTGGAAATTCGGCAGTTTTTCGGCGTTGATCCGGCATTCGATGGCATGGCCCTTTACCACCAGATCTTCCTGTTTGAATGACAGTGGCAGGCCCGCAGCCACGCGAATTTGTTCGCGCACAAGATCGACACCAAATACCGCTTCGGTCACAGGGTGTTCGACCTGCAGGCGGGTGTTCATTTCAATGAAATAGAACTCGCCATTCTCATACAGAAATTCGATCGTGCCGGCCCCGGCATAGCCGATTTCGGCCACAGCGTCGGCACAGGTCTTGCCGATGCGCGCGCGTGTTTCGGCATCGATCGCCGGCGAGGGGGCTTCCTCGAACACCTTCTGGTGGCGGCGTTGCAGCGAACAATCACGCTCGCCCAGATGCACGGCATTGCCTTTGCCATCGCCAAAAACCTGCACCTCGATATGGCGGGGCAGGGTGAGGTATTTCTCGATATAGACCTCGTCATTGCCAAAGGCGGCCTTGGATTCCGAGCGTGCCGTAGAAAAGGCCACGTCGATATCGGCCGCCGATTTGGCAACCTTCATGCCGCGCCCGCCACCACCGGCGGTGGCTTTCACAATCACCGGATAGCCCATATCGCCCGCAATGCGGCGGGCTTCCTCAACGGTCGGCACACCGCCATCCGAGCCGGGCACACAGGGCACGCCAAGGTTTTTCATCGTATCCTTGGCGGTGATCTTGTCGCCCATGATGCGGATATGCTGCGCGGTCGGGCCGATGAACTTCAGGTCATGGTCCTCGACGATCTGCACGAAATTCGCGTTTTCCGACAGAAAACCGTAACCGGGATGGATTGCTTCCGCGCCGGTAATCTCGCAAGCCGAAATGATATTCGGGATCGACAGGTAGGATTGGGTCGAGCTTGGCGGGCCGATGCACACGCTTTCATCGGCCATGCGCACATGCATCGCGTCGCTATCGGCGGTGGAATGCACGGCAACCGACTGGATGCCCATTTCGCGACAGGCGCGCACCACCCGCAGGGCAATCTCGCCGCGATTTGCGATCAGGATTTTCTTGAACATTGCCACCTACTCGATGATCACAAGCGGGGTGCCAAATTCGACCGGCGCACCATCATCAACCAGCACGCGCTTGATTGTGCCAGCACGCGGCGCGGGAATCTGGTTCATGGTTTTCATGGCTTCGATAATCAGAATCGTCTGGCCTTCGGCCACCTTGTCGCCAACCGAAACGAAATTCGGCTTGCCGGGTTCCGCCGCCAGATAGGCGGTGCCAACCATCGGTGAGGGCACGGCGCCGGGGTGTTGGGCCGGGTCAGATGGCGCGGCGGCGGCGGGCGCGGCACTTGCCGGGGCCGGGCTGGCGGCTGCGGTGGCGGGTGCTGGTGCCGCCGGTGCCTGCACCATGACCGGGGCCGATTGCATCTGGCGGGCAACGCGCACATCCAGCACATCATCCTCGCCATATTCACGGCGCACTTCAATCTCGGTCAGGTCATTGCTGCGCAGCATCTCGGCCAGTGCCTTGATAAAGCTCACATCTGATTCATGCTTGGAATCGCTCATCTATCCCTCAATTTTATGGGCCAGCGGGCTGGCTGTCGTGTTCTGCGGCCTTTATACGCGTCGCGGGCCGCCATGAAAAGTGCGCTTCTATTGCTGGGGGAGCGCATCGCGCGCATCTTCCAGCAAGGCGTTCATCACATCGGGGCTGACATAGCCGCGCACCATCTGGTTTCCGAACACAAAGGTTGGCGTGCCGGTGATCTGGATACGCTGTGCAAGGGCGCGGTTATTGGCAATCATGTCGGTAATCAGCGGGGTATTCATAAGCTCGGCCATGCGCACCGGGTCGGCGCCGGCTTCAAGCGCCATGTCTTCCAGGGTCGCATCGTTATAGGGGCCTTCAAATGTCATGAGCAGATCGTTCATTTTGTAATAGACCTCTTCGCCATCATTCACCAACACGGCAAGCGCCGCGCGCGAGGCAACGACGCTGTCTTCGCCCAGAATCGGGAATTCCTTGATGACATAGCGAATATCGTCATTGGCCGCGACCAGCGCGCGCACTTCTGCATGGGCGCGGCGGCAGTAGCCGCAACGATAGTCGATGAATTCGACCAGATTGATGGTGCCATCAGGATTGCCGCCGACAAAGGAATAGCCATCATCGTTGAGCTGGCTTTGGTAGCGCAGCGCCAATTCGCGGTCGTTGTTCACGGCGGCCTGGCTTTCACGCTCTTGCAAGATCGCCACGGCCTCCATCACAACTTCGGGATTTTCCAGAAGATAGCTGCGCACTGCCTCGCCAAAGGCTGTGCGCTGGTCCGGGGTCATGTCGCTGAAATTCTGAGCGTTTGCATTCAGCCCGAACAGGCAAAGCGAAAGGGTGATGAGAAGGCGGCGCATGGAGATATCCTTATTCAGTGTCGGTTTTGGCCCCGATGCGGGCCGGGAGCTAGGCGCTAACCATGCCATTTTCTACCAGTTAATCAACATGGGCAATAGCAGCAGCGGCAGGAACCTTCCCGGTGCAAACCGGAAAGGTTCGGCGTTTTCGGCCTATTTGCCAACCGCGCGCGACCACCAGCCGCGCTTGCGCGGGGCGTCGGGTTCGGCGGTGGTATCGGCTGCCGGTTCTGCCTTTGGGGCAGGGTCGGCAATAACCGCCTGAACGATGGCCGATGCTTTGGCGCGTTTGCGCGCCGGTTTGCGCGCTGCTTCGGGTGCTGCATCCGGTTCGGGTGCTTCATCCGGTTCGGGTGGTGCAACAGCAGGTGCGTCTGCGACCTCCGTTGTTTCCTGCGGCGTTTCGGCGGCGGCTTCCTTTAGCTTGGCTGCATCAGCGTCTTTTTTGCTGGCACGCGGCTTGCGGGCGCGCGGCTTTCTGGCCTTGGTTTCCGGTGCGGCTTCGGTGTCAGGCTGTGCGGCGGGCGCATCGTCCTGGGGGGCAGGTTCTGCTTCCGGTGCAGGGTCGGCGGCCTTTTCGCCATCGGCTGCAACACTTGCCTCGGCCTCGTTGCTGCCATCCTCACCATTGCGGCCCTTGCCACCGCGCCGCCGCCGCCGACGGCGCTTTTTGCGCGGTGCATCATCATCGGGATCGGCAGGAACGGGCGCGGGCGCGGCCTGGGCCTCATCTGCGCTGCGGTCTTCTTCAACATCCGGTGCTGCGACCGAGGTAAAGGACACGGTTTCAACCTCGACCACCGGGCGGGTGGTGGTTTTGAACCGCTCGACACGGTATTCCGGGCTGATCAGGCTGGCATCGGCCTCGATCCGCACCGACAGGCCAAAGCGGGTTTCAACCGTGGTCACATGCTCGCGCTTGGCGTTCAGCAGGTAGTTGGCCACCTCCACCGGCGCTGTCACCAGCACCTCGCGGGCGCGTTTGCGCACGCCTTCCTCTTCCAGCTCGCGCAAAATGGCCAGCGCCATCGAGTCGTTGGAACGTGTAATGCCGGTGCCGTGGCAATGCGGGCAGGGCTGGGTGGTGGCCTCGATCATGCCGGGGCGCAGGCGCTGGCGGCTCATCTCCATCAGGCCAAAGCCCGAAATGCGGCCCACCTGAATGCGCGCGCGGTCGTTCTTCAGCTTGTCCTTCATCTTCTTTTCAACCGCCAGATTGTTGCGGCGGTCTTCCATGTCGATGAAGTCAATCACGATCAGCCCGGCAAGGTCGCGCAGCTTGAGCTGATGCGCAACTTCTTCGGCGGCCTCAAGGTTGGTTTTCAGCGCGGTTTCCTCGATGGAACCCTCGCGCGTTGAACGGCCCGAGTTCACGTCGATCGCGACCAGTGCTTCGGTGATGCCGATAACGATATAGCCGCCCGATTTGAGCTGCACGGTCGGGTTGAACATGGCCGACAGGTAGTTTTCCACCTGATAGCGCGCAAAAAGCGGCAATGATTCGTCATACCGTTTCACGTTTTTGGCGTGCGACGGCATGAGCATTTTCATGTAGTCCTTGGCTTCGCGATAGCCTTCCTCGCCATCGACCCAGATCTCGTCGATATCGCGGTTATAGAGGTCGCGAATCGAACGTTTGATCAGGCTGCCTTCCTCGTAAATCGGGGCCGGGGCCATAGATTTGAGCGTGAGGTCGCGAATCTGCTCCCATTGGCGCAGCAGATATTCGTAATCGCGCTTGATCTCGGCCTTGGTGCGCTGGCTGCCCGCCGTGCGGATGATCAGCCCGGCGCCGTTCGGCACCTGAATTTCGGCGGCGATTTCTTTCAGCTTCTTGCGGTCAGAGATATTGGTGATCTTGCGGCTGATGCCACCGCCACGCGCGGTATTGGGCATTAACACGCAGTAGCGGCCGGCCAGCGACAGGTAGGTGGTAACGGCAGCGCCCTTGTTGCCGCGCTCTTCCTTGACCACCTGAATCAGCATGATCTGGCGCACCTTGATCACTTCCTGAATTTTGTAGCGGCGGTGGCGGGGCGCACGGCGCGGGGCAACCTCTTCGGCCACATCATCCGCGCCAACGGTTTCGTATTCGTCATCAGCCTGCTCAGAGTCACCACGCTTTTGCGCGGGCTTGCGGCGGCGGTTGCGGCCTTCGGGGGTTTCAACAAGTTGCGGATGGTCGTCGCCGTCCTCGTCGCCGTTGCCGTCATCATCGCTGTCGACCAGGCCGGTGCCGGCATCTGCGTCAATATCCGCCGGTTCGCTGACCGTTTCATCGGCCTGTGCGGGCGCGCCATCTTCCAGCGGCTGCGTGGCGTTCACATCGCCAGCGTCGCCCTGGGCAGCGCCCTCGTCGCTGTCAGCAGTTTCGTTTTGCTGGGCATCGGCCTGCTGTGCCTCGTCGCGCTTCTTGCCGCCACGACGGCGCGTGCGGCTGCGCGGTTTCGGCTTTTCCTCTTCCTCGGATTCGACCTCACGCGCGGCGCGGGCCTCTTCTTCAAGCAGCGCCTTACGGTCGGCTTGCGGAATTTGGTAATAATCGGGGTGAACTTCGGAAAAGGCCAGAAACCCGTGCCGGTTGCCGCCATATTCGACAAAGGCCGCCTGCAACGAGGGTTCGACCCGCGTGACCTTGGCTAGATAGATATTTCCGGCAAGCTGGCGTTTGTTTACAGACTCAAAATCGAAATCTTCAACTTTGTTTCCGTCGACCACCACAACGCGCGTTTCCTCGGCGTGGGTGGCATCAATAAGCATCTTTTTAGACATGTTGGCTTTCTGAACGCAAACAGCCGCAGGGCGCCAGACTGGCGCTGACCGGGGGGTGCTGCGTGGGATGGGGCAGATTGGCGCTGTGGCGCATAATGCGACCGGCCGCAAAAACTTTGCGGTAACTGGGCCTGCATATGTCCGTCGCGTTTCATCGCGGTTGTTTTCTCCAGCACCGTTGTCAGCGGTGCCAAAATGTGACCCTGAGTTACAGGGAGTGATCTGGCGCATGGGCGCCTGTCGGACTGGGGACGTTCAAAATTGCGAGTTGTGCAATCGCCACGCGGTCCGGCGAAACTGTTTTGGCCACGGGTTAGGTGGATAGCCCAACATAGTCGGGGTGGCAGGGCAGATTCAATCGAATTCTGATTGTCTTCATGGGGTCGGGGCTTTATTCGTCGGGCATGAAGAAAATTTTCCAACCTTTTCTGGCACGGATCGCGCTGTTTGCCTTGCTGATTTCGGGCGCATTACATGCCCAAAGCCCGGCGCAGGTGCGCATAATCCCCGGCGAAACGAAATTCGTGGCCGATGGGTTCGGGGTGGTCGCGGCGATCGCGCTCGATGAGCCAAGCCCGTTTCGGGTGTTCACGCTGGATGATCCCTGGCGCCTGGTGGTCGATTTTCCAACGCTCGACTGGAACGGGCTTACTCCTGATATTGTGGCCGATACCCCCGCATTGCAGGCGCTGCGATTTGGGCAATTCACGCGCGACTGGTCGCGGCTGGTCTTTGATCTGAACCAGCCGCTTGCGCTGAGCGAGGTTGAATTTGACACCACGACCAACAGCTTGCACTTGCGCCTGAGCCCGGTTTCCGCCAGCGCCTTTGCCGCGCAGGCGGGCGCGCCCGCCGGTGTTGAATGGCAGGTCAATACCCCGCTGGATATTCAGGGCGAGGCGGGATTGCCGATTGTGGCCATAGATGCCGGGCATGGTGGTGTCGACCCCGGCGCCATTCGTGGCTATGTTTTGGAAAAAGACCTGACCCTGGTTGTTGCGCAGGAATTGCGAACTGCCCTGCTGGCCACGGGCCGGTATCGCGTGGCCATGATTCGCGAGACCGATACATTTGTGTCTTTGCGCGACCGCGTGCGCCTTGCGCGCGCGGCGGGTGCGCATGTGCTTTTGTCGCTTCATGCCAATACAGCCGAGCGCGGGCGCGCACGCGGCACCAGCGTTTACAACCTGTCCGATGAAGCATCGGATGCCGAAACCGCCGCGATTGTCGAGTTTGAAAACCGCGCCGACCTGTTGGCCGGGATAGATCTGGATGGCGAAGAAGATCTGATTGCCGAAATTCTGGTCGATATGGCGCAACGCGAAACCAATCTCCTATCGGAGAACCTGGGTGCGATGCTGTCTGACAGCCTGCTGGCGGTGCTGGATAGCGGTGCAAAATCGCGCCACCGCTGGGCGGGGTTCAGGGTGCTGAAAGCCCCGGACATTCCTTCGGTGCTTCTTGAGCTTGGGTTCATGTCGACACCGGGGGATCTGGAAGACATGCAGTCCGAAACATGGCGCGCTGCACTCAACGCTCAGATCATCGCCACGCTTGATGCCTGGTTCGTGCAAATGGCGGAAACCCGCGCTCTAATGCGAAACTAGCGGCCCTGCTGCGCATTCCGCTTGGCCTTGGCGGCGCAGAAGCCTATAAAATGCCAATTTGGAAAAGGACGTAGCGTGCGGTTTTTAGGGTTCATATTCGCCTGGTTGTCATTGGGCGCGCTTATGGCGGTGCTAAGCATCGCCTGGGTCTTTTCGGCCTATTCGCGCGATCTGCCCGATACCGAAACACTGCGCAACTACAACCCCGCCACGCTGAGCCGTGTCTATTCATCCGATGGGCGCATTCTTGATGAATTCGTGCGGGAACGCCGCATCTTCACGCCTGCTGATGAAATTCCCGATGTCGTGAAATGGGCCTTCATCAGCGCCGAGGACAAGAATTTTTACGAGCATCAGGGCTTTGATGCCCGCGGGATGCTGGCAGCTCTGGTCGAGGCTGTGCGCTCGCGCGGGGAAAATGTGCGCGGCGCTTCGACCATTACCCAGCAGGTCATGAAGAACTTTCTGCTTGATGGCAGCCGCGAGATCGAGCGCAAGATCCGCGAGATCATCCTTGCCTACCGGGTGGAACAGACGCTTTCCAAAGACCAGATTCTGGCGCTTTACATGAATGATGTCTTTCTGGGCGCCAATTCCTATGGGGTTACGGCGGCGGCGCAAAACTATTTCGGCCTGCCGCTGGAAGAATTGTCGATCGCCCAGGCCGCCTTTCTGGCGATCCATCTGAAAGACCCGAATGACTATCACCCCGTGCGCAACCGCGAACGCGCTTTGGAGCGGCGGGCTTTCGTGCTGCGTGAGATGTTTCAGAACGGCTATATCACGCAAGAGGAATATGACACCGCATTGGCCGACCCGCTTGACACGGTGCAGGGCGGGCAACTGGTTTCGGTGCGCGAAACCATTCCGCCGCGCAGCTATTTCACCGATGAGATCCGCCGCCAGCTTTCCGGCACGATCGGCGATGAGCAGCTTTTCGGCGGCGGGCTGACCATTCGCGCCACGGTCGACCCTGTATTGCAGGCCTCGGCTGCACAGGCACTGCGCGACCGGCTGGAAGAATATGATCGCGAACTCGAAATCTATTGGGGGCCGATGGCCAATATCCCTCAGGAGCAACTGGTCGATGAGCCGACCTGGCGCGCCGCTCTGGCCGAATTGCAACTGCCGCGCGATATTGCCGGCTGGTCACTGGCCGTTGTGTTGCAGGTGGGCGACAATTCGGCGCGTATCGGCATCGAAGGTGTTCCAGATGATGGCGACGGCCAGTTTCTGACGGTGGATGACAGCCGCTGGGCGCGGCGCCCCACATCGGATGGCCGCCCCGGCGCGCGCCCCTCGGCCGCCTCGGATATCTGGGCTTTGGGCGATGTTGTGATGGTCAAGGCCATCACAACGAATGACGGGGTGTTTGAACGCTGGTCGCTGCGCCAGATTCCCGCCATTCAGGGCGCGTTCATGGCGATGGACCCGCAAACAGGCCGGGTTCTGGCCATGCAGGGCGGATTTTCCTATCAGGCCAGCGTGTTCAACCGCGCCACCCAGGCGCAGCGCCAGCCGGGCTCTGCCTTCAAACCCTTTATCTATGCGGCCGCGCTCGACAATGGCTATACCCCGGCCAGCATTGTGGTTGATGCACCGATCGAAGTGCGCACGGGTGATGGAATTTGGCGGCCGCAGAATGCCAGCCGCAAATTCTATGGCCCCGCGCCCTTGCGCACCGGAATCGAGTATTCGCGCAACCTGATGACCGTGCGCGTTGCGCAGGATATCGGCATGGATGTCGTTGCCGCCTATGCCGAACGGTTTGGCGTTTACGATGATATGCCCGAGCAATTGTCCTATGCATTGGGGGCGGGTGAAACCACGCTTTACAAAATGGTCACCGCCTATGCGATGTTTGCCAATGGCGGCCGCCGGGTGGAACCAACAATGGTTGACCGCGTGCAAGACCGGTTTGGCAATACGATCTACCGGCATGACCAGCGCCAGTGCTATGGCTGTTTTGAGGATCTGACCCCGGAGATCGAGCCATATATCGCCAGCAACACCACCCAGATCATGGACCCGGTAACCGCCTATCAACTGGCCTCGATGATGCGCGGTGTTGTTGCCAACGGCACGGCGGCCAGTTCGGTCGGGCGGCTTGGCGTGCCCATTTCAGGCAAGACCGGCACCACGAATGACGCCAAGGATGCCTGGTTCATCGGCTTTACCCCGCGCATCGCGGCGGGTTGCTACATGGGCTATGACAACCCCACCTCGCTGGGGCCTGGCGCATCGGGCGGCGCGCTGTGTGGCAATATGTTCGCCGCGTTTTTCCGCACGATGATGGAGAATCATGGCTCTTACGAATACCCGGTGCCCGCGGGCACGCGTTTTGTGCGCATCGACCGGTTTACCGGCGAGCGTTTGCCCGATGATGCGACCGGCGAATATGTCGTGACAGAACTGTTCCGCGACGGCGAGGAACCCGCCTATGGCGCCTATGGCGATTTTGTCGATGGCGGCTTTGCGATGGGGCGCGATCTGCTGATCTATGGCCGCGGCGAAAACGAAACCGGCGAAACGGTCATCATCGACGGGCAGGAAACCGTGCTGCCGCCCGCACCCACATTCGGCGGGCTGTCATCGGGCGGGCTTTACTAGCTGCCCCTTGCCCCCGTTCCGGCGCGTTGCTATGACCGCCACACACATTAAGACATGGGCAGAATATGCGCGCCGAAGTTGTTACCGCCGTTGAGGAAATCGAAAAATCCATTGCGCTTCTGGCGCAGCGGTTGAACGTGGAAACCGCCCAGCACCGGCTGGAAGAGTTCAACGCCATGTCCGAAGCGCCGGATTTCTGGAACGATCAGGCCCGCGCCCAGAAGCTGATGCGCGAACGCCAGGCGCTGGTCGATGCGATGGAAACCCATGCCGGGCTTGTGCGCGAGCTTTCCGACAATGTCGAGATGATCGAACTTGGCGAGGCCGAGGATGATGCCGAAGTGGTGGCCGAGGCTGAAGCCGCCGTGTTCGCCCTGCAAAAACTTGCCGCGCAAAAGGAACTGGAGGCGCTGCTCGATGGTGAAGCCGACAGCAATGACACGTTTCTGGAGGTCAATGCCGGTGCTGGCGGCACCGAAAGCTGCGACTGGGCGTCGATTCTGGCGCGCATGTATGTGCGCTGGGCCGAAAAGCAGGGCTATAAGGTTGAACTGCTCAGCGAAAGCCCTGGCGAGGAAGCGGGCATCAAATCGGTCACCTATCAGATTACCGGGCATAACGCCTATGGCTGGCTGAAAAGCGAAAGCGGTGTGCATCGGCTGGTGCGCATCTCGCCCTTTGATTCCGCCGCCAAGCGCCACACGTCTTTTGCCTCGGTCTGGGTCTATCCGGTGGTCGATGACAATATCGAAATCGACATTCCCGCATCCGATGTGCGGATTGATACCTTCCGTTCATCCGGCGCGGGTGGCCAGCATGTGAACAAAACCGACTCGGCGGTGCGTATTACCCATTTGCCCACGAATATCGTGGTGACAAGCTCGGAAAAATCGCAGCACCAGAACCGGGCAAACTGCTGGGCGGCGCTGAAATCGCGGCTTTATGAAATGGAGCTGCGCCGCCGCAACCAGGCCATTACCGATGCGCATGAAGCCAAGGGCGATGCGGGCTGGGGCAACCAGATCCGCTCCTACGTGCTACAGCCCTATCAGATGGTGAAAGATCTGCGCACGCGGCATGAAACATCCGATACGCAGGGCGTGCTGGATGGCGACCTGACCCCGTTCATGGCGGCTACGCTTGCGCAAAACCTTTCGGGAAAATCGCGCGGCGAGGCCGAGGCGCTGGACTGATTTCAGCCAAGGCGCGAAAGATTGACTTGCCTCATTCCCCGTTTCGGGCAGACTTGCGCGACAGGTAAGAGGTGACTTATGCGATTCCTGATTTTTACAGCAATTCTGTTTCTCACAGCCATCCCGGCGCGCGCCGAATTTGTAAACTGCAACCCCGCGCAA
Organism: Abyssibius alkaniclasticus; assembly: GCF_020447305.1. NCBI lineage: Bacteria > Pseudomonadati > Pseudomonadota > Alphaproteobacteria > Rhodobacterales > Paracoccaceae > Abyssibius > Abyssibius alkaniclasticus. The sequence goes on along the minus strand of NZ_CP095732.1, from coordinate 2,568,254 downwards.
ATTGGCGCCATTCAAAAGGCCATGTCGAACGCGCGCAACGCAGTCAGCATTGCGACAACGGCGGTTCACCCCGAAAGCACGATCTATCAGCGGTGGTTCGGCCATTGGGATACGTCGCGCGCCAATGATGTGCGCCGCAGCCTTGCCGCCATCAAGGAAGTGCTGGATGAAAGCATTCTGCGGGTAAACTGCGCGCGCCCCTTGCAAGATGGCTGTTCCGGCTCGGTCTATGCCAATGTCTGGCCCGACCGGCCGTTCCAGATCAATATTTGCAACAATTTCTTCAACCTGCCACAGCTTTCGGGCGACAAGAACCGTGCGGGCTTCAACCGGGTTGGCACAATGGCGGGCACAATGGTGCATGAGCTTTCGCATTTTGACAATGTGGCCGCGACCGATGACAATATCTATACGCGCGGCAGGTCAATCGAAATGGCGCGCGAAACGCCGGGCCTTGCCGTGCGCAATGCCGATTCCTACCAGTATTTTGTGGAAGACGCCTATTTGAAAGGCCTGTGAAAAGGGCCCCGAAAGGGGCCCGATCATGAATCAAATCTGCCGGGGTCAGGCGGTTGCCTTGACCGGCGCCTTGGATTTTTCCGAAGTCGAAAGCGGATCGTCGGCGCGCTGCACCGAGCCTTCAAAATGCGCACCGCTTTCAATGGCGATTGTTTTGTGGATGATATCGCCCTCGACCCGCGCCGAAGCAGTAAGCCGCACTTTCAGCCCGCGCACCCGGCCCAGAATGCGGCCATTGATGACCACATCATCGGCGATCACTTCGCCCTTGACGGTGGCGCCTTCGCCGATTGTCAGCAGATGCGCGCGAATATCGCCTTCAACCGTGCCTTCAACCTGAATGTCACCCGTGGTGATCAGGTTGCCCTTGACCATCAGGTCGGATGACAGGATGGAGGGGGCCGGTTTTGGCTTGGGCGCGGCGCTTGGTGCCGGGGCCGAAGAGCTGCTGGCGCTTGAGGATGATGACGAGTTGGAAGACGGCGCGCTGGGGGTGGTCAGCGTCGGGGCTTCGTGCTTGTCGTTTCCGTCGGTTGGTTTGGTTTTAGAAAACATCGCGTCCTACCCTTATGTATGTCATGGGATCTATCGACTCGTCATTGAGCCGAATTTCATAATGCAGATGGGGGCCGGAGGAACGCCCGGTATTGCCCATGCCGCCAATGCGCTCTCCGCGGGTGACACGTTGTCCAACGGTCACATCGATGGAGTTCAGATGCGCATAAAAGGTTTCATACCCGAACTCGTGACGTATTTTAATCAGATTGCCAAACCCGTTCTGGACTCCGGCAAAACTTACCACCCCATCGGCAGGGGCGATCACCGCTGTCTCGGTCGGGCCGGCCATGTCGAGGCCACGATGCATTCGGCCAGAGCGCATTCCAAAGCTCGACGACAAACGATAACTGCCGCCAACCGGCTCGCCTAGCGGCGATGTGTTGACGGCAATGTTGAGCATGGCAAGCCGGTCCAACTGCTCCAAAACGGATGAAACGCGCAGCGCAAGCGGGTCATTGCCGGTGCCATCGGGCGCGGCCGCAACAAATTCAGACGAAAGCCCGCCCGTGCCGGAATAGTTGCGCTTCACCGAGTCCAATATCTGGTCAACATCCAGCCCGATGCGTTTCAGCACGTTTTCAAGCGGCACAAGTGTTAGCTCGATTGCGCCTTCAAGCTGGCCGAACATCCGTTCCTGGCGCTGGCGGGCCAGCTCCTGTTCCAGCTCGATCTGCGCGATCCGCTCGCTCAGCGCGGTAGCTTCGGCGGCGAATTCATCGCGCCGCGCCGCGGTTTCTGCCAGGGCACTGGCGATTGTTTCGATCGTGCTGGACACTTCGGCATCGCCGTTCAGCCCTTCGTTCAGCACAAGCTGCAAAACGGCCAGTTTTTGCGACAGCACGCGCGCTTCGCTATCGGCCATATCGCGCGCCGATTGCAGCCCGCCAAGCTGGTTGCGCAGCACGGTCACGCGCTGGCCCTGTTCGGATACCGCTGCCGACAGGGTCATGATTTCCTGCTGTTGGCGCAGCAGCGAATCTTCGGCCTCGCTCAGCCGCGATGCGCGGGTTGAAAGCTGCTCGCGCAAGGCATCGCGCTCGGCCATCAGATCGGCAAGCCGGGCCTCATAGGCGGTGCGCAGGGCCTGGGCTTCGGACACAGGTGCTGCATCATCACTTCCGTTGAGCAGCAGCGTGGTGGTGGCAATGGTTGTCCAGGCAACCGCTGTCAGCACAGCGCCGCCAAGCAAAAGCCGGCCAAACGGCGAAAAGCGATGCTGGCGCACGCCATGCACATCGCTGAATGTCACCGTCATTGCCGGCAGATGCCGCGCCAGAAAACCCGGTTTGCGATTCGCCGGGTCTGATTTTGCCATAGGTTAGGTGCCCTAGATAATTCGCCCTGATGGGCTTGTTATACACTGTCGCGCTTAGCGATAGGGATTTTGGCCCGCTTTCGCAATGATTTTTCGCCGATACGCGGCGTTTCGGCAGGGAACCGCCGCCGAGCTAGAGCGCGGCCAACACCGTCTCGACATGGCCTTTAACGCGGATATTGCGCCATTCGGCTTGCAGCCTGCCCCGTGCATCAAACAAAAAGGTCGAACGCTGAATGCCCATATAGTCGCGACCGTAAAGCTTTTTCAAAACCCAGGCGCCAAGCGGCTCTATTAGCAGGCGATCAGGGTCCGACAGCAGGGGCAGGTCAAAACCGTGCCTGGCCTGGAACTTCTTGTGGCTGGCAATGCTATCGGCCGAACAGCCGATCACACGGCAGTTTTGGGCCGCAAATGCCGGAAGGGCAGCGGCAAAGGCCAGCGCCTCGGTGGTGCAGGTGCTGGTATTGTCGCGCGGATACAAAAACAGCACGAAGGGCGCACCAAGCAAGGCGGAATTGCCAAGGGTTTCGCCCGGCGTTACGGGCAAATCGAAGGCGGGGCAGGGGCTGTGCAGGCTTATCGGCATATCCCTGCCAGAGCATAATCGCCAAACACAAACAAGGGGTTTTGTTGGGCGGCAATCCTCGTTATTGGGGCAGCAACAACGAGGGCTGCGATGCGCACCGATGATTTTGATTTTGACCTGCCCGAGGCGCTGATCGCATTGCGCCCCGCCCAGCCCCGCCCGGCCTCGCGGCTGCTGGTCGCCGGGCCAAAACGCATGGAAGACAGCCATGTTCACGCGCTTGGCACCTTTCTGCGAAAGGGTGATTTGCTGGTGTTCAACGACACCAGGGTGCTGGCGGCCTATCTGGCTGGCACACGCCTGCGCGCAACATCCGATGGTTCGGGCCGCGCACAGGTGGGCTTTAACCTCATCACCCGGCTGGGCGCCGACCATTGGCGCGCGCTCGCCCGCCCCGCCAAACGGCTGAAACTGGGCGACAGGGTAGAGTTTGCGCAAGGGTTGGCCGCCGAAGTTACCGCCCGCGACCAGGGAGAGGTTGAACTGCGCTTCAATCAAACCGGCAAAGCACTTGATGCCGCGATTGAGGCTGCGGGCGATATGCCCCTGCCGCCCTATATTGCCAGCCGCCGCGCCGCCGATGCGGCCGACCGGGCCGATTACCAAACCGTATTCGCCAGCCGCCCCGGTGCCGTGGCGGCGCCCACAGCCTCGCTTCATTTCGATGCTGCATTACTTGGCGCGCTTGCCGCAAAGGGTGTTGAAAGCACCCGTGTCACCCTGCATGTGGGCGCGGGCACGTTCTTGCCGGTGAAGGTCGATGACATTGCCAGCCACAAGATGCACGCCGAATGGGGTGAAATCTCGGTCGCGTCCGCCGATGCCATCACCCGCGCCCATGCCGAGGGGCGGCGCGTAATTCCGGTGGGCACGACCGCGCTGCGGCTTATCGAATCTGCGGCCACCGCCAAGGGCGTTGTTGCGCCGTGGCAGGGTGAGACCGATATCTTCATCCATCCGGGCTATGAATTTCTGGCCACCAGCGGGC